>JAKSQC010000019.1 GCA_024404325.1 Clostridia bacterium
TGAGGCGAAGCTAGGAATAATAATCCCTTTAAATTTCTACTATTGTAGATATGTCAGCGGTGGCGTGGTGATTCTTTGAATAATAATCCCTTTAAATTTCTACTATTGTAGATTTCTGCATCGAACCACTCGGCGATTTGGAATAATAATCCCTTTAAATTTCTACTATTGTAGATATTCGTCAAGCAGACGGCAAAGAAAACCGGAATAATAATCCCTTTAAATTTCTACTATTGTAGATTATTTCAGGGCGGAAATGCACAGGGTGTGAATAATAATCCCTTTAAATTTCTACTATTGTAGATTCGGAATATTAGCAAGCAGAATACCCGGAATAATAATCCCTTTAAATTTCTACTATTGTAGATCAATGTTGCTTGACAATGGGAATGAAGAAGAATAATAATCCCTTTAAATTTCTACTATTGTAGATTTGGAATATTAGCAAGCAGAATACCAGAATAATAATCCCTTTAAATTTCTACTATTGTAGATAGTATAAACACCGCAATAGTTCAAGATAGAATAATAATCCCTTTAAATTTCTACTATTGTAGATATAATAGATGTAGTCCGGTTTTCTGGGTGAATAATAATCCCTTTAAATTTCTACTATTGTAGATTTCTGCTATGCGTTCAATAGAAACATTGAATAATAATCCCTTTTAATTTCTACTATTGTAGATTTCATTCTAATTCACCTCCTCAATAAAGAATAATAATCCCTTTAAATTTCTACTATTGTAGATCACCGAACTCGGCGTAAATAAATACGCGAGAATAATAATCCCTTTAAATTTCTACTATTGTAGATTAGAACAAGCGGTGCTTGAGAATGTGGAATAATAATCCCTTTAAATTTCTACTATTGTAGATGTAGCATAGTCAGCAACAATCTGACCGGAATAATAATCCCTTTAAATTTCTACTATTTTAGATAGAGTAGTGTAAATTCAGATGGTTCTCAAACTAGACGGCGGTATGACTACCAAAAAAGGAGTTTGAGAGTAGTGTAAATTCAGATGGTTCTCAAACTTTTGTCAATGCTAATTGTCAAGATGTATTGTTTGAGAGTAGTGTAAATTAGGAAACGGTTTAAAGGACAACATAGTTTTATAATTGTTTTAAATTTTTTATAAAGAAAGTTATTAACAGTTTAATATGCATAAGAAGTAGCCACCTTTCATACAATTAGTTGTATGAGGGGTGGCTTTAATAATAAATTTGTGGTTGAGAGCCACTGTGACTAATAATCACAGTGGCTCGTTTGTATGAAATTATTTTGCTTTTTGTTCGTTTTCTTTTTCGATTTGTTCCATTACAACACTTGGTTTCATATTAAGTGCCAAACAAATTTTATAAAAGGTTTCTAACGTGGGTTTCCTTTCGCCTCTCTCAATGGCACTTAAATGTGTTCTTCCAATTGCTGCAAGTCCGCTTACCACTTCTTGGGATAAATTTCGCTTTTCTCTGCATTTTTGTATTACCCTGCCAACAATTTCTGCATCTAACATCATACAGACACCCCTAGTTAAAGTATAGTATGTGTACCATTGTTTATTGAATACATATGTTGACAATTGAACGCAAATGTGTTATATTCAAATCAAGCAAATTTTGTAAAAAAGAGGAGTAAAATGAGCAAATTTTTACATATAAACAAAAAATCAGGGTTTACATTGGCGGAACTGTGTGTTGTTATGGCTATTGCCGCAATTGTCGGGACAATGGTAGTAACTTTTATGATATACGCCTCCGGTCAACAAGCGAAAATCGCCAAAGAAGCAAAATGTATTTCAGAAATAACCAAAGTGCAAAAAAATGTAAATGCTTGGATAAAAAAATACGATAGTGAAAATTATACTATTACTTCACCCGGCAATAATAAATTGATTGCTAAAACTTCTACCGGCACTCAAGCAGGCGTTATTTCGTTCAATAACAAAAAAATAACAGTTGATAACCGTGCAGCAACAGAAGAATTTGAAAATATATCTTCAATAGCATTTTTTGTGCTTGACGGCAAAAACGCATTAAAAGTAACGATAAGATACGAAAAAAACGAAACACAGGATTTGTTTTTTTCAATGTTTTCAAAAATAACACGCAACCGCCGTGTTGAGAATAGGAGTTAAGTATGAGCAACAAAGTTATCAGCAATAAAAAGGGATTCAGTTTGGTAGAATGTGTTGTTGCGTTATTGCTTTTTTCTATTATTACCGGCTCTGTTTTAACGGTATTTTCCGCATCGAGAAATCAAATCAAAAAACAAAATATGCAGTTTAAATCTGATTTACTTCAAAGCAATATCATTTCGGCTTATGAAGCCAGCAGTGATTATAACAATATGGCAAATATTTTAGGTTGGGAAGAAAAAGATGCTGATGATACGCCGGAAGTTCCGATTTCCGGTGGCAACGGTAACGGCAGTATTCCCGTTCCTGTTCATTTCGACAAAATCACGGTTGATAATGATGCCGAGGGTAAAACTTATGCAAAGTTTATTGATGACTCCAAAAGTCCGAAAGAACTTATTACATTCGAGGGAAATTATACAAACAACAAGCTGAAATCTTCGGATATACCAACCGATTATTATACCGAAACTCCTGTTACCGTTCCGAGAACAATGGTATTAGAAGGGCAGGCACATCCCACCGCCGAAGGTTTGACCGGTGCATACGATTATACATATACAATCACAGAATTAAAGGTCAAGTTTGAAATGGGAACCGGTAGTCTTGAAAAAGATACTACAGATTTTGATAAATATTTGCTTGATAATGGTTTGTATTTAAGATGTGTAAAAGTTGGATCAGACAGATACGATGGTGCTTTAATATCTATAAAAGATGGCTACAATGTAAAGATGTTTCGTGATTTTTACTTTGAGGTTTTTGATATAAACGATAATTCAAAAAAACAATATATTTGTGTTTCATATCAGTTAGGCTCTACTACTATTACATATAAAAACTTTTGGAATGTTTTAGGTATCATTGCTGATTACGCAAATAGCATTGAAGATAGTTTGACATACAATAATCAGTTGGCATCATTTTATAACAACACTTCAATAGAAAAGACATATTTCAGCTTAACAGGTGCAACCATAAAAACATATTTTGGAGATAGTTGTCCGAATGTTGACGCTACATACTCAAAACAAGAGGCTACAGCAGAACATAAAAGAGGTGATCCTAAATTTACGGAATTAAAAGCTGACGGATATAATTTTAAAACGGGAAACTGGTATTTTGTGCCATGGCTTGCATACAGAGACGGGAAAGAATATCAACCGAAATGCAAAAAATATGAACCCGGCAGGACCTATTATGAATACACACCGAAAGAAGGCAAGGCATCCAATATCTATTATGTTTTGAAAAACGGAAAAGACATAAAAATTTTTGACACCGATTCCGTAAACATTTTTTCATTTTATAAAGATGAAACGAAAGCAAACACGGCACTAAACAACAACACCTGTAATATCAGCAAAGCAACCACCCGAACATACTCAGACAATGAATATGAGGTTTGGTATCAAAAAGGAAATATGTCGGGAAAAACCGTCAGTCAAATTATATTTGACGATACAAAAAAAGAAATCACAGTCTACAGCAACGACAATCAACCGTTTATCCGCTTTATATATAAAAATAATAACAGTACATACACTTCGGATAAAAACAGTATTAAAACCGGTGATTATAAGGAATATTATACGGTTTCGGGAAATACGGCAACCATCAAATCACCAAACACCGTTTATTTCAATTGCGGAGGTTTTACCGGTCCTTATTCTATCAAAATAAATGATGAAACCGTCTTTATTTCAAATGCACAGTGTTTTGAAATTAAAGATGCCGTACCGGTAGATTCTTCGGATATTTCTTACGGTATGATTGGAGAACCTATAAGCGGAAGTGTAAACGCAAAAACATATTATGTTTCGTGTAATGTAGGCAATTCAGATACATCTTTAGTCGTAAAAATAACATTTTGTGATTTGGCAAAGCCAAAAACAGTAGATGGCGAAACTGTTGAACCGGAGATAAAGATTTGGTCAATTGTAACTGCTAAAATTCCAAGTGATATCAAAACTATTGCAAACTGCACACATGCACATTTAGAACGTTCTTACAGAAAAGGGTGACAAGATGAAAACAAAAAAGCAAAACGGTTTTGTAATTGAATTAATGATTGCTTTTATGTTTTTTACCTTCGGCTTTTGTATGCTTGTGACAACCTACTTCACTTCATTAACAACCGAAAGAAAAATTGCCAACAGAGAAATTGAACGGCAAATAACATTAAATCAAATCGGTGAATATTATCTGCGTGCAATTGAATCCGGAAAAACTTTTCCAACCTTAAAACAAAATGATAATCTTAATAATTATGATTGGATAAAAAACGATTCTGCCACAAAAGAATTTTTCAATAATTGTAACGGCAAATATGAATTTCAATCACTTTATTCCGTAAAAAGAGGCGGATTTCTCGAATTTTATACCGAGAAAGCAGTATCGCATAAATTGATAATTAAATCCGGTGACACCGTACAAATGGTCGTAATTATTGTTGAAACCAGAAACGGGAACGACCAAGCAAATTATGATGTTAAAGATTGGTCGATTACCGATATTCACGCAGATGTTGAGTATACCGAAGAAGAAAATCTAAGTTTGCTTAAAAAATTATGGATTTGGCTTGGCAATACAATTCAAAGATGGGAGGATTATTTTAATGGCTGAATATATTATTTTTGCATTGATTTCTATTATTTTGTCTATTGCTGTTGAAAAGATAACCGATTTTATGATATCCGGACAAAAACTTACCATTATGTCAAAAATCAATATCAAATGGTTTTGTATGATTGCGGTTTTAAATCTTTGTGTTTGGCTGATATGCTTTTTGTTGCACAAAACAGCACCGATTATGGCTTTGGTATTATGTATCGGCTTTGACATTTTACTGTGTATCGCCATAGAAGATGTTAAACTCAAAAGAATATCTAATGCATACTTAATCTCCTTATTTGTGACGGCAATAGTTGTGACTTTAATTGATAAGTCAATGCCTTGGTATATACATATTTTCGGGTGTGCAATGGGTTATTTTCCACTGTTTCTCATTCGAGTACTCGGCGAAGCAGTAAAAAAACAAGAAGTATTAGGTGCGGGCGATGTTTATTTAAGCGGTATATTAGGGCTTATGCTTGGATTTCAAAATGATTTGCTTTGTGGCATCATTACTTCAGTGGTAGCACTTATTACCTTTCGTATAATTCGCCATAAAAAGCATTACGATAAAATGTACGCCTATCCATTTTCACCCTTTTTAACACTCGGTTTTACCATATCTTTGCTTTTCGGTGATTTAATTATCGAAAAGTATTATGATTTAATATTCTTAATCATTTAAAACGTCATATTCAGAATAAATACTTCATACAATTAAATAGTCCTTTTAGGGAGTGAATTGTATGAGAGAGCAAACGGCAGACCGTGCACAGATTTTGGGGGAATACATAATAGAAACAGGTGCTACGGTACGGGCAACCGCAAAAGTATTTAAAGTATCAAAAAGTACGGTACATAAAGACGTAACCGAGCGGTTGCGTTATGACGACCCGCAATTATACAGAGAGGTTAAACAGGTTTTGGAAAAGAATAAACAGGAACGGCATATAAGGGGCGGATTGGCTACACGCCGTAAATATAAGGGCGATTAGTTTACAAGTAAACAGAGCCTACAAAAAGTAAAGCACTCGTTTTCGAGTGCTTTTATAATTTTTGGTCTTCTTCTGACGGTATATATTTCATTATATTTTCAACTTCACAGTAAAGAATACGGCACAGGTCGTTAATGGTTGTTGTATTAAGCGGTTTGTTCTTACGGAGCTTATCAATGGTTGCACTTGATATATGATGTTTATTTATTAAAGTGTATGTTGTTTCATTAGATTTGTGCAGTGTTTCCCAAAACGGAGAGTAGTTTATCATTTCCTGTCACCCCACAAAATAATTGTATTTTATGGTTTTTATCTTGACAATAGTCACTAAAATGACTGTAATTGTTTTAGTATTTTACAAAAATACTAGAAAATACAATTATTTGGGGGATAAAAATGAGATATTGTTCGCATTGTGGTAAAGAGATAAACGATGAAGCGGTTGTGTGTCCTGCTTGTGGATGTGCAACAGAAAATTTTAACGGTCAACAAAAGAAAGACCAACCAATAATTATTAACAATAACAATAGTGCTTCCGCTGCCGCAGCAGCTGCGGCGAGCAATGGAAGAGTAAGAAAAAAACATTCTTTACTGTTTGATATTATTATGATATGTTGTACAGGCGGACTTTGGATTATATGGATGATAATAAGACCAAAATATTATTAAATATGTAATTATTTCTGTTCTTTTGCAGTATAAATTTAACGGGGTACTGATTTTTAATCGGTACCCCGTTAATTCTTATATAATATAAAAATAAATACACAGATAATGAAATATACTTCCTATAACCACAAATATGTGAAATACTGAGTGCATATATCTGTGGACCTTATGTCCTGCAATGCAGTAAAGCAAAGCACCGACGCTGTATGATATTCCGCCTATTAAAAGAAGCCAAAAGCCGTTTTTCGGTATTGCGGATATTGCGGTTTTGCCGGGTATTACGATGCACCAACCGAGTGCAAGGTAGCAAATGACAGAAAACACATTGTATCTTTTAAGGTCTATTGCGTTAAGCGTAATGCCCAAAGCCGATACACCCCAAACTACGCCGAAAATTGTCCAACCCAAAACAGGACTTTTTTCTCTTAATGAACAAAGAGCGATAGGAGTATACGTACCTGAAATCAAAATAAAAATAGTGCAGTGGTCTATAATTTGCATAACTTTTTTAGCGGTGGGCGGTACTAACCCGTGATAGATGCTTGACATACAGTATAACGTAACCATTGAAAGTCCGAAAATAAACGAACTTACTATACTGTAAACATTTGAAACTAAAAAAGATTTTATTACGCAACTTAAAAGTGCGACAATACCAAATGCACCGCCTACAATATGGCTTACCATATTGAAAATTTCTTCGCCTTTGGTATAATCAGGGAGTTTTCTGTCCCTTAATTTTGTGCGTTTCATTTGTTTATTATTGCCTTTCGAGGAGTTTTTTCATCATATCAGGTCCGTGTTCAACAAATATCTCTGTTGCAGATGCATCTTTTTCGGTGAAACTTGAAACACCGTTTTGTGATTTTCTGCTATCGTAAATCATATAGGGAACAGGCTGTGAAGAATGTGTTTTAATATCAAGCGGTGTGGGGTGGTCAGGCATAATTAAAATTCTGTAATCATCACCGCAGTTGTCAAGATAATTTAAAATGGGTTTTAAAGCACGGTTTTCTATATATTCTATTGATTTTACTTTGTTAAGTGCTTCACCTCTGTGTCCGCATTCGTCGGGAGCTTCAAAGTGAAAATAAACCAAGTCGCAACCGTCTTTAAAAGCCTTTATTCCTGCATTGGCTTTTCCCTCAAAGTTTGTGTCAAGATAGCCTGTAGCACCCTCAACTTCGGGAGTGAGCATACCTGCACACTTGCCGATACCTTTAAGAAGGTCAACGGCACTTACAACGCAACCGCTTACACCGTTTTTATCTTTAAAGTTCTCTATTGCAGGTTTAGTACCCTCACCCCAAAGCCAGATAGAATCTGCTGTATTAAGACCTTTTTTGCGTCTTTCGATGTTTACAGGGTGGTCTTTTAGTATATCGTAACTTTTTTTCATAAGTTCTATTAACGGTTTAGCATTAGGAGATTTACTTAAATAATCACCTATTACCCTACCGCTTATATCGTGAGGTGGCGTCATTTCGCCAAGGTCTGTAGTTCCGTTTGAAACCACAAGACAGTGACGGTAACTTACACCACTGTAAAATTTATAAATATCATTTCCTAATTTTTCCTCTACGGTTTTAATAATTTGTTCTGCTTCTTTTGTGGATATATCACCCGAACAGTAGTCAACCATAGTTTTGTCTTCGTAAGTTTCCTCGCCTGATAACGTTACGATGTTACAGCGAAGCGTAACGTCGGTGTCTTTAAGGTCAATTCCTATTGACGCCGCTTCAAGCGGGGAACGTCCTGTATAACAAACCTTTGGGTCATATCCCATAACCGAGAGATTTGCAACGTCACTGCCGGGTTTTAAGCCGTCGGCTACCGTTTTGCACATTCCCACTTCAGATTTCGACGCTAACATATCTATAATAGGCTTATTTGCACATTCCATAGGTGTTTTGCCGTTTAAATTTTCATTCGGGGTATCTGCCATACCGTCACATAAAAGTACCATATACTTCATAGATTAAATCTTCCTTTCTTTATTATTATAACAGTATTTCCGCCTTGTGTAAAGGGTATTAAAGTTTATTTATTGCAAAATTTATTGACGGAATTATAATTTGGTTGTAAAATCAAACTAAAGGATTTGATTTGTATGAATGATAGATTGCCAGAGGTGTTATCACCTGTGGGCTCTGCCGAGTCGCTTTATACGGCGGTAAGGAGCGGGGCAGACGCCGTATACTTAGGTTGCAAGGAATTAAATGCCAGAAGAAATGCAGAAAATTTTGATATTGATAAGCTTAAAAGCGTTATAGCATACTGTCATATACGCGGTGTAAAGGTTTATCTTGCACTAAATATAATGCTCAAACAAAACGAGATAAAAAATGCGGTAGATTTAGTGATAAAGGCTTATACTTTCGGTGTTGACGGTGTAATTGTTGAAGACTTAGGACTCGCAAGTGTGTTGCATAACGCTATACCTGAACTGCCTTTGCACGCGTCAACACAGATGTCTGTTTATTCGCCGTCGGCACTTTATATACTCAAAGAACTCGGCTTTGTAAGGGTTGTAGTTGCAAGAGAAATGAGTAAAGATAACTTAAAAGAATTTTGTAAGGTTGCAAAAAGTCTTGATATACAAGTGGAGGTATTTGTCCACGGTGCAATATGTATGAGCGTTTCAGGGCAGTGCCTATTATCGGCTGTATTGGGTGCAAGAAGCGGAAACAGAGGGCTTTGTGCAGGCCCTTGCAGATTGCCTTTTGCCGTACCTAACGGTACAGGTTACGATTTAAGTTTAAAAGATTTATCGCTTTATGATTATGTTAATGAACTAAAAAATATGGGTGTTTCTTCCTTTAAAATAGAGGGGAGAATGAAAAGACCTGAATATATAGCGGCGGCAACCTCGGTTTTCAGGACTGCGGTTGACGGCGGTACAGTCACAGAAAAACTTTTAAAAACATTAAAAGACGTTTTTTCGCGTTCCGGCTTTACCGACGGTTACTTTACCTCAAATTTGGGCAGGGATATGTTTGGTATAAGAACAAAAGATGATGTTATATCTTCAAAGGATACATTTGCATATTTACACGATATTTACAGAAACGAGCGTCAGTCGGTTAAGATAAGTATAGATGCGGTTCTTAAAAAAGGAGAAAAGGCAAAACTTACTGTAAGTGACGGACTTAACACCGTTACCGTAACAGGAGATGAGCCTATTTTAGCTCAAACAAAGTCTGCCGACAGTGAAACGGTAAAGACGGCACTTTGTAAGTTGGGCGGTACGCCGTACTATGCCGATAGTATAAATATAACGCTTGATGACGGCTTGTTTATACCTAATTCTATTATTAACTCTATGCGTAGAGAAGTAATAGAAAAACTTTCCTATAAAAGGTCCTTTATAGAAAATAAAAATATTTTTAAGCCCTTATATAAAACTACCGATATTATACATTCAAAAAACCCTGATTTATATATAAGAGTATGCGACCTTTCATTATTGCCGTCAGATTTAAGCGGTATTTCTACAGTTATTGTGCCTTATGAATTAAATATTGATGATTTACCGCAAAACTTACAAGTTGCAGTGGAACTTCCGCGAATAATAGATAATGAACAAAGCCTTACGGAAAGACTATCTTATATTAAATCAAGGGGTATAACAAGAGCATATTGCGGTAATTTATCGGCAATAGAGATAGCACGTAAATTAAACTTTGAAATAATAGGTGCAATAGGACTTAATGTCTGTAACAGTGAAAGTATAGATGTTTTTACAAAGTTTGGTGCCCGCGAAATAACACTTTCGGTAGAAATATCATTAAATGATGCTGTTAAGTTAAAGTCCACTGCTAAAAAAGGAATATTTGCCTATGGCAGACTTCCGCTTATGTTACTTAAAAACTGTCCGCTTAAAAACGGTAGAGAGTGTAGCGATTGCGATAAGAAAGGAAGTATTACCGACCGTAAAGGTATAGAATTCCCGATTAGATGCCGATTAGGATATTCGGAACTTCTTAATTCAAAGCCGTTATATCTTGCCGACAGACTTGATGAACTGTCACCGCTTGACTTTTTATTGCTTTATTTTACTACCGAAACAAAAGAGGAAGTAATAAAGGTTATAAATGCATATAAAAACGGTGCAGAACCGCCCAAAGATTATACAAGAGGACTTTATTATAGAAATATCATTTAAAAGCACTTGCCGAAGCAAGTGCTTTTTTTGGTGCGGGCGACAGGACTTGAACCTGCATAGAAGTACATCCATATGCGCCTGAAGCATACGCGTCTGCCAATTCCGCCACGCCCGCAAATATTTGTTTTTTCAATATAATTATTGCCGGAATCTGTTTTGATTCCGGCAACGCTGGTGCGAGTGACGGGACTTGAACCCGTACGTCGTGGACACACGCCCCTCAAACGTGCCTGTCTGCCTATTCCAGCACACTCGCAAATATTGCACCTGATTATTATATCATCAGGTTTACCTAATGTCAACAAAAATTTTTAGGCTAAATATCTTTTTTTACTGTCTTGTAATTGTAGAATAAAAAATGTATAATTACAGGTATGAAAAACGATTTATGGACTTATCTTAAAACAGCAAAAAAGCCGATAGTACTATACGGAATGGGAAACGGTGCAGATAAAATAATAGCAGAGCTTGAAAAACACGGTATAAGTATAAGCGGTGTTTTTGCAAGTGACGGTTTTGTACGCGAAAAATATTTTCACGGATTAAAGGTTGAGCATTATTCTGCACTTAAAAGCAGATTTGGTGATATGATAGTGCTTCTGTGTTTTGGAACATCGCTTGATGATGTTATTGAAAACATTAACAAAATTGCCTTAGAGCAAGAGTTATATGCACCTGACGTATCTGTTTGCGGTGATACAATATTTGACAGTGAATACGTAAGAAAAAACGAAGACGCACTTAAATATGTATATTCTTTGCTTGCTGACGATTTATCAAAAAAGACTTTTTATGACACAGTCATGTATAAACTAAGCGGTGAAATTAAGTATTTGTATGATTGCGAAGTATCGGAAAATGAGCCTTACGAAAATTTTTTAAAGTTAGGAAAGAATGAAACCTACGTCGATTTTGGTGCATACAGGGGTGATACTGTTTTAGATTTTTTAAGCAGGGTAGACAACTATACGCATATCTATGCCGTAGAACCTGATAGAAAAAGTTATAATAAAATGTGTCTTATATTAAAAGACATTAAAAATATTAAGTTAATAAACGCCTGTGCGTCCGATGTTTGCGGAAATATAAGTTTTGATATGGACGGCTCAAGGGCGTCTGCAATAAAGGATGGCGGAGTGCTGATACCGTCGGTCACGCTTGATACGGTTTCTAATAATCAAAAAATAACATTAGTAAAAATGGATATAGAGGGCGCTGAAAAGCAGGCGATTATCGGCGGAAAGCAGATTATAAGGCAATTTAAACCTAAAATGCAGATAGCCTGTTATCACAGAAGTGAAGATTTGACGGATATTGTACAATCGGTTTTATCAATCAGGAATGATTATAAAATATATATGCGTCATTTTAAGAGCCTGCCTGTGTGGGACACTAACTTCTATTTTATTTAATATAACACTTGTGTAAAATGTTGTAAAAGGCAGAAAAAAGGCACAACAAATAGTAGATAATGCTTGACAGTTAAACAATCAAGTGGTAATATTATTAAGATAGGTTAATATGTGCTTTTACAGATTTGGCGAACTGTATAAAGCATAGTTTAATAATCACGGGGGTTAAAACAGCGGCTCCCGACGTACACATAACACACCGTACGTAAATTCCGCTTTGTTATATAGGAGGTGCATTTATGCCCACATTAACTTATGTTATTTTCGGCGTTATTGCTCTCGTTTTAGCAATAATCGGTTTTTGTATAGGTTCGGCTTACCGTCGCAAGTCGGCAGAAAAGGCAATCGGCTCTGCTGAGGAAGAGGCTAAGCGTATACTTAACGATGCAATGAAAACCGCCGAAACAAGGAAAAAAGAAATTTTACTTGAAGTAAAAGAGGAGACACATCAACTCCGTCAGGATACCGAGCGTGATCTGCGTGAGCGAAGAAGCGAGGTACAGCGTCAGGAACACCGACTTCAGCAGAAGGAGGAATCTCTTGACCGCAAAATTGACAATTTTGAGGCAAAGGAAGAAAAACTTGCACAAAAAGCAAAGGAAATTGAAGAAAAAATTGAAGAGTGTGAGCGTATCAAAAAGAGTCAGCTTGATATGCTTGAAAAAATTTCAGGTTTTTCAAAGGAACAGGCGAAGTCACAGTTGCTCAGTATGCTTGACAGTGAGTTATCACACGAAAAAGCAGTTCGCATAATTGAATTTGAGCAACAAACGAAAGAGGAATCGGATAAAATTGCCCGCGAGGTGGTAGCCCACGCAATACAGCGTTGTGCGGCAGACCATTCTTCTGAAATCACGGTATCTGTTGTAAATTTGCCTAATGATGAGATGAAGGGCAGAATTATAGGCAGAGAGGGAAGAAACATACGGGCTATTGAGAATGCTACGGGGGTTGACCTTATTATCGACGATACCCCTGAGGCTATAACAGTTTCAAGTTTTGAGCCTATAAGACGTGAGATTGCCAGAGTTACTCTTGAAAAACTTATTGTTGACGGAAGAATACATCCGGCAAGAATAGAGGAGACCGTTGCTAAAGCAACGGCAGAGGTTGAGGCTATAATAAAGCAAGAGGGCGAACGTGCGATGATAGAATCAGGTGTTCACAGCCTGCATCCTGAAATCATTAAACTTCTGGGAAGACTTCATTTCCGTACAAGTTACGGTCAAAACGTTCTTAACCATTCGCTTGAGGTTTGTCATCTTTCAGGTTTAATAGCGGCAGAACTCGGTGCAGACGTCACACTTGCTAAACGTGCGGGACTTCTTCACGATATAGGTAAAGCTATAGACCACGAGCAGGAGGGCTCACATATTCAACTTGGTGTTGAGGCGGCAAAGAAGTATAAGGAGAGCGAGGAAGTTATACACGCCATTCACGCCCATCACGGTGATATAGAGGCAAAGACGGTTATTGCCTGTATAGTACAGGCGGCAGACGCTATTTCCGCCGCAAGACCGGGAGCAAGACGTGAAAACATAGAAAATTACATTAAGAGACTTGAAAAACTTGAAGAAATCGCCAATTCTTTCAGCGGTGTAGAAGGCTCTTATGCTATTCAGGCAGGACGTGAGGTTCGTATAATAGTAAAACCTGAGGTTATCAGTGATGACCAAATGGTAATAGTTGCTCATCAGATAGCCGAAAAAATCGAAAGCGAACTTGAATATCCCGGACAGATAAAGGTAAATCTTATCAGGGAAAACCGAGCAATAGATTATGCAAAATAAATTTTAAAACATATTTCCATCTATCATTTTCGGTAGATGGAAATTTTTTTGTTGACAAAGGAAAATATCGGTGATATAATCTTAACTGTACTAATTCACATAGTACACCAAATTTTAACAGGAGGTTGGTATATGTTTCAGTTGGACTTAAAGAGCGGTGTTCCGATAAGCGACCAAATAGTAAACGGTTTTATAAAATTAACGGCTCTCGGAATACTGTCGGGCGGAGAAAAGATGCCGTCTGTAAGGTCGCTTGCCTCGCAGTTTTCGGTTAATCCCAATACCGTTCAAAAAGCATACACATTGCTTGAGCAAAACGGAATCATATATTCTGTAAAGGGGAAAGGCTCGTTTGTATCGGACGACGAACATTCTCATAAAGCCATAATTGACGGTGCAACTAAAGAATTTTGCAGAGCAGTGAGAACGGCTCATCAATTAGGGCTTACAAAAGATGATTTAATAAAATGTATTGAAAGGGAGGCAGACGTATGATTAAGGCTGAAAATCTCACAAAAATTTTCGGAGAAAAGAAGGCACTTGACAGCGTTTCTTTTGAGATAGATGATGGCTCGATATACGGTCTTGTAGGTTCAAACGGCTCGGGCAAGTCAACCCTATTACGTTTGATATCGGGAGTTTACCGTCCTGACGGGGGAAGAATAGGTGTTGATGGAATAGATTCTTTTAATAACCCTACGGTTAAATCGCAGATATCTTTTTTGGGTGATACACCCTATTTTTTACCGCAGTCCAACTTACAAGAGATGGCACGTTTCTATTCGTCAATGTATCCTAAGTTTGACCGTGATATGTATAAATATCTGCTTTCGGTTTTTCCGCTTAATCCAAAGGCACGTCTTTCATCATTTTCAAAGGGTATGCAAAGACAGGCTGCACTTATGTTATCACTTTCATCATTACCGCGGTATATTCTTTTGGATGAAGCGTTTGACGGTCTTGATGTCGTAATGAGGAGGGTACTTGCAAATCTGCTTATTGAAGGTGTTGAAAAGAGGGGTATTACTGCGGTAATATCGTCACACAATCTTCGTGAACTTGAAGATATGTGCGATAGGCTCGGTATTCTTCATAACGGTAAAATACTCTTAAACGGCGATATGGAAGGCTTACGTCTTAATATGCATAAGGTACAGGTTGCATTTAGCGGTGTTCCCGAAATGTCGGTTTTCTCAAAACTTGACGTTATAAAGATAGAACACACAGGCTCACTTATCAGTCTTGTGGTTAAGGGCGATGAAGATGAGATTATGAATTATATTAAATCTCTCTCTCCTGTATTTGCCGAATGTATAGAGCCGACTTTGGAAGAAATGTTTGTATATGAATTGGAGGCGACAGGTTATGACGTTAAAAACATCCTCTCGTAAGATAAACCCTGCACTTAATATGTTCGGGTTTACAATAAGAAAAAATATCGGTCTTATAGTTTTGATTACAATAGCAACGCTTTTGATATGTCCGGGATTTATTATTTCAAATCTTGAAAATATTAAAACTGCGGATAGTGAGATACTGTCGGTTGATAATCCCTGTATTTTAACGGTAATCGGTTGCGGTACGGTGGTTGTTTTCAACCTGATAAACTTCCTTTTCCTCTACTCAAAGCGTTCAAGCGACGTCTTTTTATCGGTACCGCTTACAAGAACCGAACTTTTGGTTTCAAGATGCCTTGCAGGGTTTGTGTTTTCCCTGATACCGATAGTATTAAGTTATATTTCACTTGGCATAGTTGTTAATTTGGTTTCTACAAGTACTGCTGTCACAAGTATTGCAATATGTTTTGCATATACCGTTATGTGTATGCTTGTATGCTCGTCTTTTTCAATGATATTTGTGGTGTGTGCAGGCTCTGCCTTTGACCTTGTAGTCTCCTTTGCGGGAATAAACATCGGTTTGATAGTTGTTTCTGTTATATTGTCTACAATTTTTGAAGAGTGCATTTACGGTTACAGTACAGATGTGCTTAGTATAATGAAAATAGTATCGCCGTTTGTGCTTGTAGGGTCGGGTTTCTGTGATTATTTTAATAATTCTTTTGACCTACTTTTCTTTATTAAAAGCGGAATACTTGTAATTATATTCACGTTACTTTCGGTAATTCTTTTCAATAAAAGAAAAGCCGAAAGAGGCGGAGACGCCTATGCGTACCGCTTTATATATGTTATATGTTCACTTATTATATCTTTCTGCGGAGCGTTTTTCTTAGGCTCTTTGTTCAGTGGAGATTTTACTGTAAAGTTTTGGATATTTGCACTTATTGGTGCGGTTTTGGTAGCGGTCGCTTACAGTGCCGTAACACACAGGACATTTAAAAACTTTAAAGGTGCTGTTATGATAGGCGTTTGTGCTACGGTTGTAATGGCAATAATATTCATTATATCGCAAAACGGCGGTTTGGGTTATGCAAGCAGAATACCGCAAAAGCAGGACATTAAAAACGCAAGCGTGCATTTCTTTGCCACAGATACTATTGAGTATAACGACCCGTCAAAGGTACTTTCGCTCCATAAATCACTAATAAATAATAAAGATAAATCCGATAAAGACGATACCGATAAAAGGTATATTGATATTATTTATAGGCTTAAAAACGGCAAAAAGTTTGAAAGAGAATATACGGTAGACTATTCAAAATACGGCAAGGAACTTATGACACTTTATAACAGCGACGAGCATTGGAAACCGCTTAAAAGTAAATTTAAAGACAGCCATAGTTTAACCGTATCAATTACAATAAATAATAATGATTCATGGATAAATTCATATCTTACCGCCGATGAATTTAATGAGTTTTTAGATTTGTATATTGAGGAATCAAAGAATACAAATATAGTCGAACTGATTATGCGAACTGAAAACGGATGCAATATTGTTTATTATTGGGGTGACGGTAAAGATAATTTTTATAACGGCAGTTTGATTTTCGGCAACTCATTTAAAAATACAAAGGCTTATTTAGATTCTCTTGATTTAAACGAGCGAACTTCTGAACCCGAACGTATTGATTATGTAGATTAAATAAAACCCCCAACGGTGAATGTCCGTTGGGGGTTTAACTTATATCGTGCTTAATTTATCCTTTATATATTCTATTTGTTTAATTACCGATTGCGGGGAAGCACCGCCTAAAGATATACGCTTTTCTACGCAGACTTTAAGGTCGATATTTTGGTAAACGTCATCGCAGAAAAGTTCGCTGAAGTTTTTATATTCTGTAATATCAAGGCTTTCAAGCACCTTTTCGTTTTCTATGCAGTATGTTACTATCTGTCCGCATATTTTATAAGCACTTCTAAACGGCATACCTTTTTTAACAAGATAGTCTGCAAGGTCGGTTGCGTTTATAAAGCCTTTTTGTGCGGCTGATAGCATATTATCTTCTTTAACCGTCATAGTGGCAATCATAGGTGCGAAAACTTTAAGACACATTTTTACCGTGTCTACCGCATCAAATACGCTTTCTTTATCTTCCTGCATATCTTTATTGTAGGCAAGAGGTAAACCTTTGAGTACGGTAAGTGTGCCTAAAAGGTCACCGTATACTCTGCCCGTTTTACCCCTTACAAGTTCCGCCATATCGGAATTTTTCTTTTGAGGCATTATTGAAGAGCCTGTCGTGTATGCGTCGGACAGTTCTACAAACTTAAATTCCCAACTCGACCAGAGTATAATTTCTTCGGAAAACCTTGATAGGTGCATCATAAGTATGGAAAGAACACTGAGCAGTTCGGCACAGAAATCTCTGTCGGACACACCGTCGATACTGTTAAGTGCTATACCGTCAAACCCGAGTTTTTCGGCTTCCATATAGCGGTCTGTATCATAGGTAGTACCTGCAAGTGCACAACAACCTATCGGCGATACATTTATCCTTTTAATACATTCACTTAGCCTGTCAATGTCCCTTAAAAGCATCATAGAATATGCCAACAGATGATGACCGAAACTTATCGGTTGTGCACGTTGAAGATGAGTATAACCGGGGGCTATAAAGTACTTGCACTCGTCCGCCTTATCGGTTACAGCACCAATGAGGTTTTTTATAAGTTCCTTAATTTCGTTTGCCTCGTCACGCAGATACATTCTAAGGTCAAGTGCCACTTGGTCATTTCTGCTCCTTGCGGTATGCAGTTTTTTACCTACGTCGCCTAAACGCTCGGTAAGTGTTTGCTCAACAAAGGAATGTATATCTTCGCTCGCCATATCAATTTTAAGTTTACCTGAGTCTATATCGTCAAGTATTTCGGCAAGACCGCTTATAAGCGTGTCGGCGTCCGACTTCCCGATAATACCTTTTGCACCTAACATATATGCGTGAGCAATACTTCCCTTTATGTCCTGCTTATACATTACACTGTCAAAGTGTATGGAGGAATTAAAGTCATCTGCAATACTGTCGGTAACACCGTCAGTCCTGCCTGCCCATATCTTAGACATAGATTTTACTCCTTTTTAGACTTTTCGTCTACGATTGCCTGTACCTTTATCGGCAAACCGTAGAGGTTGATAAATCCTGCGGAATCTGTCTGGTCATAGTCACTCTCGCCAAATGTCGCGATTTCCTCGCTGTAAAGTGAATACTTACTCCAAATACCCGCTTTAATAATATTTCCTTTGTAAAGTTTAAGTTTAACCTTACCCGTAACCTTTTCCTGAGTTTTATCAACGAAAGCAGAAAGAGACTCTCTGAGAGGAGTAAACCACTGACCGTTGTAAACAAGTTCTGCAAAGGTAATAGAAAGTCTTTGCTTTTCGTGTAAAGTAAGTTTATCAAGGCAGATACTTTCAAGTGCTTCGTGTGCTTTATAAAGTATTGTGCCTCCCGGTGTTTCATAAACACCTCTGCACTTCATACCTACAAGTCTGTTTTCTACTATGTCAATAATACCTATACCGTTTTTACCGCCGAGTTCGTTAAGTTTAAGTATTATCTGCTTTGATGTCATTTTTTCGCCGTCAAGTGCTACGGGAACGCCTTTATCAAATTCAATTTCAACATAGGTCGGTTTATCGGGTGCTTTAACGGGTGATACGCCCATTTCAAGGAAGCCCTCTTTATCGTACATAGGTTCGTTGCCTGTATCCTCAAGGTCAAGACCTTCGTGCGATAAATGCCATAAGTTTTTATCCTTTGAATAGTTGGTTTCTCTGTTTATTTTCAGCGGAATATTGTGTGCTTCGGCATAATCAATTTCCTCATCACGGGATTTTATATCCCACTCTCTCCAAGGTGCTATTATAGGCATATTGGGAGCAAAATGCTTAATTGCAAGTTCAAAACGTACCTGATCGTTACCCTTACCCGTACAACCGTGGCAGATAGCGTCTGCACCCTCTTTTATAGCAATTTCCACAAGTCCCTTTGCAATACAGGGTCTTGCGTGGCTTGTACCTAAAAGGTAGTCCTCATAAACCGCACCCGCTTTCATAGTGGGTATAATATATTCGTCAACATATTCATCGGTAAGGTCTAAAACATAGAGTTTTGAAGCACCCGTTTTAATAGCCTTTTCTTCAAGTCCCTCAAGTTCGTCTGCCTGACCTACGTTTCCCGATACGGCTATAACCTCGCAGTTATTGTAATTCTCTTTTAACCACGGAATGATTATAGAGGTGTCAAGACCGCCCGAATAGGCAAGTACTACCTTTTTAATGTCTGCTTTGTTCATAAATATTTCCTCCAAACTATCTTTATGCAATAAATTATGCATATTATATACCTATTTTTCGCAAATGTCAAGTGATTCAACGAATAAATATTCAAAAATATTTGCATTTATGCAATATGTATGCAAAGTGTCAGTTTTTTATGTTTTTAACCGCTATACCGTTATTTTTTGCAATATCGCATATGGAATTATGGCAGGTAAACATAACTGTTTGTGTATCTATGGAATATTCTTTTAAAAATTCTACCGCCCTTGCAGTCCTTAGATCGTCATACTGAGAAAGGGTATCGTCAAGAAAAACCGGCATTTGCTCATCTATGCTTATTAGTTTTGACATAGCAAGTCTTAAACTTAAATACGCTTGGTCAACAGTACCGCTGCTTAAATAATCGGCTTCCCTCGTACCGAAAACACCGCTTTGTTCTACCGATATATCAAGCGATTTTGATACGTTAAGGGCAGTGTATTTCCCGCCTGTGAGTTTTGAAAAAATTTCGAGTGTCTTTTTTTCGAGTTCCGAGCCGTAACTGCGTCTTATTTCGGCAAAACTGCTTGAAAGCATCTCTAATGCTATATCACAAGCATTACAAAATTTTTTTCCGCTTTTTAGTTTTTCCGCTGTTTCGTTAATTTGTTTCTTAATGTTTTCGGGGTTTTCGGTATTTCTGAATCCCGTTTTCAGTTCGGTTTGTTTTTCGGTTATTTTAGACAGTACATTTGAAATCTGTTCATTGATATCCTGTAGCAACTCTCTGTTTTTTGAAAAATCTGTATCCTCTTTAGCGGTTTTATCACCTATGTTTTGAAGTTTTCTTTCAGCCTGCTCATAAGAAATATTATCAAGGTCACGGCTTAAATACATTAGTTGCTGTTTTAAATTCTTCTGTTCATCGGTTTTTTGCGTTAGTGCGACTAAAGAATTTTCAATTTCTGCTATATCGGTATTTTCACTGTAATCGGAATATAGTGTTAAAAGTTCATTATTTGCAGTATTGTACTTTTCATTTTCATTGTCAAGTTCATTTTGTTTATCTTTAAGGTCTGTTTCCCGTTGCTTTTTAATTTCGCTATTTGAATTAAGAACCGATAAAAGTGTGTTTAACTCAATACTCAGACTGTTGATTTTTTCCTGCAAAGAGGCCTTTTCGTTTCTTATACTTACAAGTTCGTTTGCCGTACTTATACAGTCATTTTGTGCCTTTGCAAGCTCATTACTGTTTTTGGGACGTACCGTAAAGTATAAAATAAGCGATATAAGACCTATTATAGCCGTAATAATACCTGCTATCATATTTATAACGGCGGTTACCACTATACCGCATATTAAAAGTAATAAAGCAAGAATTAAAAAAATGGGGTTTGCTTTAGGTTTTTTGTTTTGTGCTTGCTGTTTTACTTTTTCACACTCGTTTAATTTTTCCTGTGTAAGTCTTTCCTTTTCTTCAAGCAAACTGCGGTTTTTATTAAGTTTATCTATATCATTTTTAACTGTTTCAAGTTTACTTGCGGTTTCTTCGGGGGAAGCTTGCAATTTAATTGCATCTTTGATTTTTTTTATATCACCCTTAATAAGTTCGCAACGCTCCAAATACCGCTTTACGTTATTTATACAAAACTGAGTTTTTTTAACAAACTGTTCGTCAAGTTCATCTCCAAGAATACCATTTGGATTTGCTATA
>JAKSQC010000002.1 GCA_024404325.1 Clostridia bacterium
TGGGGCGGTAGCACAGAAGGCTATGCCGAGCGTAGTGGGCATAAGAACCACCACTTCGGTGCTTAATTTCTTCGGCGGAAATCAGGAATCAACGGGCGAAGGCTCGGGCGTTATCTATACCGCCGACGGTTACATTATTACAAACTACCACGTTATAGAGAGCGCCGTACAATCGAGTACAAAGTCAAAAATAGAGGTTTTTGTGGGAAGTCAGAAAAGCGACTCTTATGAGGCGTCGGTAATCGGATACAATATATCTTCAGATCTCGCGGTAATTAAGATAAAAGCAAACGGTCTTACACCTGTTGCGATAGGTGATTCCTCAAAACTTAAAGCGGGGCAGTATGCTATAATCATAGGTTGTCCGGGCGGACTTGAATTTATGGGAAGTGTGACTTACGGTGTTATAAGCGGTCTTGACAGGGTTGTGTCAAGCAGTTCAAACGTCGCCTTAATACAGACCGACGCCGCGATAAACCCCGGAAATTCCGGCGGTGCATTGCTTAATACCAAGGGCGAACTTATAGGAATCAACAGTTCAAAGATAGTTTCTGAAGAAATTGAGGCTATGGGATTTGCAATACCCGTTAATACGGTAAAGGAAAAATGTGACAGAATAATAGCAAAGCAAAACAGTCCTGAGCCGTATGTGGGAATTACGATAAGTGAAAAGTACACACCCGAAGTACTTGAATATTACGGTTATCCGTCGGGTGCGGTAGTGCTTAGTGTTGACGACAACAGTCCTGCATATAAAGCGGGAATTCGCAGGGGCGATATCATAACCGAGTTTGACGGCAATGTTATAGTTGAATATAAAATTCTTACCGATTTGTTAAGCGACTGCAAGCCGAATAAAAGCGTATCGGTAAAGTTATACCGTTCAGGAAAGTATTATACTACCGATATAAAAGTAGGCTCAAATAACGCACAGTAAAATATTTATGCAAAATAAATAAAAGTTTTTAACAAAAACACTTGACAAATGTTAAAAAGTATGATATACTGTTTACAGAAACAAGAAGGAGTGGAAGATAAATGGTAGAGCCACCGGCTTATTATCAAAAATAAATTGAAAGCGGTGAGTCCGATGGAGTAGTTAATTGTAAACGCGAAAAAAATAAATTATGACGGTGAGTCCAATGTACATTTGATACATCTTGACTTTTTAAATATGTGCAGTCTGTCTTTTTTAGATGGACTGCTTTTTGTTTAATTATAAAAATATTTTAGTTGACAGAATGCCTATTTATGGTTTATAATGTTATGCTGATAGGGTGTCGCATAGGACGTTACAAAATTTACCATTGTCCCGATGCCTACGAGATTGACAAGGAGGTTTGGAAAATGAAAAGAACTTATCAGCCTAAAAAGCTTCACCGTAAAAAAGAACACGGTTTCTTAAAGAGAATGGCAACTGCCAACGGCCGTAAAGTGCTTGCACGCCGCAGAGCAAAGGGAAGAAAGCAGTTGACCTATTAAAGCCACTATTATTCGTGGCTTTTCCTTTTGTGGGCAATGTACCAGCCTAAAGTGAGGAAAAATGCAGAATTTTGAAAAGATTAAATTAAACCGTGATTTTCACCGTCTTTATACGAAGGGAAAATCAAAAGTTACACCTTTGTTTGTTGTATACACTGCAAAGGGCAGAAAAGGCAAATTAAGGCTTGGTATTACCGTAGGTAAGAAGATAGGCGGTGCGGTGCAGAGGAATAGGGCAAAACGCCTTATTACCTCCGCATTCAGAAGCCTTACGCCGAACCTTACACAAGGGTATGACGTAGTAATCGTTGCGAGGGTAAGGGTACTCGCATTCAAAAGCACGCAGATAGCAGAACTTTTGAAAAAACAGTTTACGGAAATTGGGTTGTGGTGTGAAGATGAATCCGATTAGCAGACTGTTTATTTGTCTTATAAAGTTTTATCAAAAGACCGTATCCCCACGAAAAATTCCCTGTTGCCGATTTACACCGAGTTGTTCGGCGTATGCGATAGAGGCACTAAGCGTTCACGGACCTGTAAAAGGTACGGCGTACGCAGTATGGAGGATACTAAGGTGCAATCCGTTTTGTCGCGGAGGGTATGACCCCGTACCCGAAAAAAAGACAAAAAAATCACACAGATAATGACTTTCAGTAGGAATGGTGTAAGATGCAAAGTCTATTTAACATTATAAATATACCGCTCAGTTTTGTTTTAAAATTCTTATCGGATATTTTCGGCGGAAATTTTGCCGCATCGGTTTTCGTGTTTACACTGATTGCAAACGTTGCGTTAATTCCGCTTAGCATAAAGAGTCAGAAGTCGAGTGTTCAGCAGATGCGTATTAAGCCTAAACTTGACGAACTCAAAAAGCGTTACGGCGATGACAGGCAAAAAATGGCAGAGGCTCAACAGAAACTTTATCAGGAAGAAAACGTTTCAATGTCGGGTGGTTGCTTACCGCTTATTATCCGTATTGTACTGATGATGAGTATATATTGGCTTATTCTGTCGCCGCTTACCTATATGTCGGGTGCGGACAAAACAAAGGTAAACAATGTAACCACCACCGTTTCTGAGAGTCTTAAAGATTTGAAGAAAAATGACGAAACCGAGTACGATAAATTTATCAAAGAAACTAATTGGAACGAAAAAAACAGTAATAACCAACTCGGCATTATCCGTATGATAAGAGAAAATCCCGAGGCAATAAAAGAGGTACTCCCGAAAAAGAAATACAGTAAGATAGAAAGCGACTTAAAGTATATCATTAAAAAGGACGCACAGTCGAATATAAACTATAAATTTTTAGGTATGGATTTAACGCAGTCCCCGCAGTTTAACATTGATATTTTTAACAAATTCCAAAAAATATGGTTGTTGCCGATAATGGCGTTTTTAGCACAGATGCTTACAAGCGTAATATCGATGTTTATACAAAAGAAAAACAACCCCGAAGCACCGAGTATGGCGGGAATGATGCTCACAATGCCTCTCATTTCGCTGTTTATCGGTTTTACGTTTCCGGGCGGAGTATGTTTCTACTGGATATGTTCATCGCTGATAGGCGGACTTATTCAGTCGGGTGTACAAATAGTATACGGACCGCAGAAAATGTTAGCGGCAGAGCGTATTAAAGAGTTAAAAAAGCAGAATGAATTTGAGATAAAACAGTTGGAGAAGTTTAATTAAATAGGAGGTAATTTCTTGATTAAAGAAGCAAGAGGCTTTGGCAATACAATAAACGAAGCACAGGAAAACGCACTTGCAAACTTAGGTGCAAAACCTGAAGACGATGTGCAGTTTGAAACTGTATCTATGTATAAAAAGAAAGTACTCGGAATATTCGGCGGAAGCAAAGCAGAGGTAAGGGCGTTTGTAGAGTTGCCCGACCCGAAACCCCCAAAATCAAAAAATAAGAATAATAAGAAAAAATCGGCAGAAAAAAAGAAAGAAAAGCCGACAGCAAAAGAAGAGATAAAAAAGGAAGAAGAAACACCCACAGATACATTTGATGATGCAATAGAGGAAGAAAAAATACCGTCCGATACGCCTGTGGGAACAGCGTTGGCGTACTTAAGGACGTTGCTTGTTTCTTTAGGTTGCGAAAGCTTAAAAATAAAGGCAGCAACAAGGGAAAATATAGTCCACGTGATAATAGAGGGCGATAAATTAGGTGCAATTATCGGACGCAGAGGCGAAACGCTTGATGCGTTGCAGTATCTTTCAAGTCTTGCCGCAAACAACGGCGGAGGTCATTACAGGATATCTCTTAACATAGGTGACTACCGTGAAAAGAGAGAAAAGGCACTTATTGCACTTGCAAACAAGGTTGCCGGTCAGGTGATAAAGAACGGTCGCAGCCGCGGACTTGAGCCGATGAATCCGTATGAACGCAGGGTAATACACACAGCAGTTCAGCAAATTGAAGGGGTATCTTCAAGTTCTGTCGGTGAGGGAAGCCGCAGAAGGGTTGTAATATATCCCGAGGGCGGAGAAATAAGACCACCGAAAAACGGTAACCGTAGAGGCGGTAACGGCAGAGATAGAAAGCCAAGCAGGACGGTTGCAACAGAGCCTGCAAGAGAACCGAAAAAGGATAGCGACATACCGCTTTACGGAAAGATAAATTAAGTAAAAAAGCCTTGCCGAAGTTTTCGGCAAGGCTTTTTTAGCTTCTAGACACTAGATAATAGACACTAGACTTTAGTTTTTGAGTTTTAAGTATTCATTAAATCAGGGGATTAAGGCATCGGCTTTGCCGACAAAAATTTATTGTCTGTCGATTTCCTCTTTATATTTTTCCCTTAATTTTTCTTTTTCGTATTCTAATATTTGCGGTGGTATATCCGGATAAATACATTCTTCACAACGACCGTTAATATCAAGTTCTACTGTATCTAACAGACAGTTATTGTCTTTTTGGTAAATACAAAATTCATTCAGGCATACCATATATGCTACCTCTTAACATTAAAAAAGTGCGTCAACCGAAGTCAACGCACCGAAAAACGCACAACTTCGATTGCTGCGACACAATTGCTTTAACACCAAACAAGTGTAAAACACAAAGAAGTGCATTTTTACCAAAATAAAAATACACCCGTTTGGTATAAAACAATATGCAATTGTGTCGCAAGCACATTTTACCACAAATTATTTTATTATGCAAGACTTATGTTTTTTACGGTATTTTTTAGAAATTACGTCTTGCGGAATTGCTAAAAATATGGTAATATAATATGAATACTTATATAGATTTAAGCGGAGGGATTTCGTTGGCAGACGCTCGTGCTATTGGAATTTTCGATTCGGGACTCGGCGGTCTTACGGTTGCGAAAGAAATAATAAAACTGTTACCGAATGAGAATATAGTCTATTTCGGCGATACGGGACGTGTACCGTACGGAACGAGAAGCCGTGAAACGATAGTTAAATACGCCCGTCAGGACGAAAAATTCCTGCTTAACAAAGACGTTAAACTTATAGTTGCCGCCTGCGGAACGGTATCGTCGGTTGCGTCCGACACCGCAAAGGAACTGCCCGTACCGTTTATTGAGGTTGTATCACATTCGGTAAAGTCGGCAGTTAAAGCAACAAAAAACAAAAAAATAGGTATTCTTGCAACAAGTGCTACGATAGCAAGCGGGTCACACAAGACACAGATAAAAAAATTATTACCCGACTGTGAGGTTGTAGAGAGTAGCGGAACGCTGTTAGTACCGCTTGTCGAGGAAGGCTGGACAGACGTTTGCGACAATGTTGTATATGAAACGGTAAGACGGTATTTAGAGCCGATGATTAAAGCGGGTGTTGATACGGTAATACTCGGCTGTACCCATTTTCCCGTACTCACACAGGTCATTTCCAAAATTATGGGGCAGGGTGTTACGCTGATAAATATGGGAACTGCGACGGCTTTGGCGGTTAAAGAGTGCTTAAAATTAAGTGACGCTTTGAACGATAGCAACAATAAAGGAAATCACAGTTATTTTGTAAGTGACAAAACGGCGTCATTTGAGAAAACGGCGTCGGTACTGCTTAACGAAAATATAGATGGCAACACGGTGGAACAGGTGGATATAAACAGTTTATGAGGGAAGTAATAATCGATATAAAGGGAACTCAGGGCATAGGTAGTGATACCGAAGTAATAGAGTTTTCAACGGTAGGCAAAATCAAAAAAACCGACGGCGGTTACACCCTTTTTTATGACGAGGGCGAAATTACGGGTTCAAAAAACAGTACCTCGCTTGAGGTAAAAGACCAAAGTACGGTAGTCCTTGAAAGGACGGGGGAAACGTCTTCTAAACTTATAATTCAAAAAGGAATTCGTAATAATTGCTTTTACAGTACGCCGTACGGCAACCTTATGATAGGAATTTTTGGAGAAGAAATTAAAAACGAATTAAAGGATAACGGCGGAAGTCTTAAAATGAGTTACACGATAGATCAAAATTTACAGCCGATTAGCCGTAACACAGTAGAAATAGCCGTAAGAGAGGTACAGTGATATGTCAGTAATAGTAGAAAAAGCAAGAGAGCAGATAAGAGATACGGTATTAAAAGCGGTAATGACTGCCACTCAAAAGGGCGAACTCGAAACGGCAGAACTTACACCCTTTGCGGTAGAAGTGCCGTCTAACAGGGAACACGGTGACTATGCGGTAAACGCGGCAATGGTGTGGGCAAAACTTTTTCACAAAGCACCGAGAATGATAGCACAGAGTATTTGTGATAATATAGACTTAAAAGACACATATATTGACCGTTTTGAAATAGCGGGGGCAGGATTTATAAACTTCTTTTTGTCCGACGGATATTATGCCGATATATTAGCCGATATAAAGCAAAAGGGCGAAAACTACGGTAAAAGTGACTACGGCAAGGGTAGAAAAGTGCTTGTGGAATTTGTTTCGGCAAACCCGACAGGACCTATGCACATAGGTAACGCAAGGGGCGGAGCTTTGGGTGACTGCCTTGCGTCTGTTTTGCAGTCGGCAGGGTTTGAAACCGAAAGAGAGTTTTATATAAACGATGCGGGAAATCAGATAAACAAATTCGGTTTGTCGCTCGATTTAAGATACCGTCAACTTTATAGTGACGGTATAGAAATGCCCGAAGACTCCTATCACGGTGAGGATATAATAGCACACGCCAAGGCGTTTGCGAAAGAATACGGCGACAGTTATATTGAAAAAAGCGAAGAAGAACGCAGAGCAAAATTAGTAGAGTTTGCACTTCCTAAAAACATACAGGGTTTGCACGATGATTTGCTCAAATACAGAATAGAATATAATACGTGGTTTAAGGAAAGTTCGCTTCACGAAAGCGGAGAAACGCTTAGAATTACAGAACTTCTTAAAAAGAGCGGATACACCTACGAAAGTGAGGACGCACTTTGGTTTAAGGCTACCGATTTCGGTTGTGATAAAGACTTTGTGCTTGTAAGGGCAAACGGGGTGCCTACCTATATAGTCCCTGATATCGCGTACCACTATAATAAACTTGTAACACGTGGGTTTGACCGTGCGATAGACATTTTGGGTGCTGACCATCACGGCTATGTGCCAAGACTTAAAGCGGCACTTAAGGCACTCGGCGTTGATGAAACAAGACTTGATGTAGTTTTAATGCAGATGGTAAGACTTGTGCGTGACGGCGAGGTAATAAAGGCTTCAAAGCGTTCGGGAAAGGCGATTACACTTGTAACACTTCTTGACGAAGTGCCGATAGACGCGGCAAGGTTCTTCTTTAATTTAAGAGAGCCTAACAGTCACTTTGATTTTGACCTTGACCTTGCGGTAAATCAGTCAAACAGCAACCCCGTTTATTATGTACAGTACGCCTATGCGAGAATTTGCAGTATAATACGCAATCTTTCGGCACAGGGTATAAATATGCGTGACTGCACAAGACTTGAATTATCGGCACTGAAAACCGACGAGGAAAGAGAACTTATTTTGCACCTTGCGTCTTTCACAGATGAGATAATAACATCTGCTAAAACATATGACCCTGCAAGAATTACCCACTATGTTATGGAACTTGCAACCAAGTTTCATAAGTTTTACTCGGTATGCAGGGTTAAAGGTGAGGACGAGCCTATTATGCAAGCACGTCTTAACCTTTGCAACGATACGGCAATAGTTATTAAAAACGTACTTTCGATGCTAAAAATAGAAGCACCGGAAAAAATGTAGTTTTTCGTAGGGGCGGATGCCCACATCCGCCCGTTTGTAGTTTTTAGAAATTGGAGTAAATGAATTTGGACAACAGAAACTTAACAATGCTTATGGACTTATACGAACTTACTATGGCAAACGGTATTTTTGACAGTGAGTATAAGGGAGTAAAGGCATATTTCGATATGTTTTTCCGCAGAATTCCCGATGACGGCGGATATGCAATAATGGCAGGCATAGAACAGTTAATAGATTATCTTAAAAATTTACACTTCGATGATGACGATATTAAATATTTAAGAGGTCTTAATCTGTTTTCAAAGGAATTTTTAGAATATCTTGCAGATTTCAAGTTTTCGTGCGATGTATGGGCAGTGCCTGAGGGTACGCCGATATTTCCGTCTGAACCGATAGTCACTGTAAGGGGTGACATAATACAGGCAATGATGGTTGAAACTATGGTTTTACTGACGGTAAATCATCAGTCGCTTATTGCCACAAAATCAAACAGGATAGTAAGGGCGGCACAGGGACGTCCGGTAATGGAATTCGGTGCAAGGCGTGCTCAGGGAGCAGACGCCGCGTATTACGGTGCGAGGGCGGCGATAATAGGCGGTTGTACGGGAACTTCCAACATAAAAACGGCAAAGG
Organism: Clostridia bacterium; assembly: GCA_024404325.1. Lineage (GTDB taxonomy): Bacteria > Bacillota > Clostridia > Oscillospirales > Acutalibacteraceae > UBA737. The sequence continues at coordinate 8,319 of JAKSQC010000002.1, forward strand.
ACTTTGGAATAAGTGCATCGGGAACTATGGCACACAGTTGGGTGCAGTTGTTTGATGATGAGTACACAGCATTTAAGACCTATGCAGAAAAATACCCTAACAGTTGCTTACTGCTTGTTGATACCTATAACGTATTGCGTTCGGGAATACCAAATGCTATAAAGGTGTTTGACGAGGTATTAAAGCCACTCGGCGTCAGACCGCTCGGCATTAGAATTGACAGCGGAGATATAACTTATCTTACAAAAAAAGCAAGAAAAATGCTTGACGATGCGGGATATAATGACTGCAAGATATGTATTTCAAATTCTCTTGACGAATATCTTATCAGGGACACAATCTTTCAGGGTGCTATGGTAGACAGTTACGGTGTAGGCGAAAGACTTATAACGGCGTCAAGCGAGGCGGTATTCGGCGGGGTATATAAACTTTCGGCGATTGAAAAAGACGGTGTGGTTACACCTAAAATTAAGTTAAGTGAAAACACCGCAAAAATAACACTTCCGGGTATAAAGATACCGTGGCGGCTGTATGACAGGGAAACGGGCAAAGCAATAGCCGACGTTGTAACATTAAACGACGAGTTTATAGACGATACCGAGCCTTATGAGATATTTGACCCTGTATATACATGGAAACGAAAGACCGTAACAAACTTTGTTGCAAGAAAACTTCAGGTAAAGATATTTGAAAAGGGCAAACAGGTATACGTGTCACCTGCCGTCAAGGAAATTTCCGAGTACTGCAAAGGGCAGATAGACGGACTTTGGGACGAGGTAACGCGATTTGAAAAACCGCATACCTATTATGTTGACCTGTCCGAAAAATTATGGAATTTAAGAAACGATTTACTGAACTTACTTTCAAGCAAAGGAGAAGACCGATGAAAAGGGTATTACCGATTATATTAAGTGTTATTTTTATGTTTACGCTTGTTTCCTGCAAAACGGACAACAATTCGTCAGATATTCAGGGCGTAGACGTAGAATACTATGCAAATTTGGGCAAAATTCCGGAGTGTGAGTATAAGCTCGGAAGCAGTGCCGAAGACCTTATTGAAAATCTTAAGCAAAAGCAAAATAACGCAGAAAACAGCGAAAACCCCGACGAAGAGGGTGACGGCTACTATCAGGAAATGAAAAGCGGCGATTACAATATGATAATGACCGCCTCTTTCAGTTATTTTTATAAAAAAGACGGTATAACCCATATCGTATCATACGATAAGTCATACGGATACGATATCGGCACTATATCAATAGAGATAAAAAAGGAAATGTCGGCACGGGGTTTTGAAACTGCCGAAAGAGACCTTACAGATGATGAAAAAACCTTTATTTTGGGTTCATCTGATTGCAGTTGCCTTGAGTATAAGTTTGACAGTAACACCGTGTTGTTTGTATTTCAGGATAACTCACTTTGTGCAACCGTTTTGCACAAATAATAATTTCACAGGAGAAAAAGTATGCCCACAGATAATTTGACATCGGCTACAACCCTACCCGTTTTGGCGTTAAGGGGACTTGTGGCGTTCCCGAATATGATGCTTACGCTTGATGCAGGCAGAAAGAAGTCGGTAAAAGCACTTAGCTGTGCAATGGAAACAGACCAAATAATATACTTGGTAGCACAAAAGGATATAACGGTACAAGAACCTAAAATTTCAGACCTTTACAGTATCGGTTGTGTTTGCAGGGTGCGTCAGGTTTTAAAAATGCCCGACGGCGGAGCAAAGGTGCTTGTAGAGGGACTTTACCGTGCTACACACAGAACTTTTGCCGATAACGGCAGGTATTATATATCGTTGGTTGAAAAGTGCGAGGATAAACCGATAAAAAACCGTGCGGTTTACAAAGAAAGTCTTATAAGGAGAATAAGGACTGAATTTGAAAGATACGTACAGGTAAACAGAAATATAGCAAATGACGTTGTTATGACGGTTGCAACGAGTGAGGATATAGGGTTTTTGTGTGACTTTATAGCCTTTAACGTACCTGCACCTATGGACGATAAGCAGTACATATTAGAGCAACTGTCTCCCGTAACGCGGGCAAAAATACTGCTTGAAATGCTCTGCAAGGAAAGGCAGATAACCGAAATAGATAACCGTATAGGTGAAAAGACACGCCGTCAGCTTGACGATAATCAAAGGGACTATTATTTAAAAGAGCAGATAAAGGCGATAAGCGAGGAACTGTACGGCGATGACAGTGCAGACGAAACCGAAAATTATCTTACACAAATAGAGGAACTTGACGCACCTGACAGTGTAAAGGAAAAACTGCACAGTGAAACTATGAAACTTGCAAAGATGCCACAGGGTTCGCATGACGGTGCGGTGCTTCGTACATGGCTTGACACCTGTCTTGAACTGCCGTGGAACAAGTGTACCGACGCAAAGGTGGATATAAACAAGGCACAAAAGATACTTGACCGTGATTTTTACGGTATGACAAAGGTAAAAGAGCGTATTATCGAGATGCTGTCGGTTTATGCGTTGTCGCCTGATATTACGGGGCAGATTTTATGTCTTGCAGGGCCTCCGGGGGTTGGAAAAACCTCAATAGGCAAGACGGTAGCAGAGTGTATGGGCAGAAAGTTTGCGAGAATATCGCTTGGCGGTATGCACGATGAGGCGGAGATACGCGGTCACAGAAAAACCTATGTAGGTGCTATGTGCGGACGTATTATGAACGCTATAAAACAGGCGGGAAGCAGTAACCCCCTTATTTTGCTTGACGAGGTGGATAAACTTGCGGGCGACTATAAAGGTGACCCGTCGTCTGCGTTGCTTGAGGTGTTAGACCCCGAACAGAACAGTACTTTTTGTGATAATTATCTTGAAATACCGTATGATTTAAGTAAGGTGGTATTTATTACTACCGCAAATCAACTCGATACCGTCCCCGCACCGTTGCTTGACCGTATGGAGGTAATAACGCTTGACGGATATACAAGAGAAGAAAAGTTTAATATTGCAAAACGCCATCTTGTTTCAAAGCAACTTTCCCGTCACGCTTTAAACGGTAAAAATTGCAGGTTTTCAGACGGTACGCTGTATGCTTTAATTGATTTTTACACCCGTGAAGCAGGGGTTAGAAAACTTGAAAGAACTATTGCATCACTTTGCGGTAAGGCGGCAAAGAGGATAGCGTCGGGCGAATGCGTTAGGGTTACTTTTAAGGAAACCGACCTTGAAACGCTTATAGGCAAGAAAAAGTACAAACCCGAGGTTATACCCGATAGGGACGAAGTCGGTATTATAAACGGTCTTGCGTGGACGAGTGTCGGCGGAGAGATAATGCAACTTGAAGTATTGGCGGTAAAGGGTAAAGGTGAAATAAAACTTACAGGGTCTTTAGGTGACGTTATGAAAGAATCGGCAACCGCCGCAGTTACCTATGTAAGAGCAAATGCGTCAAAGTACGGCATAGACGAGGACTTTTATAAAAACACAGATATCCATATCCACGCAACCGAGGCGGCTGTACCGAAAGACGGTCCGTCGGCGGGTGTTACGATAACAACGGCTTTGGTGTCGGCTCTTACAAACAGAGAGGTAAAACGCGATATCGCAATGACGGGCGAAGTCACCATAAGAGGCAGAGTGCTTGCTATCGGCGGTCTTAAAGAAAAGGCAACCGCCGCTTACACAGGCGGAGTAAAAACAGTGTTTATTCCAAAGGACAATGTACCTGATATCGGCGAAATAGACGACGCGGTAAAGAATAATATTAAATTTATTCCCGTATCGTATGTTGATGAGATAATAAACAGTGCTCTTATAAACGACGAGGAAAACAAAGAGCAAACGAAATACCATAACGCCTTAGAGCAGACAGACACACAGAGAATCAGTCAGTAATATTCACGAGTATTTTAACACAGTATAACGGAAAATCCGCCCTCAAAAACCGAGTTCGGATTATTCTTGTTAGGCTAAGGAAGAACGCTTTATGAACTTTAACAATGCCTATTTTGAATGTGCTTACGGTACACTTTCACAACTCCCCGTTTCCAACCTGCCTGAAATCTGTTTTTCGGGCAGGTCAAACGTCGGCAAAAGTTCGCTTATAAATAAGATTTTAAACAGAAAATCTTTGGCAAGGGTAAGCGGTACACCGGGTAAAACGGTTACGGTAAATTTTTACAGGCTCGATGATATAAGACTTGTCGATTTACCGGGGTACGGCTATGCAAAAGTTCCGTTTAAAGAAAAAAACAGATGGGCTATGCTTATGGAGGGGTACTTTAATTCGGGACGTAATATTAAACTTGTTATGCAACTGATAGACTCAAGGCATAAGATAGCCGAGTTTGATATATCAATGTTAAAGTTTTTAAAAAGAAGCGGTATACCCTATGCGGTAGTGCTTACAAAGTGTGATAAACTAAACAAAAGTGAGTTTGAAAACAGGCTTTTAAATATTAAAGAAGAACTCGGAAGTCTTTTAGAGGGTGTAAGAGTAGTCCCGTTTTCCGCACTTAACGGTTTAGGCGTTGAGGAAATACGTGATTTACTTGGAAGCATTTTATTGTTGTAAAAATAAAAAAATTATGTTAGTATATTTTTTGTGAGGTTATAAGTATGAGCGAAAGTATAACGGAAAAGAAAAAGGTTTTAAGTTGTATTCAGCCGAGCGGAATGCTAACGCTTGGTAATTATTTAGGGGCACTTAAAAATTGGCTTGCTATGCAGGAAGAATTTGACTGCACCTATGCGGTAGCCGACCTGCACGCCATAACGGTGCGTCAAGAACCTGCAAAATTCCGTTCGCAGATATATTCTACCTGTGCACTGCTTTTGGCTTTGGGACTTGACCCTATAAAGTCTACGTTGTTTGTGCAGTCGCATATACCCGAACATTCACAACTTTCGTGGCTTTTGTCCTGCTATACGCAGTTTGGCGAACTTTCCCGAATGACACAGTTTAAAGAAAAATCTCAAAAACACGCGGATAATGTAAACGTGGGACTTTTCTCCTATCCCGTTTTAATGGCGTCGGACATACTTCTTTATAAACCCGATTTTGTGCCTGTCGGAGCAGACCAAAAACAGCACCTCGAAATAGCAAGGGATATTGCCATGCGTTTTAACAGGGTTTACGGTGACGTATTTACCATACCCGAGCCGTACATACCGAAAATAGGTGCAAGGGTAATGTCACTTCAAGACCCCGCTAAAAAGATGTCAAAATCGGATGATAATATAAATTCTTTTGTAGCAATACTTGACGACCGCGACAGTATTATAAGAAAATTCAAAAGAGCCGTTACCGACAGTGACTCTGTTGTAAGGGTGTCGGAAGAAAAGGCGGGAGTAAGTAACCTAATAGGAATTTACAGTGCCGTAACGGGCAAGACTGCAAGTGAGGTTGAAAGAGAATTCGAGGGCAAGGGTTACGGCGAATTTAAACTTGCCGTAGGCGAAGCGGTAGCAGACGAATTAGCACCCATTAAAGAGCGTTATGAAAAAATTATTGCGGATAAGGCAGAGATAGAGCGTATATTTAAAGAGGGCGACGAAAAGGCAGAGAGGATAGCGAGAAAAACCTACTTTAAGGCTATGAAAAAGGTCGGCTTTGTACTATGAGTCTTCCTGATTTTGTAAATGAAAACTTAAAAGGTGCAATAGAAAACATAATAAGTACAAACAGAATACCCCACGCAATACTAATTGAGGGTGGCAACACTACAGAAGCACGAATGCTTGCAGATTATTTTGCAAAATCGGCGGTATGCAGGGCGTATAACAAGCCGTGCGGTATTTGCTCTGACTGTCACTTGGCAGACGTCGGAACGCACCCCGATATATCGGTTATCGGTTTAGAGGACGGCAAAAAGAATGTATCTGTATCGCAGATAAGGCAACTGCGGTCAAACGCCTTTGTAAAAGCACATTCGGCAGAACATAGGGTATTTATAATCGAAAATGCCGATAAAATGAACGAACAGGCACAAAATGCCCTGTTAAAGGTACTCGAAGAACCGCCTAAGGGTGTGATTTTCATACTCATAGCGGTATCACGCACATTGTTACTTAAAACGGTTATTTCCCGGTGCAGTGTCTTTTCGCTTTCGTCAGGTGAAACTTCACCTGATGAAAACAAAACCGAAAATGTGGCAAAGGAATATTTACGTATGCTGTTTGACGGCAGTGAATATGAAATGCTAAAACTCCTCTCAAAACTCGAAAAGGACAGAAATTTGTCGGACGAATTTTTTTCACAGCTTCAAATACAGTGTGTAGAAATGTTAAAGAAAAGTCCTAAAAACGGTGCAAGGGCAAAAACGCTTGCAAAACTATATTTGGACATAGGAAATTATAAAGAACAACTAAAAACTAACGTAAATTTGCCTCTTGTGTTTTGTACGGCAACAATAAAGGCAAATAAGGAAAGGTGAAAACCATGACACAGGTCATATCGGTAAAATTCGGAAACGGCGGGAGAACGTACTATTTTGACCCTGCCGATAATATGTATAAAATAAACGATTATGTAATAGTAGAAACGGCAAACGGTATGTCTTTGGGCAAGGTTTCAAGGGGTAATTACGCCATAAGGGAAGAACTTGTAGTAAGTCCGCTGAAAAAGGTGGTAAGAAAAGCAACCGAAAAAGACCTTAAAAAAGCCGAAGAAAACAAGGTAAAAGAAAACGAGGCATTTGAAATATGCCTTAAAAAAATAGAAGAACAAAAACTTGAAATGAAACTTATTAAGGTTGAAAATGCTTTTGACGGAAGTAAAATTACATTCTTCTTTACTGCGGACGGCAGGGTTGACTTCAGAGAACTTGTAAAAATTTTGGCGGCTCAGTTCCATACGAGGATAGAACTTCGTCAGATAGGCATAAGAGACGAGGCAAGATTACTCGGCGGAATAGGTATATGCGGTCAGCCGTATTGCTGTAAGCAGTTTTTGGAGGACTTTCAGCCGGTGTCTATAAAAATGGCAAAGGAACAGGGACTTTCCCTTAATCCTACCAAAATTTCAGGCAGTTGCGGAAGACTTATGTGTTGTCTTAAGTACGAACAAAACGCATATGATGACCTTATTAAAACAACACCGCCCGTCGGTGCTACCGTCAAAACACCTGACGGTGTCGGTACGGTAATAGACGCAAACCTCATAACGGGAAACCTTATAATAAAGCCAAAAGAGGAAGACGGTATCCCCTATAAAGCCCACAGGAGTGTTGCAAAACTCCTCTCACGCTCTAAAAAGCAACAAATAGAGGAAGAAACTTTCGAATAAAGCAAATATTACTATTGCAATTTTTGTCGAATGTTGTTAAAATAGTACTTGAAAGTTTACTCTGTTACGGAGGTGTATTAAAGTGGCTTTTAAAATTTCTGATGAATGTATCAGTTGCGGAGCATGTGCGGCAGGTTGTCCGTGCGATGCTATCGCAGAGGGAAGTGCTCATTACGAAATTGACCCCGACAAGTGTTGCAGTTGCGGAGCATGTGCGGCAGGCTGTCCGGTAGAGGCAATTTCCGAGGACTAATATACTTAAAGAAAACCCCCGAAGTAAGCAAAATGCTTACTTCGGGGGTTTTTAGTTTTTAGTTTTTAGTTTTTAATTTTTCATTTATTGCCTGTGCCGCTTTTTTACCTGCTCCCATTGCAAGAATTACGGTTGCCGCTCCCGTTACTGCGTCACCGCCTGCGTAAACACCGTCCTTTGAGGTCTGCATATTCTCGTCTACTATAATACAACCTCTTTTATTTGTTTCTATATCCTTTGCAGTGTTTTTGATAAGCGGATTCGGTGACGTACCGAGTGCCATTATAACGGTGTCAACGTTAATCAAAACTTCAGAACCCTCTATCGGAACAGGACGTCTTCTTCCCGAACTGTCACTTTCGCCGAGTTCCATTTTTATACACTCTATACCGACAACTTTACTGTTTTCGTCTGATATAACCCTTGTAGGGTTACAAAGAAGTTTAAATTCTATTTTCTCCTGCTTTGCGTGGTGTATTTCTTCACCTCTTGCGGGCATTTCTTCTTCGCTTCGGCGGTAGATAATATATACGTTTTCGGCACCCAAACGCTTCGCACTGCGTGCCGCGTCCATAGCAACGTTTCCTCCGCCTACTACCGCGACTGCCTTTGAGTGCTTTATCGGTGTGTCGTAGCCGTCAATATACGCTTTCATAAGGTTGATACGTGTAAGATACTCGTTAGCCGAATAAACGCCTACGCTGTCTTCACCCTCAATACCCATAAACATAGGAAGTCCCGCACCCGAACCTATAAATACGGCATCATAACCCATATCAATAATCTCGTCAACGGTAAGAACTTTACCTATTACCATATCGGTCATTATATTAACACCGAGTGCCTTAAGTCCGTCAATTTCGCTTTTAACTATACTTTTCGGCAGACGGAATTCGGGTATACCGTATACAAGCACACCGCCTGCGGTATGAAAAGCCTCAAAAACGGTAACTTCGTAGCCTTTTTTTGCAAGGTCGCCTGCACAAGAAAGTCCCGACGGGCCTGAGCCTATAACCGCCACCTTTTTGCCGTTTTTCTCTATTTTAGGTATTATGCGTTCACAGTTTTCCCTGTAATAGTCGGCAACAAAGCGTTCAAGTCTGCCTATGCCTACGCTTTCTCCCTTTATACCTCTAACGCATTTTCCTTCGCACTGCATTTCCTGCGGACAAACCCTTCCGCAAACGGCAGGCAGGGAATTTGTTTCGTTTATGATTTTATAAGCACCCTCAAAGTCGCCGTCTGCTACCTTTTCTATAAAATCGGGTATTTTTACGTTTACGGGACAGCCCGATACACAGGGTTTATTTTTGCAGTTAAGGCATCTTTTAGCCTCTGCTACAGCCATTTCGGGCGTATATCCCAAAGCAACCTCTTTAAAATTTTTATTTCTTATTTGGGGCTCTTGCTCGGGCATTTTTGTTTTAACGGGTGACATATCAGCCATTATAAATATCCCCCATTCTGCAAGCGTGGGTTTCTTCCTCGCGGTAGAAACCGTTTCTTTTTATAAGTGAGTCAAAATCAACCTTATGGCCGTCGAAATCAGGGCCGTCAACACAGGCAAATTTCGTTTCTCCGCCTACTGTTACCCTGCAACCTCCGCACATTCCCGTGCCGTCAATCATAATCGGGTTAAGGCTGACTATCGTTTTTATACCGTACTTTTTTGTAAGAAGTGATACGAATTTCATCATAGGTACAGGGCCTATTGCAATTACAAGGTCATAAGTATCATTTTCTGCAAGCCTTTTAAGTACATCGGTTACAAACCCTTTTTCACCGTAAGTACCGTCATCGGTGGTGATATAAAGGTTATCACATACCCTTTTCATCTCGTCTTCAAGAATTACTATATCCTTACTCCGAAAACCTGCAATAACTTCGGTTTTAACGCCCATATTATAAAGTGCTTTTGCCTGAGGGTATGCTATTGCACACCCAACACCACCGCCTATTACACTAGCTTTTTTAGGCGTTCCGAACTCGGTGGGTTTGCCCAAAGGCCCTGCAAGATTTAAAATGCTGTCGCCCTCGTTTAATTTTGCAAGACGTTTTGTGGTATACCCTACTGCCTGAACTATAATTGTTACCGTACCGACACTACGGTCAAAGTCTGCCACGGTAAGGGGTATCCGTTCACCTTTTTCGTCTATTCTTAAAATTATGAACTGTCCCGCTTTTACCTTTTTTGCTATAAACGGTGCGTCTATTTTAAAAAGTGTTACGGTATCGTTCAGTTCCCTTTTTTCTACTATCTTATAAATTTCTAATCGCTTCTTTCAGTTGTTCTGTTTTATCGGTCTTTTCCCAGTAAAAATCAGCATCCTGTCTGCCCATGTGACCGTAGTTGCAGGTCTTACGGTAGATAGGTCTGCGGAGATTTAATTTATCAATTATTGCCGCAGGTCTTAAATCAAATACTTTGGTTACCGCATCTGATATTATATCATCGGCAACAATACCCGTACCAAAGGTATCAACCATTACCGATACAGGTTTTGCAACACCTATCGCATACGCAAGCTGGACTTCGCATTTTTTAGCAAGTGATGCCGCTACGATGTTCTTTGCAACGTATCTTGCAGCGTATGCCGCACTGCGGTCAACCTTTGTGGGGTCTTTACCCGAAAACGCTCCGCCTCCGTGACGTGCCATTCCTCCGTATGTATCAACTATTATCTTTCTTCCCGTAAGTCCCGTATCGCCCTGCGGTCCGCCTATTACAAATCTTCCCGTGGGATTGATGTAAATTTTGGTGTTGTCATCAAGCAACTGTGACGGTATAATCGGCTTTATAACCTTATTTAGTATATCCTCTCTTAAGGTTTCAAGAGAAACGTCGGGTGAATGTTGGCTTGATACGACTACCGCGTCAACCCTTGCAGGCACACCGTCATTATATTCTACAGTGACCTGAGTTTTGCCGTCCGGTCTTAAATACGTGAGTTCTCCCGATTTTCTTACCGTTGTAAGTTTATACGACAGTTTATGTGCAAGCGAAATCGGCAGTGGCATAAGTTCGGGTGTTTCATCACAGGCGTAACCGAACATCATACCCTGGTCTCCTGCACCGTGAAGATTATATGCGTCCTCTTCGCCGTCCTTATATTCAAGCGATTTATCAACACCCATTGCTATATCGGGCGACTGCTTGTCTATCGAGGTCGTGACCGAACAGGTGTTGCCGTCAAAACCTGACGACGGTCCGTCATAACCTATATCACAAAGTACATTACGTACTATCTGAGGTATATCCGCATAGCAACTTGTTGTAATCTCGCCCATAACCGTTACTGAACCCGTTGTACAAAATGTTTCACAGGCAACGCGGGCGTTTTTATCCTCTGCAATTATTGCGTCAAGCACAGCATCCGATATTTGGTCACACACCTTATCGGGATGTCCCTCGGTAACAGATTCTGAAGTAAAAAGCATTTTTGACATATAAATATTCCCCCAAACAAATAGCCGTTCTCGAAAGAGAACGGCTTTAAAAACCTCATCTTTCGGATAATCCGCAGGATTTAGCACCTTGCAAAAAACAGGTTGCCGGACATCACAGGGCCTGTCCCCTCCGTCACTCTTGATAAGGAACTGTATTAAATTTAACAAAATATATTTTAACACAAAAAAAGATTTTGTCAATGGCAAATTTTATAAAAAGCCCTATAGCAGGCAGAATAAACAGGGTAAAACGGCAGTACGTTAAGAGATGCCTTGATAACATTCAAAAGCGTTGAACCCAAGACGCCGGCAAGCACCGTCTTTGCGGTTATCGGAAACCCCATAACCAAAAAATAAACAGGTGTGAGCAGAGCATTTAAAATCCAGCCTGAAACGGTCGCAACGGCAACCGTCAAGAGAGCGGAAATTATGTATACCTTAAAAGAAAAACCGTCTTTTTTAAAAACCTTTGAAAAAAGCTTCATAAAACCCGTTAGTGACAAAACAAGAGAACTTCCAAGCCCTACGTTAATAAGTTCACCTATGCCGAATGATGTTGTTTTTGTCAGGTGAATGATATTTTTCAGAACCTCGACTGCTATTCCGTACAGAGGCCCTAAAAGTATACCCGAAAGCAAGGCGGGAATATCCGAAAAGTCCATTTTCAGATATTCTACCGAAGGCACAAGCGGTACTTCGGGGAAAATCATATATATAACCGTGCCTAAAGCCACCATTACTGCCGTAACGGTAATTTTCAGAGTTTTTTTGTTTTGCATTGAATATTCTCCTGACCGCAAATTTTACATAATGCGGTAAACCGCTAAAGCGACCAAAGCTAACTGAACAATTATTATTACGGGCAGTCCCAACATAAATTTGGCATGTCTGGTTTTATGTTTTATCCGCAACATTGTTATGTACATACCTGTAGCCCCGCCGATTAGAGCCAACACCATAAGCATATTTTCGCTTACACGTCTTCCTCCCCACGTTGCTTTTTGTTTATCATAAGCACAAACAACCGCCGCCGCCAGATTGATAACAGCAATTACAATTAAAATCAACAGAATTTTATTCTCCAAAAAACCACCCTGCAAGTTATGTTTTTGATTGTTAATCTTTAAATTTGTAAGTATGTCTACTTTTCAAATTACAATCATTATAACTCATTTATACAGCTTTTTCAATCTGTTTTTTAAGTTTTACGATAATTCTTTTTTCAAGACGCGAAATATATGACTGTGATATACCCAAAGCATCTGCCACCTGTTTTTGAGTGTACTCTTTATAACCGTTCATTCCGAAACGCATTTCCATTATTTGTTTTTCCCTTGAGGGGAGTTCATTTACGAAGCTTAAAAGAAGATATCTTTCGTCTTCTTGCTCAAGACCTCTGCCTACCTCGTCACCGTCACTGCCCAATATGTCGGACAACAGCAGTTCGTTGCCGTCCCAATCGGTATTAAGAGGTTCGTCTATTGATATTTCATTTTTTTGTGACGAGTTTTTTCTAAGGTACATAAGTATCTCATTTTCAATACATCTTGAAGCGTAGGTTGCAAGCTTTATGTTTCGGTCGGCACAAAATGTATTTACCGCCTTTATAAGTCCTATTGTACCTATTGATATGAGGTCTTCTATGTTTACCCCTGCCGATTCAAACTTACGGGCAATATATACCACAAGTCTTAAATTATGTACTATCAGTTTTTCCCTTGCCTCGTTGGTTTTAACGCTTATAAGCATTTGTTCTTCCTCTGCCGACAGCGGAGGAGGCAGGGTATCAGGCCCGTTTATATAATAGGTAGACTTAATTAACCCTATTTTCTTTAATATGTCAAATATCAGTTTTGCAATTTTCAATCGGTACACCCCATATATTCCTTTATTCATTCTATCGCCCTCGGATTTATTATTGCACCTATATCTTCCGCTAACGGCTCTTTTGATATCGCGAGTATAGGTCTTTGTAAAGTTATTGTTTTTCCGCCGTATGTTATATATGCTTTGTCACATCGGTAGCCGTCAAGCATACTGCTTCCGCTAACCGTACTTATAGGAATACCTCGGTATCTTGTATTTAGTTTTTCCTCGTCTATACCGCAAAAAAGCCTTTCAAATTGTTTTTTATCCGCTATCACTATTTCACTGTTTCCGAATATATCTTCTAACGAATTACCCGTATCTATTATACCCGATGCCGTACTCTCTCTTCCGCAAGCGATAAACCTTATTTCACATTCTTTTGCAAGGTCGAAGTTTTTTGAAAGCAGTTTTCTGATTATCGACACCATAAAATATCCTGCAACGGAAAATACTATAAGGTATAGTGGAGAAATATTAAAATAAACAACCGAATTGTTTATAACCATTCCATTCGGTTTTGCTATATACCAAAGTGCTATCATTCCCCCCGCGTAGCCGAAAGTTACCGCAAAAAACACCGTACACGCCCTTATGTATGATTTTAAATTGCAAAACCCAAAACATATAAGCGTTACAACCGCACAGATTAGCAGTCTTACGGCAATTTCCACCGGTAGTTTAGACTGCGGTAAAAATATGTATAGAGAACTTATCCCCGACACCGCAGATGCACACAGTATTTTTATTAGCGTTGGCTCGCGTTTTATCAGTTTTGAGGTAAGACGCAGTAAAAAATAATCTATAAGTATATTTAAAACGATAAGCACGTCTGCATACACTACCATTTTCATCAACTCCGCAAATATATTATACAACCTATGTAATAAAAAATTTGTCATATTAAGGCTTAAAAGAATTGTCTGAAAAAGAAAAATTATATACCGATATATAGACCTATTTCAGTAGGTGTACAAAAATTTATTCGATATATGGTATATTTGTGTCCATATTATGGTAATAATAGTAGTATCAAAACCGCGTTTTGCACCGCAAAAGGCTAAAAATTGTATGGTTGCACAAGGCGATTGACAAAAAATGTAAACAAATTCTTAAAATGTTTGGTTACAACTTTGTAACCTTTTGATTTTAGACTGATTTTTCGTCAAATTGCACAAATTTGACCTCGATTTTAGCCTTGACATAGTTTTTTTAGGCGAATATAATGGCAGGGCGGTTTGAGAAAGCGGGACTTTTTAAGTCTTGCACTTGAATTAAAAGGAGTTATTTAATGCTGAAAAGAATAAAACAAACTCTGTTCGGAGAACAGTTTTTCGCACAGATACGTTTACCCTTGACTGCAGTGCTTTTAATAGCGTCTATTGCTGCAACGGCTTTTCTTCAACTCTCGGTAAACACCGTCAGGATATTTGACGGCGAAGAAACATATACCGTACGTACATTGGTAGGCGGTATAGCCGATGCGATAGATTCGGTAAAACTTAAATCGAACAATTATAAGATACTGAGCACCAACACACAAGGAAGGGTGACAGACGTATCGCTTGCCTACGTTTTTCCGGTATATATAACGGTAGGCGACAGTACGGTAGAGTTTCTTACGGCAAAAGGTACCGTACAGGAAATACTTGCAAACGCAGGTTATAATATAGACGAATATGATATGGTAGAGCCGTCGCGTGATACTTTGATAACCAAAACCGCATATATTGACTACACCGATATCAGTTATGAAAAGGGAAGTTATACGCAGGCAATACCGTGTACGGTTGAGAGCGTTTATTCCGATAAGTTAGAGGCGGGAAAGACACAAGTATTGTCAAACGGAACAGACGGACTTCAAAATGTTGAGTACACAACAAAATTCGTAAACGGAGTCGCCACAGAAACTACGGTTGACAGCGTGACTACCGTAACAAATGCCGTAAACGGCAAAACAATGGTCGGAACAAAAAAGACACCGACAGCGGTAACGACAAGTGCAAAGGTAGGCGGTGTATCAACACTTGTTCCGTCTTCCCCGATAGAACTTGACGCAAACGGTTCGCCGATAAAATATAAAAAGGTTATGAACGTTCAGGCAACTGCTTATACCTATACGGGACATAAATGTGCTACGGGTGTTACACCTCAACCCGGATATATTGCAGTAAACCCGAAGATAATACCCTACGGTACAAAGCTATATATCAAGTCGGCAGACGGCAGGTTTGTCTACGGCTATGCTGTCGCCGCAGATACGGGCGGATTTATAAAATCTCATCCTACAAACGTTGACCTGTTTTTCGCAACAAAGGCTGCTTGCAGTCAGTTCGGCAGACAAAACGTACAAATTTTTATACTTGAATAACAAAGAGGCCTAAACTTACCGTTTAGGCTTCTTCTTTTGCGGTTTGCCCTGCGAAATTTCGGGAAAACGGTTTTCACTGTCGGAAGTAGGCTGAATTTCGTAGGTGCCGTATTTGTTGATAAGTTCAAATGCGGTTTCCGGCTGTCCGAAAACGGGCGTTGAGGACGGCTCAATGTTTATTTCCTTTTTATCACTCAAAAAATCACCTCTAAGTGTTATTTTGTGCATAATATATGCCGTAATTCCGTTTGACACAGGTAAATATATGTGATATAATTTTTAGTATGGTTTAGGAGGAGTAAAGATGCTGGATATTAAATTTATTTGTGAAAACCCCGAAATTGTAAAGGAAAATATAAAAAAGAAATTTAAAGATTCAAAATTACCGCTTGTTGATGAGGTAATAGAAGTATATAAACGCAAATGCGATGCGAATAATAAAGCAAACGAACTTCGTGCGAACAGAAATAAGGTAAGTAAGCAGATAGGCGTGCTTATGGGACAGGGCAAACGTGACGAGGCGGAAGAAATGAAACGTCTTGTAAACGAGCAGGCAGAACAGTTAAAGGAACTTGAAGCACTCGAAAGCGAACTTGAAACAAAGGTAAGAGAAATACAGATGAAAATACCCAACATTGTGGACGAGAGCGTTCCTGTTGGTAAGGACGACAGCGAAAATGTTGAGGTAGAGCAGTTTGGCGAGCAGACGGTTTGTGACTTTGAAATTCCCTATCACACCGATATTATGGACTTGTTTGACGGTATTGATAAAGAGTCCGCAGGCAGGGTTGCAGGTGAGGGTTTTTATTACCTTATGGGTGACATTGCCCGTATGCACTCGGCGGTTACCACTTATGCGAGAGATTTTATGATTTCTAAAGGCTTTACCTACTGTATACCGCCGTTTATGATAAGAAGTAACGTTGTAACGGGCGTTATGAGTTTTGAAGAAATGGACGCTATGATGTATAAAATAGAGGGCGAAGACCTTTATTTAATCGGTACGAGCGAACATTCTATGATAGGTAAGTTTATAGATACCATAACACCCGAAGAAAAATTACCGCTTACACTTACAAGTTATTCACCCTGTTTCAGAAAAGAAAAGGGTGCACACGGTATAGAAGAAAGAGGAATTTACCGTATACACCAGTTTGAAAAGCAGGAAATGATAGTTATTTGTAAACCCGAAGAAAGCAAAGAATGGTTTGATAAAATGTGGAGTTATTCGGTTGAACTGTTCCGCAGTCTTGATGTTCCCGTAAGGACGCTTGAATGTTGTACGGGCGACCTTGCAGATTTAAAGGTAAAGTCTTATGACGTCGAGGCGTGGAGTCCGAAACAAAAGAAGTATTTTGAAGTTTGCTCTTGCTCTAATTTAGGTGACGCTCAGGCAAGAAGACTCGGTATTAAGGTAAAGGGCGAGGACGGTAAAAAGTACCTTGCACATACACTTAACAATACCGTTGTAGCACCTCCGAGAATGCTTATTGCTCTGCTTGAAAACAACCTTGTGTTTGACGGTGAGTATTACAGCATAAAAATACCGAAAGCACTTCAACCCTATATGGGCGGTACAACCGAAATAAAGGCGAACAAAAAATACGTTGCAAAATGAATAATATATTACTCATATGTGGCGTGTTTCCTGATATAAGATTAAAAGAAATTGAAGAAAAATCTATTAATTTTAATCAGGGTGCAGCCGAAAACTATCAAAGATCATTAATAAATGGATTGACCGAGAATAATGTCTCGTGCGATTTATTAAGTGCACCATTTATCGGGGCGTGGCCGAAAAATTACAAAGATATGTACTATAAATCTTCTGATGACTTTGACATTTCTTTTTGTAATGTATGGGGCATTAGAAATTTTTCTCGTTATTTGAGATTGAAACGGAAAATTAAAAAATATAACCTCGAAAAATATAATCAGATTGTTATTTATTCTGTTCATACCCCGCTTGTGAAGCTTGCAAAAATTATAAAAAAAATCAATAAAGAATCAAAAATCTGTTTATTTGTTCCTGACATACCGGAGTATATCAATTTGCGAGAGGATAAATCATTTCTTTATAAAATTGCAAAAAAAATAGATATTAAATCATTTTATCGAGCAAACAAAGTTATAGATTCATATGTCTTTCTTACTGAAGCAATGAATGAAGTAGTAAATAAAACCGGTCGGCCATATTTTGTTTTGGAAGGCTTTGTTAATCAAGACGGGATAAAGCAAAATTTTGTTCCATATACCGCGAAAACAAAAAAAATCGTATATACGGGCTCGTTAAATGCAAAATTCGGTGTAAATGAATTAATAGCTTCTTTTATACAGTTGAATCGAGATGATGCCGAATTAGTGATTTGTGGGTCTGGGGACTTGGCAGACTACATTTCAGCAATCGCAAAAGATAATAAGAAAATTCAGTATTTAGGGCAAGTCTCAGCTATTACAGCGAAAAAAATTCAGCATGAAGCTTTCGCTTTAGTCAATCCCAGAATGGGAAAAGATGAATACGTAAAGTATTCCTTTCCATCTAAAACTCTGGAGTATTTAGCCACAGGCAATCCGGTAATTGCATACGACTTGCTGGGAATTCCTGAAGAATATATATCAGAATTAATCATTCCGAGAGCCGAGACTATAGAGGCTCTTTCTGAAGCCATTGATTTGGTCTTGAATTTTGATACCTGTGAATTACAAAAGATTTACGAAAAGAACATAAATTTTATCAAGCGTAAAACGGATGTAAGCATAATCAAGGAAGTAATACGTTTTTTTGAAAATAATGCATACAAGGACGGAAGATAATATTTTAATACAAAAACGCACCTGTGACGATTGTCACAGGTGCGTCTGACTTCTTTATAAAACCTAATTCTTTTCCTTGTTTTTGTCAAAACATTTATAAATATACAGGCAGAATGCCATACCCAAAACATTTGAAAGCAACATAGGTACAATAATAATTCTTGCCGTATAGCCCATTTTGAACACAATCAAAAGGAAATAATGTACGATTTCTACTATGACGGAAGAACACACACCGGTTAAAATGTTGTAACGAACTTCTCTTTTCGCCACAAGATGAACAACAGAGCCGAAAATTCCCGCAAAGAAACACGCAAGCATACACGGTATTGCGGAAGGGCCACCGTACACGAAGAAACGAAACAGACCGCCTATCAAAGCAGCACCTAAACCTGCAATAGGACCGCCTACTAAACCTGCATACAGCGGAGCAAGATTACGGCAGTTACACAAAGCACCGTTTACTTCAACGGCGGATACCGATGCGTAGACCGATAACAAACCGAATACAACAGCAAGCAAGATACTGTGAGCGGTTTTGTTTTTCTTATGTAACTCACTTCTCTTTTTTGAACTGAACACTACCATTGCAATTCCTGCGATAACCGCCGCAGAACCTAACGTAGTAGAAAACATTTCCCAAAAATATTTCATTAAATATCACTCCCTTCCCCTTCCTAATGTTACCATATATTACCATGTTTTGCAATAATTTATCCGTAATAAATGTTGACAAATTTTTGTAAAGGTGTATAATAGGTATGAATTTCAGAGTAGACGGTTTGGCGTCAAGTGCTGTGCGGACGGGGAGTTGCCGTGCAGACGAAATACCTTTTAAGGTATGCGGTCGTACCGTTGCATCCCGCTGACAAATAATATGAAGATTTTAAAATCTCTCTATTATCGGTTGGTAACGGATGATGGGGAGGTTTTTATTATGTCAGAAGTAAAAAAATCAGGTTATTTTAAGTTGGCAGTCAAAAATTTTGCAGATTTAAAGATGCTTTGTATTGCGGCTATCGTAGTTTCTCTGCGTGTGGTATTACGCCTTGTAAGAATACCCGTAGGGGCGGACTTATACATATCATTTGACTGCTTTGTAAACTCTATCGGCTCAATGGTTTACGGTCCGTTGGTTGCATTGGCGGTAGGGGCGGTAAGTGATACCTTAGGTGCTATACTTATTCCGCAAGGTCCGTACTTTTTCCCCTTTATATTTACCGAAATGTCAAGCTCGTTTATATTTGCACTGTTTTTATGGAACAGAGAAAAACTGTCGGTAAACCGCATAGTCTTATCACGTTTTACGGTAAATATGATATGCAACATAATTATTACTTCTGCAATAATGAAGTGGTGGTATTATCCGTTGTTTTTCAGCGAAAAAACCTACTATTTTTTCAATACCCTGCGAATTGCCAAAAACTTAATACTTTTTCCGATAGAGGGTATTTTGATGGCGGTTTTAATTAACGCACTTGCTCCTGCACTTGCACAACTGAAACTCATAAACAAAAATGCAACCGAAAAGCCTAAACTTAAGGACATTATACTGATAGTGGTATTGGCAGTAATTTCGGTTGCTTTGGTGGCAGTTTATATACTTTATATATCACCGTTTCTTCAAACACACAAAATTGAATTGTTTTAAAAAGGGGTACATATATGGACGAAAAAAACAGTTCGTTTGTAAAAACAAAATATACAGGTATCAACAAAGTACTTAAAATCAATTCGTTACAGGTATTGATTGATAGGTGGTATGACGGCACTTTCAAGGAGTTTTTCGATGACTGGAAGTGGATTTTTTCTTTCTCAAAAAAATATAAATGGGTAATAGTATTTTATACCATTTTGGGAATTTTCGGCTCTACGCTTTCCCTC
The DNA here is from genome assembly GCA_024404325.1 of Clostridia bacterium. GTDB lineage: Bacteria > Bacillota > Clostridia > Oscillospirales > Acutalibacteraceae > UBA737. The sequence continues at coordinate 28,210 of JAKSQC010000002.1, forward strand.
GGTGCTTCTTGGGTTTCAAAAATACTTATCAATATAATAGTTGAAAAGCAGTATCAAAATTTATGGTTTTTAATTGTTGTTATGGTGCTTTCTACGGTATTTTCACTTGTTATTTCAAGTGTTTTGAGCCGAATAGGACTAAAAATTTCCATATATGTAAACAACGATATCCAGTCAAATATTTTCGGTAAAATAATAGACGCAGAATGGAAAGAGCTAAACCGCTATCCAAACGGCGACCTGCTTAACCGTTTTAGTTCGGACACCTCTACGGTCGCGGGGAATGCAATAGGTTGGATACCTAACCTTATTATCTCGGTTTATTCTTTTACCGCCACGTTTTGCCTGCTTTTTAAAACCGACCCCAATATGGCGTGGATAGCACTCGGCTCTGCTCCGTTTTTGCTTATAGCGTCACGATTTATAATGCGGAGAATGAGGGAATATAAAAAGCGTGTTCTTGAAATGAATTCGGGAATGATGTCATTTGAAGTTGAAACGTTTTACAACTTCGATATGATAAAATCGTTCGGTGTTGCGGGGGCGACCGAAAAACGTCTTAAACGGTGGCAGAACAAATACAGGGAATACAATCTTGATTATAACAAGTTTGAAATAAAGGCAAATATCGGCGTATCGCTGATATCTACGGCGGTTACAATGCTTGCATTTGGTTACTGTTTATGGCGGTTGTGGACGGGACAGATACAGTACGGCGATATGACCTTTTTCCTGCAACAACGGTCGGTGCTGACAGGTCGGTTCAATTCCCTTGTGGGTACGGTGCCTGGTATGGTTTCGTCGGCAATTTCGGCACACCGTATACGCGAACTCGTTGAGCTGCCGAAAGAAAAGCACGACTTAAAGTCGCTCGAAGTTATATCAAAGCAGGCAGAAAAAGGTCTTACCGTTACAATGAGTGACGTTACGTTTGCCTATAACGAAGAAAAAACGGTATATGAACACGGAAATTTTGTTGCAAGGTCGGGAGAAATCGTTGCTGTTTTAGGGCCTTCGGGCGAGGGCAAAACCACAATGTTAAGGTTGCTTTTAGGACTTATTCACCCGTCACAGGGCAGTGTTACAATAAGTGACGCCGACGGCAATAAGGTTGATATGAATGCCGACTTAAGAAGGATGTTTTCCTACGTTCCGCAGGGCAACTCGATTATGGCGGGAACAATAGCGGATAATATGCGTCTTGTAAACGAAGATGCAACCGACGAACAGATTATAACGGCACTTAAAACCGCCTGTGCGTGGGAATTTATAGGGGTACAGCCTGACGGAATATACGCAAGAGTGGGAGAACGCGGTGCGGGACTTTCGGAAGGTCAGGCACAGCGTATTGCGATAGCGAGAGCGTTACTGCGTGACGCACCGATAATTCTTTTGGACGAGGCGACAAGTGCACTTGACACCGACACCGAAAAACGGGTGCTTGATAATATCCTTTACAACTGTCCTAACAAAACCTGTATAGTTTCAACCCACCGCAAGAGCATTTTAAGGCACTGTAAAAGGGTGTATTTTATAAGCAATAAACAGGCACAGGAGTTTAATATGAAACCCACCGAAGAAATACCCGAGGAGGAGACTTAATTTGGATATTACACTTGAAAACTATGAGCAAAAGCGAAAAGAAATTGTTGAGGCCAATTCTAATTTGCTCGGTATAGTAATGAGGAAAAAAGAAGTAAAGTTAGACGGGTATCTCACGAAACTTAAAAAAGAGTTTTTGGACAGTTACGGCGGAAAAGTACCGTATGACATTCCCGTTTTGACAGATGAAAAGTTAAGAGAAAGCAGGCTTTATAAATTCTGCTCTAACCTGCCTAAGGGAGCAGACCTGCACGTACACGATATGTCGCTGTTACCTGTAAAAGAGTTAATAGGGCTTCTTTGCGAGTGCAAAGAATTTTGTATAAATACCGACAGAAAATCTTATGACCTAATTGTTACAGATGTTAAAAATGATGTCCCAAAAGGTTATATGCGTGTTTGTGATGCTGTTGAAAACGGGTTTTATACACATAAAGATTTAATAAATAACTGGACTGTTGCAGGGGCAGAGAGTTCGGGTATGAATATATGGGACTACTTTGAAGAACTTTTTAACCGCCATGCGGTACTGTCAAACAATATGACGTTTGCTTTGCGTTACTACGATTATACATTCCGTTATTACTGCAAAAAAAATATTATGCATGTAGAAATACATATGATGCTTACCGATAGTATTGATGAAAGTGCCGATTATTTAAGGGTAGTCCGTAAGGCGTATTATAATGTTAAAAAAGATTATCCGTTCTTTACCGTTCGCATTATAGGTGCAGGTGTTAAGGCGGATAACAGCAATATTGAACTTACGAAAAAATGTTTTCTTAATACAACATATGTAAAGGAAATAGTAAAGGACGAAAGTAACCCTGAAAACACAACAGATTTTGTAATAGGCTTTGACCTTGTAAATGAGGAAGACACATCTTTACCTCTCCACTCCTTTGCACCGATGCTTTTAAAGGCAAAAAGACAGTTCCCCGATATGAAACTTTACATTCACGGCGGGGAAAGTCTTGACGCACAGAATGAAAATCTGATTGACGCATACCTGCTCGGCGTTTCAAGGGTGGGACACGGTCTTAACCTATACCGTTATCCCGATTTGCACGCAAGGTATGTAAAGAAGGAAATTTGTCTTGAAGTATGCCCCATAAGCAATCAGGCATTAGGTTATGCAAAGGATATAAGAAACCACCCCATTACCGAGTATCTCCGTTCGGGACTGCCGTTGGCACTTTGCTCCGATGACCCTACCTATATGGAAAACGAAACCTTAACAGACGATTTCTTTGCGGGTATAGTAGGTTGGAATTTAAGTGTTGCGGATATTAAGCAACTTTGTATTAACTCGATTATGTACAGCGGTCTAAGTACAGATGAAAAGTCAAAGTCTTTAAGGGCGTACAACAAAATGTGGAACGAGTTTTTAGACGGTGTGCTTGAAAATTAAAAATTTATATTTATGTCGGTCAAGGTGGGTGAATGTCCACCTTGATTTTGTTATTATGTAGTTAATCTCGGCACCGATACGAGAAAGGACTACATTATGACTATTAGCGTAGGCAGAAGAAACATTACAGTAAGCGATTACGAAAAAATCATCAGCGGTACAGTAGGTGCGGAATTTTCTGTTGAGTTTGACGAATATTGGGACGATTATGCAAAAATGGTCGTTTTCAAAAACGGCAACGAAACACCGATAGCATATCCGATACTTTCTGAAACGTCAACACTTGTTATACCATGGGAGACGGTAGCACAGGCGGGCAGTTTCAGGATAGGCGTATACGGTGAAAAGGACGGGACAAGGACGGTAACCGTATGGAGCGATTGGCTCGAAATATTAGGCGGTACCGACAGTTTCGGTATAGCACCTCCGCCACCTACACCCTGTGTATATGAGTATTTAGTAAATTTGGAAAGAACGGCATGCGAAATAGCACAGTCTGTACGCGACGATGCTGATAACGGTGTGTTCGACGGCAGAGACGGAATTGACGGAACGGACGGCAGGGACGGTATCGACGGTGTTGACGGCGAAAAAGGCGACAAGGGCGATAAGGGTGATAAAGGCGACGCAGGGGAAGATTATGTTATAACCTCAGCCGACTATGCAAATATAGCGGATATAGTAGAAACCGATTTAGCACCCGATTTTTCCGATACACTCCAAACTGCTAAAGACTACACCGATAACAGTATAGCGTCAGACATTAAAAATGTAAGTTATAACAGTCAAAGCGGTGTTTTCACCTTTACCCGTCAGGACAATACCACAGTTACTATTGATATACCGATAGAAAATATAGTCAGTAGCGGTTACTACGACGACGAAAATCAAAATCTTGTATTGGTTCTTGAAAGCGGACAGGAAATACTTATCCCCGCAAGCGGACTTATAGACGATTATACGGGCGGTACTTCCGCTACCGTACAGGTAAACGTTTCGTCAGGAAATGTTATTACCTGCAATTTGATATCGGGAAGTATAAGCAAAACGCTTCTTACATCATCACTGCAAAGTGAAATCAACGGTAAGGCAAACACCTCGGATATAAGAACACTTATAGGTCAGACGATAGTTTCCTTGACGCAGGCACAGTATGATGCATTACAGCATAAAGACAGTAATGTAATATATCTTGTGGGGTGAGTGTATGGCAATTTATAACGGTACGGTGATTAAGACCGCATATAAAGGCGATTACGGTCCATGTCAGATATATAAGGGTACAAAAAAGTATGCGGGATTTACTAATTATATATATACGGGACAAAGAATCACAATAACCCGAACATATAACGATATACTTAACCTGACTATTTACGGAGCCACATATCAAAGCATTACACCGAGTCACAATAATCCGTCAAGTGTAGATATGGTGGGTGATCTTGTAACCGATGTTTCCGATATCAATTACGGAAGGTACAATATTCCTATTATAGTAAACAGCATAAGATATCATACTTTTTTGGATAAACCGCTCTGTGCAAACAAATCAAGTGTTTATGACGAGTTTGATATATCAACCGGTATAATAACGCGGAGAATGGCACAAGCGGATATGAAGAACTTTTTAACTTCGTTTATTAGCGAATTTGAAACCTCTGCCATTGAACCTGAAAATTTAAGAATAGTTATTCCAAATGAATGCTTTACATATGAAAGGTTTGGTGGCTATCAGTTGCCGATAGAACCCTCGTCTTCGGGTGTAAACACTTTGGGTTACAGCAACAGATACGTTACTTCCGCATCCTACCAACAGCAACCTGCATTTGTTGTTATCCCGCCCAATCCGAATATATATTTTTACTATGATGCCAATGCACTCGGACTTACAACTTCAAGTACCAAAACGCAGGTAAAAAATGCAATTATAAATTGGCTCGGCACAATAGATGAGTTTTTCCTGACATATCAGGTAAAGACACCTTCTACCGAAACAACTCAGGGTGTTACTTTGAGAACACAACCGCAAGAAACCAAAGTTTTGCTGGGTTGCAGGAATGCTGCTGTTATTACGGGAAAAATAAAAAGGATAATAGTATAGGTGGCAATATGAAAGATACAATTATAGTGGCACTGATTTCACTTGCCGGTACTATGATGGGTACATTCGGAGGTATCGTTACATCAAGCAAACTTACAAACTACCGAATAGAACAACTTGAAAAAAAGGTTGATATGCATAACAACTTTGCACAGCGTATACCGATTTTGGAAGAACAGCAAAAGGTTACAAATCACAGACTTTCTGACCTTGAACACAGTTTTTCGGGTAATTGTTAATTTTCAGTTCAACTTTAGTTGATAGTTTTGTTATAATATTGTATAATAATAGTAACATAATAATCATCGTAAGGAGGAGCGTTATGAAAAAGGGTATAAAAAAGATGCTTATTGGAGGAAGTATAGTAGCAGGTGCGGCAACCGTGGTTGCGGGAATATCGGCACTTATTACTAAAACACTTGTCGATGAGGCACTCGACCGCGAAGAGCCTAAAATAATGATAAAGGCAAAAGAGCGTATATCCGGCGGAGAAATAGACAGCGAAATATTAAACAATGCAAATGAATGCTCAGAAAAACTAAAAAGTATCGAAATGCAAACGGTGGAGATAGAGAGTTTTGACGGCACAAAACTAATAGGGCATTTGTATCCTGCCGATAACGCCAAAAGAATAATTATTGCAATGCACGGTTGGAGGTCTAATTGGTGGCGTGACTTTGCCGTTATTTACGATTTCTGGCACGATAGCGGTTGTACGGTTCTTTTTGCAGAGCAACGCGGTCAGGGAGAGAGCGAAGGCGACCATATGGGCTTTGGAATGATAGAGCGGTATGACTGCACCGAATGGGTAAAATGGCTTTGTGAAAACGACCAAGATAAATTACCTATCTATCTTGCAGGTGTTTCAATGGGTGCCACAACGGTACTGATGGCGGCAGGCTCAGAACTTCCCGATAATGTTCGCGGTATTATGGCTGACTGCGGGTTTACTACCGCAAGTGCAGTATGGAAACACGTTGCGGAAGATAATCTTCATTTGTCTTTTGATATTCGCAAAAGGCTTGTAGACGCTCTTTGTAAAAAGAGAATAAATATCGGTTCCGACGAATACTCAACCGTTGACGCTATGCGTGAAAACACCGTTCCCGTACTGTTTATACACGGTACTGCCGACAGTTTTGTACCCGTTTCAATGACCTATGAAAACTACGAGGCGTGCAAGGCAGAAAAAAGACTTTTGATAGTAGAGGGTGCTGAACACGGGCTCAGTTATATAGTTGATAAGGATGCTTACCAAAAAGCGGTTTTGGAATTTTTTAAAGATTTTGACTAAACAAAAAAGACTAACGAATAAAACCGTTAGTCTTTTTTTGGCTTTGCATTTGCAAGCGGATTTGAGTCTATTGCGTTTTTAATCTGTGTGTTTGATATATGGGTGTATATCTGCGTTGTACCTAAGTTCGCGTGACCTAAGATGTCTTTTAACACCCTTATATCCACGTTTCCGTGCTGATACATAAGCGTTGCCGCGGTGTGACGCAGTTTATGGGTGGATAACCCCTGTCCGCCAAGTCCCGCCTTTTCAAGATATGTCTTTACTATGTGCTGTACTGTCTTGTTGCTTATTCGCCGTTTGTTTCGGCTTATAAACAATGCGTTGCGGTCGGTGTACGCTATTCCGTCATTCGGTCTTACCGCAAGGTATGCCTTTATCGCTTCGTTACAGGCATCATTAAGATATACCGTTCTTTCCTTGTTGCCCTTACCGAGTAACCTTAATGTGCCGTCAGAGTGAATGTCGCTTAGGTTTATTCCGCAAAGTTCCGACAATCGCATACCGCAGTTTAAAAACAATGTCAGTATGCAGTAGTCACGTTCTTTATTAGGTCCGTCAACACTTGACAAAAGTTCCAGTGCATCCTCAAGCGTCAGGTGTTTAGGCAGTGACTGTTTTAATTTCGGTGCTTCAAGCATCTGTGCGGGGTTTACGTCAAGCAAATGCACCTGAGAGGTAAGGTATTTGAAAAATATCCTTAATGTAGACGTTTTTCTCGCCCTCGTTGCGGTAGAGTTACCGCGTTCGTCCTTACAAAATACAATAAATGAATACAGGTCGGATATTGTCACACTCTTTATAAGTTCTAAGTCTACGTCTTTTATGTCTATTTTTTCAAACTCGGCTTTTTTATCGACCTTCCCCCTTATTAAGAGAAGATAACGGAAAAACGTCTGTAAGTCAAGGTAATATTCTTCGACCGAAAGCGATGACTTACCCTTTATTGTTTCGTTGTAGGTAAGAAAGTCCCTTATTATCGGCGGACTCGATAACAGTATTTCGTGTTTCATCTTTGCAACCCCAATAAGAAATTTTTATAAGTATAGTATATCATTAAACGTACAAAAAATCAAATGGTATAACAGGTTGTTGTAATTGACATTTATAATCAAATAAAGTATAATATCGGTATAAAAATCTGTTTTTGGAGGTTTAATAATATTGGCAAGAAAACACAGCAAAAGAATCTCTAAAAAAACAGTTATTTGCATAACGGGAATTGTTTTGGCATTACTTCTTGCGGTGATTGTAACTGTTCTTTTACTGCATATATTGGAGAAAAACAACTTAAACGAACCGCCGTCCGAAACAGAGTCGGTCATATCTTCGTTGCCGTGTATAGCAAGCAGTGAAGTTATAAGTGAAGAAAGCAGCAGTACCGTTGCCTCTACGGTCAACAACGTAACGAAAGATTTAAAAAAACAAAGTGATGAGATAAAACAAACCAAAGAAAATACAGTTAAGGTTAATAAGACGGATATAGATTTTTCGGTACTTAAACAGCGTTCGGTAAGACTTGCGGTAAACTATTTACCGCAAAACCCCGAACTTCCTACGGGTTGTGAAATAACCTCGCTTACAACCGTGCTGAATTTTTACGGCTATACCGTTTCAAAGACCACTATGGCGGATAAGTACCTTGATAAGCAAAACGCACCGGCAGATTGGACTAAGGTATTTATGGGTACACCCTTTGACGAACACAGTTTTGGTTGCTATGCACAGCCCATAACCAATGCAGCAAACAGATTCTTTGCCGATAACAAGAATAAACATATTGCATATAACAAAAGCGGAATAGCGTTTTCTGCCATACTGTCCGAAATTGATAACGGCAGACCGGTTGTAATTTGGGGTACTATGTCAATGAAAGAGGCGTATAAAACCGTCAAATTTAATATTGACGGAAAAACCATGCAGTGGATAGCACCCGAACACTGTCTTGTGCTTATAGGATACGATATTGACAGAGGCGTTGCTGTTATGTCAGACCCGCAAAAGGGAATAGTTGAGTACAATATTTATACGGTTAAACAAAGGTATGAATCAATGTGTTCGCAGTGCGTCTTTATCCGTGAAAACGAGAATTATGTCGAGGAAGAACCACCGATAGGAAGCGAAGAAGAAAGCAACAGTTCGGAAACTGTAAGCGAACAGGAAGAACAAACACCTACGGAGAGTTCCAAAAGTGAAGATACCCAAACAGAAATTGAAACAGGAGACGATGATTAGTGCTTGAAATTAAAAATTTAACTAAAATTTACGGTTCGGTTAAAGCGGTAGATAACCTTTCACTACATATAAAAGCGGGGGAAATATACGGTTTTATCGGTCATAACGGAGCGGGAAAAACCACAACACTTAAATCGGCGGTGGGAATTTTGCAGTTTGACGAGGGCGAAATACTGATAGACGGAATTTCCGTAAAGAGCGACCCCATCGCCTGCAAAAAGAAAATTGCCTATATCCCCGATAACCCCGACCTATACGAATTTATGACGGGAATAGGTTATTTAAACTTTGTAGCAGATATTTTTGAGGTAGATGAAAATAAACGTAAGGAACTTATTGAAAAGTATGCGAAAGTATTTGAGATAACCGATAATCTGTCACAGACGGTTTCTTCCTACTCACACGGTATGAAACAGAAACTTGCTGTAATATCGGCACTTATCCATTCGCCTAAACTTATAATTATGGATGAGCCGTTTGTAGGGTTAGACCCCAAAGCGTCACACGAATTAAAGGGAATTATGCGTGAAATGTGTAATAACGGCAGTGCCATTTTCTTTTCTACACACGTACTTGAAGTTGCAGAAAAACTCTGTGATAAAGTAGCAATTATTAAGGACGGTAAACTTATCAAGTCGGGTACTATGGACGAGGTCAAGGGTGACAGTTCGCTTGAATCGGTATTCCTTGAATTGGAGGACTGATTATGCTTAAAGCGTTGATAAAGAAGCAACTTTTGGAACTCAACACGTTTTATTTTACTAACAGAAAAACGGGTAAACGCCGTTCCAAACTTTCAACCGTGCTTTTTATAGGTCTGTTTGCACTGCTTTTCGTTTATTTGGGTGCAGTGTTTTACTTTGTCGGCAAAATGTTTGTACCGTTACTGTTGTTAGATGCCGATTGGCTTTATTTTTCCCTTATGGGCATAATGGCGGTTTTGTTCGGCGTTTTAGGCACTGCGTTTAATACTTCGGCGGGACTTTATAAGGCAAAGGACAATGATTTACTTTTGTCTATGCCGATAAAACCTTATAAAATCATAATTTCAAGGGTGTTAGGCGTATGTGCTTTTGGACTGCTTTACGAGTCTGTTGTAATGATACCTGCCCTGATAGTCCGTTTTACCGAGGTTCATGTCTATCCTTTTACCGCCCTGTGTTCGGTTCTTACCTATTTAATAATTGCACTTTTTATAACGGCACTTTCCTGTCTTTTGGGATTTTTAGTTGCCGTAATTTCCGCAAAGTTTAAAAACAAGAGTTTTATAACGGTAGCTCTTTCGCTCGTATTTATCGTTGCTTATTATTACTTTTTCTCTAAAGCATCAAGTATTTTAAGTTCATTGGTAGCAAACAGCGAAAAGGTCGGTAAAAGTGTAAAGAGTTGGCTTTATCCGTTTTACCTTTTAGGTAACGGGGCTGAAGGCAACGTAATTTCCCTGCTTTTGTTCTTGGGAATTACTTTACTGCTTTTTGTAATAGTGGCGTTTCTTTTGTCTAAAACCTTTACGGGTATTGTAACCCAAAGCGAAACACACGAAAAGAAAACTTACAGTGATAAGAGTATTAAGGTATCGGGTGTCGGAACAACACTTCTTAAAAAGGAATTTAAGCATTATGTAGGCAGTGCAATTTATATGCTTAACTGTTCTCTTGTTACGTTCTTTATGCCCGTTATGGCGGTATGTGCTGTTATTTGGAAAGATAATTTAAAGAAAATTATCATTATGTCGGGTATAAAAAGCGGGTTTGTACCGATTATCGCTCTGACGGTCATAATTGCGGTGCTTTCTATGAATGACCTTACCGCACCTTCAATTTCTTTGGAGGGTAAAAGCCTTTGGATACTTAAATCTATGCCTGTCGATACTTATAAGATTTTCAAATCAAAAATCAATATGCAGTTGTGTTTAACCACACCCATTGCCGTACTGCTTACGGTTTGCATAGCATTGGCACTTGGCTTTGATTTTTCAACTATCGTTTATATGGTTGTTGCAATAATAGTGTATACGTTTGCTTGGGCTGATTTCGGTCTTTTTGTTAATCTTAAAATGCCAAATCTCGAATGGACTAACGAAGTCGTACCCATTAAGCAAAGTTTAAGCGTCGGTATAGTTTTATTCGGCGGTTTTGCAGTCGCTCTGTCTTTTGCAATAGGCGGGTATTTTGCAATTAAAATTATGAGTACCGATAATTATTTGTTGATATGTTTAGTGCTATTTGCCATACTTTCAAGAGTTTTAGATACGTGGCTTAGAACCAAAGGTACAAAAATATTTGAAAATCTTTGAAATGATGAATTTCCCCTTGAAGTCAAGGGGAAATTGTTATATAATTGCTTTATGTTAAAGTGTATATTCGGAGGTATTATTATGTCAGGAAACGTTCGTCCCGAAACAATGGAGCGTATAACAAATTCAGAACTTGCAAACGCTTTTATTGATGAACAGGTAGCGCAGCTTCGTGCTGAGATAAAAGATAAAAAGGTGTTGCTCGCTCTCTCCGGCGGTGTTGACAGTTCGGTTGTTGCAGCCCTGCTTATAAAGGCGATAGGTAAGCAACTTGTTTGCGTTCATGTAAATCACGGGCTTTTGCGTAAGGGTGAGCCTGAGCAGGTCGTTGACGTGTTCAGAAATCAGATGAAAGCAAACCTTGTTTATGTTGATGCGGTTGACCGTTTTCTTGATAAACTTGAGGGTGTTGCAGAGCCTGAAGAAAAGCGTAAAATAATAGGCGGAGAGTTTATCCGCGTATTTGAGGAAGAAGCACGCAAACTTGACGGTATAGAGTTTTTGGCACAGGGTACTATTTATCCCGATATACTGGAAAGTGACGGCGTTAAGGCACACCATAACGTAGGCGGTTTGCCCGAAGACTTGAATTTTAGTCTTGTAGAGCCTATAAAACTGCTCTTTAAGGACGAAGTAAGGGTTGTAGGTAAGGCATTGGGTCTGCCCGACGGTATGGTATACCGTCAGCCGTTCCCCGGACCGGGACTCGGCGTTCGCTGTACCGGTGCTATCACACGCGACCGTCTTGAAGCAGTAAGGGAGTCTGACGCTATTTTGCGTGAGGAATTCGATAAAAACGGTCTTGCAGGTAAGGTATGGCAGTATTTTACAATCGTACCCGACTATAAATCAACAGGTGTTATAGACGGTAAGCGTTTGTGGGACTGGCCGGTAGTCATCCGTGCGGTAAACACGAAGGACGCAATGTCTGCAACCATAGAGGAAATACCCTATGCACTTTTGCAACATATTACAAGCCGTATAATAAAAGAGGTTAAGGGCGTAAACAGAGTTCTCTACGACCTAACCCCAAAGCCTACAGGCACGATAGAGTGGGAGTGATTTTCGCAAAGCGAAAATCAACTATGATTGTTTTGCAAAAAACAATCATATCATCACATTTGCGAAGCAAATTCATAACTGTCAACTCATAACTAAAATTAATGTTATATTTTTGCAAAACAAGTTATGGTGCTTACGCAGTTATGGAGTTATAGAGTTAGGAGAACGAATGCTCGTTTCTTCGGTAACAACTCTGAAATCTAAACAAACTTTTTAATTTATATTAGGTCAATACACGGTGGCAGGGATTTTCCCTGCCACCGCTTTTCTATATTATGTAAAAATTTTATTTAACCTCTTGACAAATTATATACTTCGTGATATGATGTGTTACGCAAAGGGAGGTATAGTATGGATATTCAGTTAAAGAGAGGTCTTTTAGATGTGTGCGTCCTTGCGGCTATAAAGAGTGAAGATTCATACGGTTATAAGATTATCAAAGATATGAAACCGTATATTGAACTTTCAGAATCAACTTTATATACCATTTTAAAGCGACTTGAAATGTCAAAAATGCTGACTGTTAAGACGGCAGAACACAACGGCAGGCTTCGTAAATACTACCGTATTACCGATGACGGACTTAAACGTATTGATGAGTTCAAGAACGAATGGCAGGAAATTATGTCTATTTATCGGTTTGTAACAAAGGAGGATGACGGTGATGAATAAACAAGAGTTTTTGGTGCAACTGAAAAAAGGATTATCAGGTTTGCCAAAAGATGATATTGAGGAACGCCTTACGTTTTACAGTGAAATGATAGATGACCGAATGGAAGAAGGTCTTTCGGAAGAAACTGCTGTACGCAAGATAGGTACCGTAGATGAACTTATATCGCAGATTATAGCAGATATTCCGCTTACAAAAATTGTAAAAGAAAGGATAACGCCAAAGAAAAAGTTAAGTGTGTGGGAAATTGTACTTTTGGTACTCGGCTCTCCGATATGGCTTTCACTTTTGATTGCCGTATTTGCGGTAATTCTCTCGCTTTACATTTCATTATGGTCTGTAATTATTGCCTTATGGGCTGTTTTTGTTTCTCTAATCGGCTGTGTACTTGGCGGTATCGCAGGGGGGATAGTCTTTGCTTGTTGCGGTAATGTTCTTACGGGAATTGCTATGATAGGTGCATCACTTGTTTGTGCAGGACTTTCCGTCTTTATGTTCTACGGGTGCAAAGCGGTAACAAAAGGTATTTTGATACTTACAAAGAAAATAGCCGTTTGGATTAAAAACTGCTTTATTAAAAAGGAGGAAGTGTAATGAGTAGAAAAAGTAAAATATGGCTTATTACAGCAACTTCTCTTGTAGTAGTCGGACTGATTATATTTACGGCGGTAATGACTGCATACAATTGGGATTTTACTAAGCTTAGTACGGAAAAGTTTGAAACAAACACCTATAATATCAGTCAAGAATTCAGTAATATATCAATAAATACGGACACTTCTGATGTTTTCTTTGCCGTGTCAAGTGACGGTACATGTAAAGTAGTTTGTTATGAATTGGTAAAAATAAAACATTCAGCAGAAGTTAAGGACGGCACACTTAATGTCAGCACAATCGACAATAGAAAATGGTATGAACATATCGGTTTGAGTTTTCATTCGTCCAAAATAACGGTTTATCTTCCAAAAACCGAATATAATTTGCTTTCTGTAAAGGAAAGTACCGGAGATATTGAAATTCCGAAAGATTTTAAGTTTAAAAGTACCGATATTTCTTTAGATACAGGTGATGTTGATTTTTCAGCATCAGTTGAAGAATTGATTAAAATACGAACAAGTACGGGTGATATAAGCGTTAAAAACATATCGGCAGATACGCTTGACCTTTGTGTTTCAACCGGTACGGTAAGCGTATCGAATGTTATGTGCAAAAACCTACTCTCAAGCGGAAGTACGGGAGATATATTCTTAAATAATGTCAGTGCTACGGAAAAGTTTTCGATTGAGAGAAGTACGGGAGATGTGAGGTTTAAAGGCTCGGATGCTTCCGAGATTTTTGTAAAAACAAGTACGGGTGACGTTATCGGTTCATTGCTTACCGAAAAGGTATTTGTTACTGAAACATCTACCGGCAGTATCAATGTGCCAAAGACAACGCAAGGCGGAAAGTGCGAGATTATAACATCGACAGGTGATATTAAAATTGTAATAGACAAATGACAGGATAATCAACCCCCGAAAGTCACTAAAATAAGTGACTTTCGGGGGTTGATTTATTTTAACACTTATCTTTTTAATAATATAATATCCCATACTGCCGCTAATGTGGCTACGGCACAGACAGCAGTGGCGGAATAACCGATATCTACAACCGTAACTGTCAATGGCAGGACAAAAAGCAAAAGTCCTGTCAATTTGTTTAAAACAGAGTGTGGCGGTGCAAATGCGTGTTTGCTAATAAAGCGTAAAAACACACCTGCAATTTTCATTACAGCAATTGTTGCTATCCACACCCACAGCCGTATATCAAGGCGAATAACCGGAATTATCTTTACTGCACTGACTGTAAAAAACAAGATGTCGGCTATGCTGTCGAGCTTTGCCCCCACTTCGCTTTCCATATGCATTTTTCTTGCTATAAGTCCGTCCGCCATATCCGAAAACCCGCATAACAGATAAATTAAACCGAACGGTACAGAAGTCGGTGACAGAAAAAGCAATACAGCGGAAAGAAGAATACGGGAAAAGGTGATAATATTTGCAGGTGCTAACACTTTTTTATCCACTTATCAAGAAATTTCATCTGTTCATCGTTATGAAACCAATGTTCACCGCCCGACATCACGGTAATCGTTGCACCGATTTTTTCGGCAAATGACGATACCGTTTCAAATGAGGTAAGGTTGTCATTCTCGCCGTAAAGTATGTTTGTCGGCACGTTCCATTCTATGGGGTTTTCTCTTACATAGCATAGATATTCCCATGAAAGCGTTTCGCCGAACGGTGTTTCGATACTCTTTTTGTTCCGCAGTTCATCTTCCGTTATTTTTGCCCACAACATCATATCGGTTATAAGCCGTTGCATATCGACAACAGGAGAAATGAAATACGCCTTTTTGATTTGGTTTTTATCTAGAGCATTCATCGCAAAATATGCACCGATACTGTTGGCAATCAAGATAACAGCATCATAATTTTTACTTAATGTATCAAAATATTTTGTAAATTCAACTTTTGTCTCCCACGGTGTTTTGGATTTATAATCAAACCCGATTACGTCACAGTCGGGGAAAAGCGACTTGTAATGTTCGGCTTCGGTGGCATTTCCACCCTTGCCGTGTATGTAGACAATCGTATTACTCATTGTGTACTAACCTCGCAACCTTAATTTATCGAAATGTCATATTTCGCCTTATTTTGCCAAAGAGCCTATGCATTCGCATAGGCTCTTTGCCTTTCGTTTAGAATATTTGACCTTCAAGTTTCAGTTTCACTTTTATGGGGAATTGTTTATCAAATTCCTCTACATCAGAGTCATCTACATAATATCCTTGCGGTGTTTGGTATACGCCCGTAATACCGTCAAGATACCCTGAAATCAGTTCTTTGCAGAGAAAGAATGATGCGTCAGCATCTTCGGGCAGGTCGTGATACCGTATACCGAACTTTTCGGCATAACAAAATCCGCTTTTGCCGTAAAAGCCGATATTACCCTCAAACAAAACCGCTCCAAAGCCCATTTCAGTGGCTTTTTCAAGGGAATAATCAAGCAGTTTTTTACCGTAACCCTTGCGTTTGAGTTCGGGCGTAATACAGATAGGTCCCATTGTAAGAATTGGGATTTTTCTGCCGTCATCAGCGTCAATTACGGTTTTCATAAACATATTCTGTCCTATAATTCTGCCGTTTTGCTCCATAACAAAGTCAAGTTTTTTTACAAAATCTTTGTTGTCCCGCAGTGTATGAATTACATAATGCTCACTGCAACCCGGACGGTAAACGTTCCAAAACGCCTCTCTTATAAGGTTTTCAACTGCTTTGTAATCTTCTTTTCTTTCTAAACGAATTATATAGTCGTTTTTATCCATTATTTTTCCTCCCAGAAATTGTCGACTTCAATTGCCTTTGGCGGGAGGTTTGTCTGATTGTCCGCAAACCTCCCGATTATGCGACAATCTCCAATGCGTTGTACTTTCTCAAAAAGCACTCTCCTAAAAAATATTTATATCAAGCCTTACGGCAAGATTAACCGATTGGATAGGTATATTATATTGTCCAATCGGTTTATTGTCAATAGATGTTATAATAATAGAATTTTCAAAAAAATTTTATTAAAACCCCTTGACACTGACGTTACGTAATAGTATACAATATAACTTACGGGAGGGATACTATGATGACGGTAAATGAGGTCAGCAAACTTACGGGGGTAAGTGTGCGTACGCTTCACTACTATGACGAGATAAAGTTATTAAAACCTACTTGTGTTACCAAATCGGGTTACAGGCTTTATGACGATACGGCAATTAAACGGCTAAGCAGTATTTTGTTTTTTCGTGAACTTAAATTTTCTTTAAAAGAAATAAAGGAAATAATAGAGAGTGAAAACTTTGATACAAAGGCTGTACTGACAGAGCAAATAAAACTTTTGCAGTTGCAGTATGACCGTTTGGGAAAACTTATTTCTTATGCACGTGAGATAATGGAAAAAGGGGAAAATATTATGAATTTTAACGCATTTGATAACAGTGAAATAGAAAATTACAAAAACGAGGCTAAACAAAAGTGGGGTAATACTTCTGCCTACAAGGAATACGAGGAAAGGGGTACAGACCAAAACGCCGATGGACTTATGCAAATATTTGAAAGTATAGGGAAACTTAAAAATTTACCTGCAAACGAGAGGGCTGTACAGTCAAAAATAGCGGAACTCAAAAAATTCATAACCGACAATTATTACACTTGTACCGATGAAATTTTAAAGGGACTGTCCGAAATGTACGTCAGTGATGAGCGGTTTAAGAAAAACATCGACGGTGCAGGCGGTGACGGTACGGCAGAATTTGTAAGAAATGCAATTTTAGTTTATTGCAATAAGTAAAAGAATAAGGCAGATCGCAGACCTGCCTTATTCTTTTACTTTTTTACCACTATTCTCGGTACTCGCGGGGATATACCGCACACTATTTCGTAGTTTATCGTACCGCACATTTCGGCTAATTCCTCTACGGGAAGTTCCCTGCCGAAAAGTATTACTTCGTCACCCTGTTTTACATTTTCTATATCGCTTACGTCTACCGATAATTGGTCCATACAAATTCTGCCGACTATCGGTGCTTTTTTACCGTTTATCAAGACATAACCCTTGTTTGAAAGAATTCTCGGATAACCGTCTGCATAACCCGCGGTAACGGTGGCAACCGTCATTTGGCTTTCCGCTTTAAATGTTCTGCCGTAGTTTATTGTGTCGCCTGCCTTTATTTTTTTCACCATTGATACTACCGATTTTACCGTCATAACGGGTATAAAATTTTCTTTGAGTTCAAGTGTTGCAGACGGGGTAAGACCGTAAAGAATTATTCCCGTACGGCACATATCAAGGTGCTTTTCGTCATCAAGACAAAAAGCGGCGGAATTACAGCAGTGGCAATATTTCGGATAAAGTCCCGCATCGTTAAACCTTTTTATGCCTGCCGTAAATAGTGCATACTGCTTATCTGTAAAGCCGTCTTCTTCCCTCTCGTTTCTGTCGGACGATGCAAAGTGCGTAAAAATTCCGTCGAGTAAAAGTCCGTCAAGCGTAGCACTTTTTATCGCTTCGTCAATACCGCAAAGCAAACTGTCACGGCAGTCAAAACCTATTCTTCCCATACCCGTATCAAGTTTTATATGAATTTTTACGTTTACACCTGATTTTACTGCACTTTCCGACAGTCCTTTTGCGTATTCAAAAGAATAAACACATTGTGTAATATCGTTAATAACAAGTTGCGGTGCCATACTTACGGGTGTATACCCGAGTATTAAAATGGGTTTTGTTATACCGCAACCCCTAAGTGTTATGGCTTCTTCTATATTTGATACGGCAAATGCATCAGCACCGTTTTCCTGCAAAACGGGAGCAATGTTTTGCACCGAGTGACCGTATGCGTCTGCCTTTACAACCGCCATAATACGGCAACCGTCTGCCTTAGATTTAATGATTTTAAAGTTATGTATCAGGGCGTTAATATCAATTTCAGCCCAAGTTCTGTGAAGAAAATCCAACTGTTTCACCTCATTAGTTTATTTCTTACCTTTCCTGATAGCGGAACAAATATCATACTTAAAATAAGCCAAAAAAACGAATACAAAGCACAAACCTGCCCCTTTATGTTAAGTGGCATACGGCTGTAATCCCAAACATTCTTTTTTAAGACAAGATTAAAAACCGCACCGAATATAAATTCAATAGCCGTAATTATACCGCAACCTGCCAAAGCCTTTTTAAAGAGATTTGAGTTTTTCATTTTCTTAGAAATAGTGCTTAGTCCCAAAAAAGACAGACCGCCTGCACAAAGCATAGACCAATGCGTATAGCCACGCCAAATTACCTCTATAAGACCGTATCCGACAGCACCTATGGAGAAAATTATGGTATTGGTTTTTCTTCTGCTCACTTCATTTCACCCATTAAAAGTGTGAACAGAAAGCACTTTAATTATACGTTAAAGCGGAAAAGGACTATATCTCCGTCGTTCATAATATACTCTTTGCCCTCGCTTCTTACAAGGCCCTTTTCTTTTGCGGTTACCATACTGCCCCCGCATGACATAAAATCGTCAAACGATATTACCTCTGCACGGATAAAGCCACGCTCAAAATCGGTATGGATTTTACCTGCCGCCTGCGGTGCTTTTGTGCCTTTTTTAATAGTCCACGCTCTTACTTCGGGTTTCCCTGCGGTCAAATAAGATATAAGACCTAAAAGGCTGTAACATTTTTGTATCATACGGTCAAGTCCCGAACGCTTAAGACCTAATTCCTCTAAAAACATTACCTTTTCTTCATCGTCAAGTCCCGATATTTCAGCCTCAAGTGCCGCACAAATCGGCAGTATTTCGGCGTTTTCTTTACTTGCTATTTCCTTTACGGCATTATAATTTTTATTTTCTTCAATGCCGTTTGTAAAATCTTCTTCACTCATATTGCAGGCATATATAACGGGTTTCAGCGATAACAGTGCCGTTGTATCTAAAATCTCCTGTTCTTTATCGCTTGTTATCTCTACCGAACGGGCGGGAAGACCTTGTTCTAAGTGTGACATAAGGCGGTTTAAGAAATCTACCTCAATTTGTGCCGATTTATCGCCCTTAACCGTTTTAAGTGCCTTATCAAGACGGCGTTTTACTATCTCCATATCGGAAAAAATCAGTTCAAGGTTTATGGTTTCAATATCGCGGACAGGGTCAACAGAGCCCTCAACGTGTATTATATCGGTACTCTCAAAGCAACGCACAACGTGGACTACCGCGTCAACCTCTCTTATGTTTGAGAGAAATTTATTTCCGAGTCCCTCTCCTTTGGACGCACCCTTTACAAGTCCTGCTATATCGACAAACTCTATTACCGCGGGGGTAAACTTATCGGGACTGTAAATTTCCGCTAATTTTTCAAGGCGTTCATCGGGAACGCTTACCATACCTACGTTTGGCTCAATGGTGCAAAACGGATAGTTTGCAGACTGTGCTCCTGCGTTTGTTATTGCGTTAAAGAGGGTTGACTTTCCTACATTCGGAAGTCCTACCATACCGAGTTTCATAAACAACTGCCTCCAAAGTAAAAACAAATTTACCAATCAATTATATAATTATTTCTATATATTAGCAAGTAATTTTACAAAATTTTAAAAAAATTATTTAAAAACACATAGTAATATAGTATAATAAAGTCAGTATTATGTTTAAATAGGGGTGCAAGGATATGAAAACAGACTTTACTATATCTTTAGACCGTATTATTAAGGAATTTTCTTTGGAAACGATATATCTTCCCGAAAACGCGGAGAATATACTTGTTTCTTCAACCGAAACAAACCGTCCGGGACTTCAGATGGCGGGATATTACGAATATTTTGACGACCGCCGTATACAAATACTCGGTATCAGCGAGGTAAGTTTTTTAAAGAGGTTTACTCCCGATAAGGCAAAAAGCCGTATGAACGACTTTTTTTCACGCAAACCTGTTGCGGTAATAGTGGCAAGAGGACTTGAGATAGAAGATTACTATGAGGAAACCGCAAAAGAATACGGCGTACCGCTTTTGCGTACGCCCGAGTCCACATCCGATTTCACGGCGGCTTTAATAGCCTTTTTAAGTCTTCATTTGGCACCGAGGGTAACAAGACACGGTGTTTTGGTAGAGGTTTACGGTGAGGGCATACTGCTTTTGGGTGAGAGCGGTGTAGGTAAGAGCGAGACGGCAATCGAACTTGTAAAGAGAGGTCACAGACTTATTGCCGACGATGCCGTAGAAATACGCAAGGTGTCGAGTAAATCGCTTGTCGGAAGTGCACCTGATAATATTCGTCATTTTATTGAACTTAGAGGAATAGGTATTATAAATGCAAGCCGAATTTTTGGTGTCGGTGCGGTAAAACTAACCGAGAAAATAGACCTTGTTGTACATCTTGAACAGTGGGATATGAACAAGGTTTATGACCGTATGGGACTTGATAACCAAACTACCGAACTGTTAGGACTTCAGATACCGTCGCTTACCATTCCCGTAAAGCCGGGACGTAACCTTGCGGTAATAATCGAGGTAGCGGCTATGAACAGCCGTCAGAAAAAGTTGGGCTACAATGCGGCGGAGGACCTGCTTAACAGACTTGGTATGGGTGACGATTTTAAGTCGGCAAATGATATTAAGGTTGAACCGTTTTAAATGTTGGTGATTTAATGGATATAAAGGCATTTTTAAAAAGACTTTCCGATAACGGCGTGCAGTTTGTTCTAAACGAGCCGATGAGCCGTCATACCACCTTTAAAATAGGCGGTAATGCGGAAGTTTTTGTGTCGATATACAGTACCGAAGAACTGATTTTCGTAATAAAATCGGCAAATGAATATGGGGTGCCATACTTTATTTTGGGTGCAGGCTCAAATCTTCTTGTTTCAGATAACGGAATTGAGGGTGCGGTTATCAAGCTTTGCGGTGAGGATATTAAAACAGACGGTGACGAAATTACCTGTTTGGCATCGGTTAAATTAAGCAAGGTTTGTGTATCGGCACTTGAAAACTCTCTTACGGGACTTGAATTTGCCTACGGTATACCCGGTAGTGTCGGCGGTGCTGTTTTTATGAACGCGGGGGCATACGGCGGTGAAATGTCGCAGGTAGTAAAGAGTGCAGAATGTGTCGATAATTTCGGTAATATAAAAACCGTATCGGCAGAGGATATGAAGTTTGGTTACAGAACGAGTGTATTTAAAAATTCATCTTTTGTTATTACTCAGGTTACTTTCAAACTTAATAAGGGTGAAACAAATGAAATAAAGTCAAAGATGTCCGACCTGTTAAACCGACGCAAAGAAAAGCAACCGCTTGAATATCCGAGTGCCGGAAGCACATTTAAAAGACCTGAGGGGTATTTTGCAGGTACGCTTATAGAAAAAAACAATTTAAAGGGCGTATCGTGCGGAGGAGCACAGGTAAGTAGTAAGCATGCAGGTTTTGTTATAAATACGGGAAATGCCACAGCAAAAGACGTTAAAAACCTTATTAAAAAGATACAGGATACGGTTTATGAAAATGACGGTGTACATTTGGAAACCGAAGTTATATTTGTCGGCAGGGAGGAGAAGTTATGAATCTGCTTATAGTTACGGGTATGTCGGGAGCGGGAAAGTCGCAGGCGGCAAACGCACTTGAAGATATCGGCTTTTACTGTGTAGATAATATTCCCCCTGCTATTATTCCTGCATTTGTCGATTTATCCAAAAGAGGAAATCAAGAACTCGGAAGAATTGCCATTGTAACCGACGTAAGGGGCGGAGATATGTTTTCCGAAATTACCGAAGTCCTCGAAAATTTAAAGAAAAATAAGGTTGAATATAAAATTCTGTTTTTAGATGCCTCTGATGATGTACTTATAAGACGGTACAAGGAAAACCGACGTAAACATCCGCTTTGTGATAAATACGATATATCAATGTCGGAGGCTATTGCAAAGGAACGCAAAATGCTTTCCCACATAAAACATAAGTCAGATTATACTATTGATACAAGTCTTGTTTCAATGTCGCAGTTAAAAACGGAACTTTCGGAAATATTTTTAGACGGTATCAATGTAGGACTTAAAATACAGTGTAAATCTTTCGGTTTTAAGTACGGCTCGGATACCGAGGCGGATATAATAATAGATGTAAGATGTCTGCCTAACCCTTATTATGTTGAGGGACTTAAAAACAAAACGGGACTTGAAAATGACGTACAGGACTACGTTATGAATAGTGAAGAATCAAACGAGTTTTTATCAAGGCTTATAAACTTTATAGATTATTCCGTACCGCTTTACGTAAAAGAGGGAAAAAGCCAACTTGTAATTTCTATGGGTTGTACGGGCGGTAAGCACCGTTCGGTCACATTTGCCGAACTTGTGTCTAAGCATTTAAGCGAGAGCGGATATGCAGTAAGCACTATACACCGCGATATTACAAAATAAAATTTTGGTGGGGAGTTTAAGTGTCTTTTTGCTCTGATATAAAAAACGAACTGTCTGGTTTAAAATTATCTTCTTGTTGCAAAAAACCGCTCATATACGGTTTTTTGCTTTTTAGCAGGTCTTTTTCGGTAAAAAGGATATGTATGCAGACCGAAAACGAACGCACAGCCCTAAGTTACGCCGAACTGTTAAAAGAGGTATACTCTGCCGACGTAAAAATATCCTGCGGGGGAACTAAAAGTCCTACTTATATAGCAGAGGTAAAAAGCGAGGCGGACAGGCTTAAAATATTGGCATCGGTCGATTTCGGTGTTTACGACGGTCTAATTAACAGGGAATGCTTTTTAAGGGAATGTTGTGTTGCAAGTTTTGTAAGGGGTGCGTTTTTAGCCTGCGGACATCTTTCAAACCCCGAGGTGTCATACCGTGCAGATTTTCCCGTAAAAAGCGAAAGTCTTGCAAAAGAACTGTGTAACCTTTTATCCGAACATTATATTTCGGCTCACATTTCACGCAGAGGAAACGGTTTTGTGGTTTACATAAAACGCAGTGAAATGATAGTAAACCTATTGACGCTTATAGGTGCGTCGGCAAGAAGTCTTGAACTTATTGAGACTACAATTATAAAAAGTGTAAAAAATAATACCAACAGAGCAAGGAATTGTGACAGCGGGAATATAAACCGTACGGTGGAAGCGTCGGTAAAGCAGAGAAAGGCGATAGAGTACCTTAAAAAAACCGACCGACTTGAAAGTTTGCCAAAAGAACTTTTGTATACGGCAAAACTGCGGCTTGAAAATCCCGACGCAACTTTAAAAGAGTTATGTGCTAAAAGCCACGAACCGATAACCGTTTCGGGACTTAATCA
Organism: Clostridia bacterium; assembly: GCA_024404325.1. GTDB lineage: Bacteria > Bacillota > Clostridia > Oscillospirales > Acutalibacteraceae > UBA737. The sequence goes on from JAKSQC010000002.1 coordinate 51,736, forward strand.
CCGTCTTAATAAAATAATGGAAATATATAACACACAAAGGAACAATATTAAAAAATAAAAAGGGGGTAACGGTATGGGTTTCGTTCATCTGCATTTGCACTCACAGTATAGTCTTCTTGACGGTTGTTGCCGAATTGATGAACTTGTGCAAAGGGCTGTAGATTTAGGACAAAACAGTATTGCCGTTACCGACCACGGCGTTATGTACGGTGCAATAGAAGTTTATAAAAAGGCAAAGGCAAAGGGTATAAAGCCAATTATAGGGTGTGAAGTTTACGTAGCACCGAGGTCGCGTTTTGATAAGGAAAAGGCGTTTGACAGCGAGTATTCACACCTTGTACTTCTATGCAAGGACAATACGGGGTATAAAAACCTTATAAAAATGGTATCATTGTCATTTACAGAAGGCTTTTATTCAAAACCGAGAATAGACAGAGAATTACTTAAAGAACATCACGAAGGACTGATAGCACTATCCGCCTGTCTTGCAGGCGAGATACCGAAAAGTTTACTTAATTCCGATTATGAAAATGCACTCAAAACGGCAAAGTGGTATGAAAGTGTATTCGGTAAGGATAATTTTTATCTTGAACTTCAAGACCACTCACTTGCAGAGCAAAAAAAGGTAAACCCGCTTTTGATTAAAATTTCAAAGCAAACGGGAATACCGCTTGTTGCTACCAACGATGTGCATTATATAAATAAAGAAGATGCACTTATGCATAAGGTGCTTTTATGCGTACAAACGGGAAGTAAGATAAACGAAGAAAACCCGATAGAATTTAAAACAGAAGAATTTTACCTTAAAAGTTACGAAGAAATGGCGGAACTTTTCGGTGAAGTGCGTGAGGCTTTGGAGAATACCGAAAAAATTGCCGAAAGGTGTAACGTGGAATTTGAGTTCGGTAAAATAAAATTGCCGTATTTTGATATAGGTGATAAAGACCACTTTGAGTATTTTAGGGAAAAATGTTATGAAGGACTTTATAAAAATTACGGAAAAAGTCCCGATAAAAGCATTACAGACCGACTTGAATACGAACTTTCGGTAGTAAATAAAATGGGGTATGTTGATTACTACCTCATTGTTTGGGACTTTGTAAATTACGCCAAAACAAACGGCATACCCGTAGGTCCCGGCAGAGGCTCGGGTGCGGGAAGTCTTGCGGCATACTGTATAGGAATAACGGGTATAGACCCTATAAAATACGACCTTATTTTCGAGCGTTTTTTAAACCCCGAAAGGGTATCTATGCCTGATTTTGACATAGATTTTTGTTACGTAAACCGCCAAAAGGTAATAGACTATGTAATAGATAAGTACGGCAGTGACCACGTAGCACAGATAGTCACGTTCGGGACTATGGCGGCAAGGGCGGCGGTAAGGGATGTCGGCAGAGCGATGGATATACCGTATAACGTCTGCGACAGGATAGCAAAACTTATTCCGCAGTCTATGGGTATGACGATAAGCCGTGCTATGGAGATTTCAAAGGAACTTTCAACCCTTTACTCTGCCGATACTCAGGTAAAAATGCTTATTGATATGGCAATTAAGGTTGAGGGTATGCCGAGACATGCGTCTACACACGCGGCAGGCGTTGTTATATCCGATTTACCTGTAAGTGATTATGTACCGCTTGCGGTAAATGAAGAATCGGTAGTAACGCAGTATACTATGACAGCCCTTGACGAATTGGGACTTTTAAAAATGGACTTTTTAGGTCTTAGAAACCTGACTGTAATAGACGATACCGAAAAGGCGATAAGACTAAAAGAACCTGATTTCAGTGCCGATAACATACCTATGGACGATAAAGACACCCTTGATATGATGGCAAAAGGTCTTACGGACGGTGTTTTTCAGTTTGAATCGGACGGTATGAAAAGTGTACTAAGGCAGTTTGTCCCCGAAAATATAGAGGACTTAATTGCAATACTTTCTCTTTACAGACCCGGTCCTATGGACTCAATACCGCGTTATATACACAACCGCCACAACCCACAGGATGTTAAGTACGAAACATCGCTATTAGAGCCTATTTTAAAGGTAACCTACGGCTGTATTGTATATCAGGAACAGGTAATGCAGATATGCAGAAGTCTTGCAGGGTATTCGCTCGGCAGAGCCGATATTGTAAGGCGTGCTATGTCAAAGAAAAAGCACGACGTTATGAAAAAGGAACGAAACGCCTTTATTTACGGAGAAAAGGACGAAAACGGAAACGTTGTGTGTGAAGGTGCGGTAAACAGAGGTGTAAACGAACAGACGGCTAAAAATATTTTTGACAATATGTCGGCTTTCAGTTCCTATGCTTTTAACAAATCTCATGCGGCGGCGTATGCTGTTGTAGCGTATAAAACTGCATATTTAAAATGCCACTATGCTAAAGAATATATGGCGGCACTGCTTACAAGTGTGCTTGACAGTGCGGGCAAAATCGCACAGTATACCGAAGAATGTAAGCGTATGGGGATAAAGGTACTGCCGCCGAGTGTAAACGAAAGCAACGAAAACTTTACCGCAACTAAAAATGGTATACGCTTTGGACTGCTGGCAATAAAAAATTTGGGACGGGGCGTTATAAACCGACTTATAAAAGAGCGTGAGAGTGGCGGACAGTACAGGTCAATGTACGATTTTTGCCGTCGTAATTACGGCAGAGAACTTAACCGCCGTGCAATCGAGGGACTTATTAAAAGCGGTGCATTAGATTCTCTTGCAGATAATAGGCGTCAGATGTTATTCAGTATAGACGGTATTTTGACAGCCATAGATGAGCAAAAACGCTTTTCGGGTGAAAATCAGTTAGATTTATTCGGGGACGGTTTTAATGAAGAAGAACCTAAACTTGTAAAAACCGAAGAAATGCCGATGGTAAAACTTCTTGAAATGGAAAAGGAAGTTACGGGAATGTATCTTTCGGGACATCCTATGACGGCATACGAAAATTTTGTAAAGTCGGGCTCTTTTGCAAAAATACGCGATATAAACGATAAAAAATACCGTGACGGAAGTCAGGTTAAAATAGCTTGCATATTAGAGACTGTGCGTATAAAACAACTTAAAAACAAAAGCGTTATTGTATATACCGGTGCTGAAGATGTAAGCGGAAGAATAGATGTTATAGTTTTTGCAAATGCTTATTCTAAGTACCGAAGTCTTTTAAGTGCAGGGAATATAGTGGTTATCAGGGGTAAAGTAAGCGAAAGAGAAGACCGTGACGCTGAAATTATTTGTGAAACAGTAGAGCAAATTCCTGAAACCCTTGCCCAAAACACAATGTCAAAAAGGTATAAATCGGGGCTTTACTTAAAAGTAGACAGTATGAACTCAAAACAGTTTAACGAGATTTGCGGTATCCTTGAAAAAAACAGGGGAGAAAAGTCGGTGTTTATTATATGCAAAGATACAGGCAAACGGTTTGAGGCTCCGCCTAAACTTAAAACAGACGCAAACGGTAATCTTTTGCTTAAATTAAAGTCGATTTTAGGCGATGAAAATTTAAAACTTATTGAATAAAAAAGTTGTTGAATATTTGATTATTATGGTATATAATGGCTTTTAGTATTTGGAGATGGTAAAAAATGAAAACTATAGGTGTTTTAACAAGCGGAGGAGACGCACCCGGAATGAATGCCGCTGTTCGTGCAGTAGTAAGAACAGGCGTTTCACTCGGTATGAATGTAAAGGGTATATGCAGAGGTTATAACGGACTTATTGAAGGCGATATTATTGATTTAGATGTCCGTTCGGTTTCCAATATTATAAATAAGGGCGGTACAATGCTTTATACCGCAAGAAGTCCGCGTTTTAAGACCGAGGAAGGACTAAACGAGGCTATCGAAAACTGTAAAAAAGCAGGTATCGAGGGAATAGTTGTAATAGGCGGTGACGGCTCGTTCAGGGGGGCTAAAGACCTGTCAAACAGAGGTATTCCCTGCATAGGCATACCCGGAACTATAGATAACGATATTTCTTCTACAGAATATACAATAGGTTTTGATACCGCTATGAATACTGCGGTTGAAATGGTAGATAAAATAAGAGATACCGCACAGTCACACGACCGTTGCAGTGTTGTTGAGGTTATGGGTAGACACGCGGGTTATATAGCAATTCAAACAGGAATAGCGGTTGGTGCTTCTGCGGTTTTAGTTCCCGAAGTTGAGGTTGATATACAAAAGGTTGTAAGTAAGATAAACAATGCAAGAAAAACGGGAAAACAACATTTTATAGTAGTAGTTGCCGAGGGTGTAGGCGGTGTTGAGAAGATAGCCGAGCAGATAGAGGCAAGAACGGGTATCGAGGCAAGAGCCACCGTATTAGGTCACGTTCAAAGAGGCGGAAGTCCTACGGTACGCGACCGCGTCAGGGCTACGCAGTTCGGAAATGCGGCGGTACACCTGCTTGATAAGGGAATAGGAAACAGAGTAGTAGCATACAGGCAGGGTAAAATTGTTGACATTGATATTTTTGAAGCACTAAATATGAAAAAAGAATTTGACTTTGATATGCTCGAAATAGCACACGAAACTTCTATATAAAAATGCTGTCAGGCGGTTGCCTGACAGCATTTTTATATCTTTATATCTTAAACAACAAATCTCCGTAGGTCGGATACGGCCAATACTTTCTTGATACAATCGTTTCCGCCTCGTCGGAAACAAGACGGATATTATTCATTATGAATAATACTTTATCGTGATACAGTTTTGCCTTTTCAAGAATACCGTTTGTGTTTTGTGCTTTACATACCGCAGATTTTAAATCTTCAGTAAGTTCATACAGCTTGTCCGAACAATTTGAAAGTCTGCTCAATACGGCAGTTTCGTAGCTAAAGTTTATTTCATCCGATAATTTTTCTTTTGAAAGCACCAAATTGCAAAGCTCCGAAGTATATTCGGTTATCGCAGGAATAATATCGCGGTCAACCATTTGGATAAGCGTAAGTGCCTCTATGTGAATGGTTTTACTGTAATTTTCAAGTGCTATATCCGCTCTGCAATTTATTTCTGTGCTGTTTAGTACTTTATGACGTTCAAACAGTGCTATGTTTTCACTGCTTCGAAGTACGGGTACGGCATCGGGTGTACTTCGGAGATTTTTAAGTCCCCTCTTTGCCGCCTCTTCCTGCCATTCCTTTGAATAACCGTCACCGTCAAATAAAATACGTTTATGTTCTTTTACGGTTTTTCTTATAAGTTTTGTTACGTCACTGTCAAAGTCTTTTGAATTTTCAAGGAAATCTGCAAATTCCTTAAATACATCGGCAACCATTGTGTTAATCATAACATTGGTGTCAGATATTGAGGACGCAGAGCCTAACATTCTGAATTCAAATTTATTTCCCGTAAATGCAAACGGTGAAGTTCGGTTGCGGTCGGTATTGTCTTTTCTTATGTAGGGTATCGTCTTTGTACCTACAGTCATACTTATTTTTCCTACATCTTTATGATGTTCTCCGCGTTCAAGGGCTTCGAGTATTGCGGTAAGTTCCTCACCTAAATACATAGAAACTATTGCAGGCGGTGCTTCGTCTTCGCCTAAACGGTGGTCGTTACCTGCCGACGCAATAGATACACGCAAAAGTTCCTGATGTTCGTCTACCGCTTTCATAACCGCCGCAAGACACAGCAGGAAAATAGTATTTTCACTCGGGTTTTTACCCGGTTTTAACAGATTTATTCCCGTATCGGTGGAAAGCGACCAGTTGTTATGCTTACCGCTTCCGTTTACGCCGTCAAACGGTTTTTCGTGCAACAGGCACACAAGACCGTATTTTGCCGCCGTCTTTTTCATAAGTTCCATAGTAAGTTGATTATGGTCGGCGGCTATGTTTGTAGTGGTAAATATCGGTGCTAACTCGTGCTGAGCGGGAGCAGCCTCATTATGTTCTGTTTTTGCCAAAACGCCTAACTTCCACAGTTCTTCGTCAAGTTCACGCATAAATTTTGCTACTCTCGGTTTAATAACACCGAAATAATGGTCGTTCATTTCCTGACCTTTAGGCGGCATAGTACCTACGAGTGTACGTCCGCAGAAAAGCAGGTCGGGACGTTTATTGAACATTTCCCTGTCAACAAGGAAGTATTCCTGTTCGGGGCCTACCGTTGTTATAACACGCTTTACATCGTCCATACCAAACAGTTTTACTATTCTTAAAGCCTGCTTGTTTATTGCATCCATACTGCGAAGCAAAGGGGTTTTTTGGTCTAACGCCTCTCCGCCGTAGGAACAAAATGCCGTGGGTATGCAAAGGGTATCGTCTTTTACAAACGCATAGGAACTGGGATCCCAAGCGGTATAACCCCTTGCCTCAAATGTTGCTCTGAGTCCGCCCGACGGGAAAGAAGACGCATCAGGCTCACCTTTTATGAGTTCCTTACCTGAAAATTCCATTATTATACGTCCGTCTTCGGTGGGAGATATGAAACTGTCGTGCTTTTCGGCGGTGATACCCGTCATCGGCTGGAACCAATGGGTATAGTGTGTAGCACCCTTTTCTATTGCCCACTCTTTCATGGCAGACGCTATTGTGTCTGCCATATCTCCATCAATATTTTTACCGTCCGACACCGAATTTTTAAATGCTTCGTAGGTTTCTTTCGGCAATCTCTGCTTCATAACCGAATCGTTAAATACGTAACTGCCGAACAACTCTTGTATATTTTTCAAGAAAACGCCTCCGCTACAAAAAAATACGTTGCCGTACCGTTTTGTGCGGTACGGCAACAACATATACATATTATAAATTATAATAATCGCTTTTGTCAATCAAACTTAAGTGATTTCGTAAATACTAAAATGTAAAGGACAACAACTTAAATTTTTTAATCAAATTCACAAATTGACTTAATAAAATTAAGAACAATGCAACTGAAAAGCACCTACCAATATAATGTTACAATATTATTTGTAATTGATATGCTTTTTAATAAAATACTGTTGCCGGACAGTTTATTCAATCTGAGTTGGAGTTTTGCAAGGTAGGGGGTATATGTTATGTTTAATTCCGATAGCAAAGAAGAATCGGTTATTTTTAATTGTGCATAATTTTTGCCCTTTAGATATTCAGAACTGATAGTATTACCGGATAGGTTGCAAGATTTATCAAGAAAGGCATTATTATATGTGAAATAATTAAGGTTGGTACTGTCGCAAACATAAGACAAAAGATTATATTTTTCTTCCTTTGGAAAGGTTTCGTCTATTTGCGGAATGTAGGTGTCATATTCCGTGTGACTTTCTAAAATTTCGCTGTCGCAAACATTAAAATAGGTATGATATATGTCACTGCCTGAATCGTCCCAAGTTACGTCGAGGTGATACCAGTCGCCGTCAACGTTTACAACATTCCACATATGCCCCTCTCCCTGTGCATCTCCGAAAACCACAGCGCAGGGAATACCTATTTTAGAACATATAAGTTGCATTGCTCTCGAATAGCCCTCGCATACCGCTTTGCCCGATACCAACGCTCCGTAAGACGTGTATACAAGAAGACTGTCGGTCGTGTTGTAGGTTGTAATTTCACATATTGTATCATGTATATATAACTGTTTTTCAAAATTATTTTCGTACTTTTTTGCACCGTCAACAATTTTTGAAACAACATTATTAAGTTCGTCGGTCATCTGATTTTTGTCTTCTTTTTTTATAAGATAGTCACAGTTATCGTTGCCGTTATGATAACAAAATGCTATTAAAACTTGTGAATTATGGCCGTTTGTGTTCCCTAAAAAATAAGAATTGGGCAACCAAAAAAATTCAGGGTAATCATTTGTCAAGGCACGGTATGCAACTGATACGTCGGATACATAAGACTGCTTACATCTGCCCAAGCTTATCCAACCTGTGGTCATTTCGTCTGCTACGGTTAGAAGTATTCTGTATATTCTGCTTTGCTCTTTGTTAAGACAATCGTAGCATAACGGCTGTTTGGGAACTTCCTTAACGGTTGAGGGAGAAGGTGTTGAAATTTTTTGATTTGCTTCGTTTACAATAGGGTTTTCTATTTGTTGTTCGGGTTGTTCAATATTTACAGATTGGTCAATCGCGGGATATCCTTTAATTATAATATCGTCTGCTTTGGCTTTTAAATCATCAATAATCTGCGATGTGTCTGACAAAAAAGAATCGAAAACTTTAACCTTTTTACAAGAGCATAAGGAAATAACCATAATCACACAAAGTATTACTGCAATTGCTTTTTTCATAGTTATTTCCTCCTTATCAGTTTGTAATTACACACCGTAAGCTCATATCCTTAATATAATTTTCCCAGAAAAAGCAGTCCGGTACGGTAAGGTTGGTGTCGCTGTTTTCTATTATATACACAAAATCATCTTTTGAAAAGCCGTTTTTCGAAATTTCCTTAAAAACAGAGCGAATTATATCCTTTCTTATTTCCGTAATGTCGGTTTTAGAGGATATCATATCGGTTATTTGTATTCCGGTGTACCGCAGTTCTTCGCCTGTGATATTAAGTTCTATTCCGCCTATTCTGTCAATTATAGCGGATATTAAATAATAATCGGAATTTACGTTAAAATCAACGCTGTATCCGTAATACTCGGTTGCTTTTTCCTCACAATCGTCGATTACGGTAGCGTATATCATTTGAGAAGAAAAATCAAGGTAAACCACGCAACCGCTGTTGTCGGGAAATTTAAACAGCAGACCTGTGTTTTGCGGTGACGCCACAGAATACGGAACGTCATTCTTTTTCGCTTCTGCCGTTTGCTCGTTGTTTTTTAAATTGAAATACAAATATATATATGCAATAAGAAAGATAATAAGTCCGCACGAGAATACTATAAACGCCGTTTTTAACACAGAATGCTTTTTTGTCATTTTTGTCTCCTTTATTTGGTAAAAATTTCGTTGTTTTGCATACTAATATCATTATGTCTGCTAAATGTTGTGTGTATACTGCAAAAAGTAAATAAATATGCGTTTTTTTATTGACTTGTCCGATAATTTTTGGTATAATTACTATGTAATAAGAGGGCGGTTGCCTTGAAAGGACATTTATTGGTCCCGTTGCACTTAAACCAAAGGGTTTGAAGTGCGTTTTTGCTTTTAATTAGGGGGGAATAAGAATGAAAAAAGTCGGAATTGTAATGGGAAGTGACAGCGATTTGCCGATAATTGAAAAGGCGGTTGCTACACTTAAAGAATTCGGTATACCCTATGAGGTGCATATCTATTCTGCACACAGGACACCAGAGCAGGCGAGAGATTTTTCTGTAAACGCTCGCAAAAACGGCTTCGGTGCAATAATTGCCGCGGCGGGAATGGCGGCACATTTAGCAGGAGCGATTGCGGCTAATACCACGCTTCCTGTTGTTGGAATACCCTGCAAATCAAATACACTTGACGGCGTTGATGCCCTTTTATCGACCGTACAGATGCCATCGGGAATACCCGTAGCCACTGTCGCGATAAACGCAGGAGTCAATGCCGCTTTGCTTTGTGCCGAAATTTTGGCGGTTGAGGACAGCACTCTTGCCGAAAAACTTGATGCAAAGCGTAAAAAAGATGCCGAAAAGGTGCTTTTAAAAGACAGTGAAATAGCATCAAAACTTTAATTTGTAAATTCAAAAAAGGAGATAATAAAAATGGGAAAGAAACTTGTTTACACAGGAAAGACAAAGGACGTATTTGAACTTGACAACGGCAATTATCTTTTGAAGTTCAAGGATGACTGCACGGGTAAAGACGGTGTGTTTGATCCGGGTGAGAATTCAGTAGGACTTACTATTGAGGGCGTAGGCGACGTAAATTTAAGAATGTCTATTTATTTCTTTGAAAAAGTAAATAAGGCAGGTATTAAGACACACTTTGTAAATGCAAATCTTGACGATACCACAATGGAAGTACTTCCTGCAAAGGTATTCGGTAAAGGACTTGAGGTTATATGCCGTGATAAGGCAGTAGGCAGTTTCTACCGCAGATACAGTGATTATATAAAAGAGGGAGCAGACCTTCCGTCTTATGTTGAGATGACCTTTAAAGACGATGCTAAGGGCGACCCGCTTGTAATCAAAGATGCACTTGTAGACCTAGGTGTTATGACTGCAAAGCAGTATGACGATATAAAGGCTATGACGCAGAAAATCACCAAGATAGTATCTGACGATTTAAAGGAAAAGGGACTTGTACTCTACGATATCAAGTTTGAATTCGGTTATGACGCTAACGGTGACGTTATGCTTATAGACGAAATCGCATCGGGCAATATGCGTGTATATAAAGACGGTAAATATATCGACCCGATGACACTTTCAAAATTGTTTTTTGCATAAATTCTTTTCATAAATTCGGAGGAATACTATGGGTGGATTTTTTGGTATAACGTCGAAAGAGGACTGTATGTCCGACGTATTTTTCGGTGTAGATTACCATTCACATCTTGGAACTCGTTGCGGAGGTTTGGCGGCGTATGATAAGCAGATAGGTCTTCAGCGTAAGATACATCACATTGAAAATTCGCCGTTTCGAACAAAGTTTGAGCATATATTTGATGAAATGCAAGGGACTTCTGCTATCGGCTGTATAAGTGACAGCGACCCCCAGCCTTTGCTTATCAGGTCTAATTTGGGCACCTATGCAATTTGTATGATAGGACTGATAAACAACGCAGATGAACTCATAAAAAAACACTTGTCACTGTCGGGCGGTCATTTTGACTCTATGACGGGTGGCAGGGTAAACGGCAGTGAGTTGTTGGCGGCTTTAATAGACCAGAGAAGAAGTTTTGCAGAGGGAATAAAGTTTGCTCAAAATTCTGTTGAGGGGACTGCTTCCATACTCATTTTAAAGGATGACGGCAACATCATTGTAGCCCGTGACAGATTCGGCAGACTTCCCGTTTGTATTGGTAAGAGCGAAAACGGGTACGCGGTATCTTTTGAGTCTTTTGCATATCAGAAATTAGGGTTTGAAGATAATTACGAATTAGGCTCGGGAGAGATAGTCGAACTTAGTCCTGACGGTATGAAACAGTTAGTCCCGCCGAGTAAGAATAAAAAAATATGCTCGTTTTTATGGAGTTATTACGGGTATCCTAACTCTACTTATGAGGGTGTAAATGTTGAGGCGATGCGTTACCGCAACGGCGAGTTGCTTGCTAAAATGGACAAGCAAAACGGCGTGGCACAAAGTCTTGACTACGTAGGCGGTGTTCCCGATTCAGGTACTCCTCACGCAATAGGTTATGCAAATGAAAGCGGAGTTCACTTTGCAAGAGCGTTTATTAAATACACCCCAACCTGGGCGAGAAGTTTTACACCCGTTAAACAGGCAGACCGTAACAAAATAGCAAAAATGAAGCAAATACCCGTAAAAGAGTTAATCGACGGAAAAGAACTTCTTTTTGTTGATGATTCCATAGTCAGAGGTACTCAGCTTAAAGAAACGGTGGAGTTTCTTTATGAGAGCGGAGCTAAGGCAGTACATATGCGTTCAGCCTGTCCGCCTATTATGTACGGTTGCAAATATCTTAACTTTACGCGGTCTACCGACGATATGGAACTTATAGCACGCAGAGTTATATTGGAACTTGAGGGTGAAGAGGGCTTTAAGTACATAGAAGAATACTCTGACGGTACTACCGAGAGGGGTAAAAAGTTAAGGGATAATATCTGTAAAAAATTCAAATTTTCATCACTTGAGTTTCAATCTCTTGAAAACGTGATAAAGGCGATAGGTTTAGACGAAAACGACCTTTGCACATATTGTTGGAACGGAAAGGAATAGATGTATGAACACAAACTCAAAATCTGAGGCTTATGCTGCGGCAGGCGTTGATATAACGGCAGGATATAAAGCAGTAGAGCTTATGAAAAAGCATATTGCAAGAACTATGACTTCGGGGGTATGTTCGGACGTCGGTGGTTTCGGCGGTCTTTTTGAACTTGACCTTACGGGCATTAAAAAACCTGTACTCGTATCGGGTACGGACGGCGTAGGTACTAAACTCAAACTTGCTTTTTTGATGGACAAGCACGATACTGTCGGTATAGACTGCGTTGCAATGTGCGTAAACGATATAATCTGTTGCGGAGCAAAACCGCTTTTCTTCCTTGATTATATTGCATGCGGAAAGAATTACCCTGAGCGTATTGCAGATATAGTAAAGGGCGTAAGTGAGGGTTGTGTGCAGTCGGGGGCGGCACTTATCGGCGGTGAAACGGCGGAAATGCCCGGTTTTTATCCTGAAGACGAATACGACCTTGCAGGTTACTGCACGGGTGTTGTAGATAAGAAAAAGATTATAGATAACAAGCAGATGTGCGAGGGGGATGTTATTATAGCACTGCCGTCAAGCGGTGTACATTCAAACGGTTTCTCTCTTGTGCGTAAGGTTTTCGACGTAGAAAACAGCGATATTAAAACACCTTTAGCGGAACTCGGCGGTAAGTCGGTAGGTGAAACTCTGCTTACACCTACCAAAATATATGTAAAACCCGTACTTGCACTTCTTAAAGAAGTAAAGGTTAAGGGTATATCGCATATCACGGGCGGCGGTTTCTATGAGAATATTCCGAGAAGTATTCCCGACGGTCTTTGTGCAAAGATAGAAAAAAGTGCCGTTCGTATACTTCCGATATTTAAACTTATTGCTAAGCAGGGAAATATATCCGAGCGTGATATGTTCAATACATTTAATATGGGCGTAGGTATGAGCATAGTAGTGCCAAAAGAGGATAGCCAAAAGGCACTTGATATATTAAAGGCAAACGGCGAAGACGCTTACGTAATAGGCGAAATTATTAAGTCGGAAGAAAAAATAAAGATATTTTAATTTGAAAGTACTGTCGGGCGAACGACGTTTAGTTGTTCGTCAGGCGGTATATTCCTTTAATAAGGGGGAACGCACAAGGTGGAGAAAGCAAGTATTGCCGTTATGGTGTCAGGCTCAGGCACTAATTTGCAGGCACTTATTGACGCACAGGCAAGCGGAATTATTAAAAGCGGAGAAATAAAACTTGTTATTTCAAACAATGCCGGAGCCTTTGCACTTGAAAGGGCAAAAAAAGCAGGTATTAAAACTGCAACGATACTCAAAAAGGACTTTACTTCGCAGGAAGATTTTGAAAGAAAAATCATAAAAACACTCGAAGAAAACGGTATTGACCTTATAATACTTGCAGGGTTTATGAGTATTTTAAGCGAGAAATTTACTTCACACTTTGAAAAAAGAATAATAAATGTTCACCCGTCACTTATACCGTCATTTTGCGGAGAGGGTTTTTACGGACTGAGGGTACATAAAGCGGCACTCGAAAAGGGTGTAAAGGTAACGGGTGCTACGGTACACTTTGTAAACGAGATACCCGACGGTGGAGAAATAATAATGCAAAAGTGTGTAGACGTTATGGAGGGTGACACGCCAGAAATATTGCAAAAGCGTGTAATGTGCGAAGCAGAATGGAAAATACTGCCTTTGTCGGCAGAAAAAATATGTAAAAAAATAACGGAGGAAAAGTAAATGGAAATTTATAAGATTAATGACATAGCAGAACTTATTAAAGGCAATTCTTATGTAGGCAGGGGAATAGTAATCGGAAAGTCGAAGGACGGCAAAAAGGCTTGTACCGCTTATTTTATTATGGGCAGAAGTGCAAACAGCCGTAACCGTATATTCACCGAGAAAAACGGCGAGGTATTTACAGAGCCGTTTGACGTGTCAAAGGTTGAAGACCCGAGCCTTATTATTTATGCGGCAATACGCAGTTATGAAAACAATCTTATAGTAACAAACGGCGACCAGACCGACACTATCTATGACGGTCTTAAAGACGGTAAGTGCTTTAATAAGGCACTTAAAACCCGTGAGTTTGAACCCGATAAGCCAAACTTTACTCCGAGAATAAGCGGAATGCTTACCTTTGAAAACGGAGATTTTACATATAAAATGAGCATTTTAAAGAGCATTGACGAGGACGGTTCTGACTGTGCAAGGTATATGTTTGCATATCCGTCAAAGGCAGGTTTAGGACATTTCATTCACACCTACATTTGCGACGGCAACCCGATACCCACTTTCCAAGGCGAGCCTGAAAGAGTGGCAATAGACGATGATATAGATGTATTCACAAATAAACTTTGGAATGCACTTGACAGTGACAATAAAATTTCCCTTTATGTTCGCTATGTAGACCTTGAAACCTTAAAAGAAGAAAACAGAATGATAAATAAGAATAAGTAAGGAGAAGAAAAAATGAAAGAATTTGAACTTAAATACGGTTGCAACCCTAATCAAAAGCCGTCAAAAATATTTATGAGTGACGGAAGCGAACTTCCGATAGAGATACTCTGCGGAAGACCCGGTTATATAAATTTCTTAGATGCATTTAACTCTTGGCAACTTGTAAAGGAACTGAAAGAGGCTTTGGGACTTCCTGCGGTAACATCTTTTAAGCACGTCAGTCCTACCTCGGCGGCGGTTGGTATTCCGCTTTCCGATAAACTTAAAAAGGCTTGCTTTGTTGACGATATTGAGGGACTTGACGAGTCACCGCTTGCCTGTGCATACGCAAGGGCGAGAGGTACCGACCGTATGTGTTCTTTCGGTGACTGGGTAGCACTGTCTGACACTTGTGACGTAACCACCGCAAAGATGATAAAGAGAGAGGTTTCTGACGGCGTTATAGCACCCGACTACGAACCCGAGGCACTTGAAATTTTAAAGACAAAGCGTAAAGGTAATTATAACATAGTAAAAATAGACCCTAACTATGTTCCCGCACCGACAGAGCATAAACAGGTTTACGGTATCACCTTTGAACAGGGACGTAACAATTTTGAGATTAACCGTGAACTTCTTTCAAATATAGTAACAGAAAATAAGGATATGCCCGAAAGTGCAGTAAGAGATTTAATAATTGCACTTATCACGCTTAAATATACACAGTCAAATTCCGTTTGCTATGCGGTTGACGGTCAGGCAATAGGCGTAGGTGCAGGTCAGCAGTCACGTATACACTGTACACGTCTTGCAGGCAGTAAGGCAGATACGTGGTTTTTACGCCAGCACGATAAGGTATTAAATCTCCCTTTCAAGCCAGAAATAGGCAGACCTGACAGAGACAATGTTATTGACGGTTACATAAATCAAAACGAAGAAGATGTTTGTGCCGACGGTAATTGGCAGAAGTACTTTACTTCAAAACCCGAACACTTCACCGCAGAAGAACAAAAAGCATATCTTGCAACCATTGACGGTGTAGCATTAGGCTCAGACGCATTTTTCCCGTTTGACGATAACATCGAGCGTGCAAAGAGAAGCGGTGTTAAGTATATCGCAGAGCCGGGCGGTTCTATTAGAGATGACCTTGTTATAGAGTGCTGTAATAAATACGGTATTGCAATGTCATTTACCGGTATGCGTTTATTCCATCATTAAG
>JAKSQC010000020.1 GCA_024404325.1 Clostridia bacterium
TTCATTGCCTCGTTTACTTTAGCAGTGTCCTTACCGCCAGCCATTGCACTGTCCGGCTTACCGCCGCCGCTACCGCCTGTAATCTTTGCAACTTCGCGGACAATAGTACCTGCATTAGCACCCATATTTACGGCATCCTTACCGCAACCTGCACAAAACGTAACCTTTTCACCGTTTACAGATGCAAAAACGCATACCGATAACGGGTTATCTGCTCTTACAGTGTCGGTCATTTTTCTGAGTTCATCTGCTTTAACGCCGTTTATAATCTCGGCAACAACCTTAACTCCCTTTACGTCTTTGGCATTTTTCATTATATCGCTTAATTTACCTGACGCAATTTTTGATTCAAGAGATTCTATTTTCTTATTAAGTTCCTTAATTTGCTTTACCAAAGAAAGTACTTTAGTCGGGTTATCGTCTATATTACTGCTTTTAAGTGCATTTGCAGTATCAAAAGCATTATTCTTATACTTATCAATCAAAGTTACAACATTAAAGCCCGTTAATGCCTCGATACGTCTTACACCTGCCGCAACACCCGTTTCGGACACAATGCGGAAAAGACCGATTTTTCCCGTGTTATCAACGTGTGTACCTCCGCAGAATTCAACCGAGAAATCTCCTTCTTTGACAACGCGTACCATATTACCGTATTTTTCGCCAAACAGAGCCATAGCACCAAGTTTTCTCGCCTTTTCAATCGGCATTTCGGTATTTTCAACCGTAACGGCATTTAAAATCTGGCAGTTTACTAAATTTTCTACCTTTTTAATTTCTTCATCGGTAAGTGCCGAAAAATGCGTAAAGTCAAAGCGGACTGCTTTTTCATTTACAAGCTGACCCGCCTGTTCAACGTGAGTACCTAAGACAGAACGTAAAGACGCCTGCAATAGGTGTGCGGCTGTATGATTACGTCTTATTGCATCACGGCGTACAGTATCTATCTTTGCAGTCACACTGTCCCCTACACTTAATGTACCGCTTTCAAGCGTACCGAAGTGTGTAAACACACCGCCCGATGTTTTCTTTGTATCGTTTACATTAAAGGTAGCACCGCCTGCGGATATAATACCCGTATCGCCTACCTGACCTCCGCTTTCTGCGTAAAAAACCGTTTTGTCTAATACAATTACTGCCTTATCAGGTGAAGTTACAACGTCCGCATGCTCGCCGTTTACCACTATATCAACAATTTTTGCATTACACTCGTTTTCAGTATATCCTACAAATTCGGTCTTACTTACATTATCAAAACTTATACCGTCACTGCTCTAACTCTCTCCGTCGGACGCTTTTCTTGATGACCTTGCTTTTTCACGCTGTATTTTCATAAGTTCGTTAAAGCCGTCCTCGTCAACATCCATACCTTTTTCACTTAGTATATCCTTTGTAAGGTCAATCGGAAAACCGTAGGTATCGTATAGCTTAAAGGCGTCTTCACCCGAAAGCGTACCGCCATTTTTCATAAGTTCGGAAAGTATATTAAGTCCTTGGTCAATCGTCTTTGAAAAACTTGCTTCCTCATTTGAAATAACCTTTTTGATAAGTTCTTTTTTATCGTAGAGTTCGGGATATCCCGCCTTATTTTCTTCAATTACCGTCAAAATAAGTTCTTGGAGGAACGGACGCGAAATGCCGATCAATTTTCCGTGACGTGAGGCACGCCTTATAAGACGGCGAAGAACATATCCCCTGCCCTCGTTTGACGGGATAATACCGTCGCTAATCATAAAGGTAGATGCTCTTGCGTGGTCGGTTATGGCACGGATTGAAATATCAACGTTTTTATCAGTACCGTATTTTTTCCCTGAAATTTCGCAAACCTTATCAAGTATTTTTCTTACGGTATCAACCTCAAACATATTGTCAACGCCCTGAATTACGCAGGCAAGACGCTCAAGCCCCATACCCGTATCAATGTTTTTATGTTCAAGTTCGGTATAAGTACCGTCACCCATATTGTTAAACTGTGAAAATACGTTATTCCATATTTCCATATACCTATCGCAGTCACAACCGGGTTTACAGTCTTTACTTCCGCAACCGTACTTTTCGCCTCTGTCAAAATATATTTCACTGCAAGGACCGCACGGACCTGTTCCATGCTCCCAAAAATTATCCTCTTTACCGAGTTTTACTATTCTTTCTTCGGGCACTCCAATAACGTCACGCCAAATAGCATACGCTTCGTCATCTTCTTCATAAACAGAGGGCCATAACAACTCTTTTGGTATTTCGAGTTCTTCGGTTAAAAATTCCCAAGCCCAAGGTATTGCCTCGTTTTTAAAATAATCACCAAATGAAAAATTGCCGAGCATTTCAAAATAAGTGCCGTGACGTGCAGTATAACCCACCCTTTCAAGGTCAGGAGTTCTTATACACTTTTGGCAGGTTGTAACCCTGTTTCTCGGCGGAATTACCTCACCTGTAAAATACTTTTTCATAGGTGCCATACCTGAATTTATAAGAAGTAATGATTTATCATTATCAGGCACTAAAGAAAAACTGTTAAGCCTTAAATGCCCCTTCTTTTCAAAAAATGACAAATACTGTTCTCTAAGGTCATTAAGCGACGTCCACTTCATTTCTCATACATCCTTAAACTATACAAAAATATAAAGTTATTATAAACCTTTTACCTATTTTTGTCAATCAAATAAAAGCGGAAATCATAAAAGATTTCCGCTAATTTTACTAACAATTATTTATTTCGTTTTCTATCATTAAGAGTCTGTTGTATTTAGCTACCCTATCGGTACGGCAGGGTGCTCCCGTTTTTATCTGTCCTGCGTTTACCGCTACCGCTATATCGGCTATGGTTGTGTCCTCAGTTTCGCCCGAACGGTGGGAAATAACGGTGGTATATCCGTTTTCCTTTGCAAGAAGTATTACATCTAACGTTTCTGTAAGTGTTCCTATCTGATTAGGCTTTACAAGAATTGAGTTTGCAACAGCCATATCAATTCCTTTACTGAGTCTTTCGGTATTTGTCACAAACAGGTCATCGCCCACAAGTTGTATTCTTTTACCTAATCTTTCGGTAAGTTTTTTCCAGCCGTCCCAATCTTCCTCTGAAAGTCCGTCTTCAATAGAAATTATCGGGTATTTTGAAATAAGTTCTTCATAATAACCTATAAGTTGGTCGGAAGTATAACTCTGCTTTCTTTTTGGAAGTTTATAAGAGCCGTCTTCGTACCATTCGCTTGACGCCGCGTCAAGTGCTATTTTTATTTCATCGGTATTATACCCTGCACTCTCAATCGCTTTTACTATAAGTTCTATCGCCTGTTCGTCCGACTGTAAATCGGGTGCAAAACCGCCCTCATCGCCTACGCCCGTTAAAAGACCTTTTGATTTTAAAATTATTCCTAAACTATGATAAATTTCACTGCACTGTCTAAGGCCCTCTGCAAAATGTTTGCAACCGAGAGGTATTATCATAAATTCCTGTATATCGATATTATTTCCTGCGTGAGCACCACCGTTTAAAATATTCATCATAGGTCTTGGAAATTTTCTGCCGTTTATACCGCCTAAATATCTGTACAAAGGAATTTTAAGCGAATTGGCAGACGCCTTTGCAACGGCAAGAGACACCGCAAGCATTGCATTTGCACCTAAACGTCTTTTATTTTCCGTGCCGTCAAGTTTAATCATTGTATCGTCAATATTTCTTTGCTTTAAAGCGTCCATACCGCAAAGTGATTTTGAAATTTCGGTGTTTATATTTTCTACCGCTTTTATCACACCTTTGCCTAAATATCTTGACTTTTCGCCGTCACGCAGTTCGTGTGCCTCATAAATTCCCGTTGACGCACCCGACGGTGAAATGGCAAAACCGATACTGCCGTCTTCTAAAACAACCTTTGCCCCTACTGTAGGATTACTTCTTGAGTCTAAGAGTTCAAAACCTTTAATTTCTGTAATTTTCACTTAAAAAATCTCCTTAAATGTCTTTTTTTAATAATTTACCCTTTTAATTTTGCAATATGTATGTTATACTTATGTAGTATTTAGATTTAGGAGTTGCTTTGTTTTTATATGACTGATATCGATATTAAAAACAGTAATATAATTTGCGGCAGAAATTCTGTTTTAGAAGCGGTACGCTCAGGCAGAGAAATTGACCGTTTACTTGTTGCCCACGGTGTGTCGGGTGGCTCTGTTTCGGTGATTATTGCAAAGTGTTCTGCTAAAGGTATACTCATTAAAGAAGTAAGCCCGCAAAAACTTGACTATTACTGTATGGGTGCTAATCATCAAGGCGTTGCGGTTATGTTTGCCTCTCAGGAATATTCAACCGTCAAAGATATACTTGAATATGCTGAAACTAAGGGCGAAAAACCTTTCATTATAATTTGTGATGAAATTGAAGACCCGCATAATCTCGGTGCAATTATAAGAAGTGCGGAAGCTTGCGGTGTTCACGGTATCATAATACCGAAACGCAGATCTGCCTCCCTAAATGCTACCGTTGCAAAATCGGCAAGCGGTGCACTTGAATATATGAGAGTTGCACGAGTAACAAACATCTCAAATACAATTGATGAACTAAAAGAAAAAGGTGTTTGGGTATTCGGTGCGGATATGAACGGTACCGATTATACTAAACTCGACTTTAACATTCCCTGTGCAATTGTTATAGGAAACGAAGGCAAAGGTATAGGGACACTTGTTGCAAAAAAGTGTGATGAGATTATCAGTCTGCCGATGTGCGGAAAGATAAATTCACTTAATGCCTCGGTTGCGGCGGGTGTTTTAATGTATGAAGTAGTACGAAAAAGGAATATTTAATAATAAATTATTGGGGACATAAAATTTATGAAGTTTTTTTCTTCTAACAGTAATAATGACGGTGATTTTTTAGAATTTCTTGATAACGAAAATAATAAAGATGAAATTTCACTTGAAAAATTTAATTCAACACGCCCTTCGCACGTTTTAACGCCTGAGGAAGTTGAGTCTATAAACTCATCTGAAAATAACGTGGTTGCAACTTCTTCTAACGGTGATGCACTTAAATCCTTAAAGGAACGTATGTCCAAATTTTCAAAAAAGGAAACCCTTTTGGAAAAATGCAAACCGTATACATTAGATGAACAGGGTAACGATATGTCAAAACCGTCGGCACCTTTATATGAACTTGAAAGTGTTGCGGATATACTGCGTTCAAAGGGTGAAAAAGCACTTGATGAACTTTCAAAAAAATACGATGTTTCGATTGACGCTTTAGGTAAAAACAAAGAACCTGAAATCAAGACGAAAACCGAGACAGTACCTAACAATGCAGATATTGCACAAGGCAAACCTGTACCCGAAAAGACAATTGCCTTTGAAAAACTTGTATCGGACTCTAAAGAAACCGAAAAACCTAAGATAAATGTAAAGCAGATTTTTTCGCAAGACGTAATGATTGATGAACTTGACTTTAATCTTCCTGATATATCGGATATTGATACAAGAACTCAAAAGCGTGCCGAGGAAGTTAATGAAGACAGGGAAAATTTGAGTAATACTCCCACCATTCGTTTTACACCTGTAAAAAATACCGACGGCAACAAAAACCGTATAAGTGTCAGCAGTACTACAAAACCTATTGATATAACTGCCGAAATAGACGCTATGGAAGACATAAGTTCAAATTCCGCTGTGGGAACAGAACTTCAACTTACAAATTTTGACGAATATCTGCCCCGTCAGGAATATAAATCGTTTGCCGATACAAAAAAAATTATTCGTGATTTTTCAATAAAAAAGCGTTCTGCATTTATTTCTGCGGTTTTATCGGGGCTTTGTACGTTTATCCTATCAATTTTTCTTATACCGCCTTTAAATGATGTTATAATTAGTTATCCGAAAAATTCAAATATTTTCAGCGGTATAGTGCTTTTAGTATCTTTGCTTGCTAATATTAAGATATTTTCTTCCTTTGCCAACGCTTTTACCAAAAACAGCAACGGCGATTTTTTGGCAACTGTTTGTACTTTATCTACATTATTTTTGGTAGTTATATCTTTTGTAAACAATATTTATATATTTGAAATAGTATTTTTAGTTACTTTAATTTTATTTGTAAGGTCACTTTGCAATTTTTTTGATGCATCCTCTATGCTCGGTAATTTAAGGCAAATTGCAACTAAAAATTCCAAAAAAGCCGTTAGTTTGATTTCAGATAAAACAATCACATTTGCGATGGCTAAAAACGCTATTGAGGGCGATGTTTTAGTTGCTGTGCCGCGTAATACCGAATTTGTATCCGATTATTTTAAATATTCAACTTTCGGTACAAGGTTTAACGGAAAATTAAGCATTATTACAATTCTTTCCCTGATAATAGCCTTGATTTCGGGGATAGTGGCATATACTTATTTTGACGGTATTTATTATGGTGTATACACCTTTACCGTTATACTTTCGCTTGCATCTTTGCCTTCGCTATTCTTTATAGATACTCTTCCCTCTTTTTCCGCCGCAAAGCGTCTCAATAAGAAGGGTGCTATGATAGCAGGCAAAACCGCCGCTGAAAAATTAGAACTTGCAAATGCGGTTGTTGTAAACTCAACAGATATTTTTCCGTCCGGTACAGTTACACTTCAAAATATAAAGGTATTATCCGATAACAGTATCGACGATACACTTTTAAAGGCAGCCTCTCTTACAGATGCAGTAGGCAGTACGCTTGCTCCGATATTCAAAAAAATTGCCGGTACAAACTCTGCTTATTCCATTCCTAATTCCGATACGGTAAAATATGAGGAACGTCTCGGGCTTTCGGGTTGGGTTGATGACGAACTGCTGTTTATCGGAAACAGAACCTTAATGGAAGCACACGGTATTCCAATGCCCAATATTGAAATAGACAGAAAGATTTTAAGAAAAGGTTACTTCCCCGTATATCTTGCAAGCGGTGGCAAGGCGTGTGCACTTTTAATAATTCAGTACAGTGTTAATCCGATTGTTGCAAGAGAATTTAAAAGAATTACAAATTTAGGAGTAACGGTACTTGTTTCAAACTGCGACCCTAATATTAACGAAGAAATGATATGCGATTATTTAGGCCTATACGATGATTCAGTAAAAGTTATGAGTAATGCCGGTGTCCATATGTATAAAAACACCGTTTCAAAAGTGGAAAGCTGTTCTGCACCTGCTTCTTTCAGAACGGGAAATCTTACATTTATAACCATTATGAACTGTGCATCCAGAATGAAAAAAACAAATACACTGCTTACGGTTTTTTATGTGCTGTTTTTTGTTTTGGGAACTGCCGTGTTTATATATTCTGCTTTTTCGGGCTCTGCAAACTTAATAAACAGCACTGCCGTTTTATTGTATGAATTGTCTGCTACATTACTGTCACTAATAGTGTTTATAATAAGAAAACCATAATCTCGGAGGTAAAATTATGTGTGAAAAGAAAAAATTTTATATAACTACCGCAATTGCGTATACATCGCGTAAACCGCATATCGGCAATGCTTATGATATTGTACTTGCAGATATGATAGCGAGATACAAAAAGATGATGGGTTTTGACGTCTATTTAATGACAGGCTCCGATGAACACGGTCAAAAGATAGAGCAGTGTGCAAACGAGGCGGGTATAACGCCCAAAGAATACGTGGATAAAATATCGTCTGAAATAAAATCGGTATGGAATTCTATGAACACAGAATATGATAAGTTTATACGCACTACCGACGAACAACACGAAAAAACAGTACAAAAAATATTCAAAAAGTTATATGACCAAGGAGATATTTATAAAGGTACGTACGAAGGTAAATACTGCGTACCGTGTGAATCGTTTTTTACTGCTTCTCAGCTTGTAGACGGTAAATGTCCCGACTGCGGAAGAGACGTTATTGATTCTAAGGAAGAGGCTTACTTTTTAAAATTAAGTAAATATCAGGATAAACTTGTAGAATATTACGAGCAAAATCCTGATTTTATAAAGCCCGAATCACGCAAAAACGAAATGATAAATAACTTCATAAAACCGGGTCTTGCCGATTTGTGCGTATCACGTTCGACTTTCAAGTGGGGTATTCCCGTTACGTTTGATGACCGCCACGTTATTTACGTTTGGATAGACGCTCTTTCCAACTATATAACAGGTATCGGATATGACACTGAAAACAGCAGTGATACCTATAAAAAGCTATGGCCTGCCGACCTTCACGTTATCGGTAAAGATATAGTGCGTTTTCACACAATTTATTGGCCTATCATACTTATGGCATTAGGTGAGCCGTTACCTAAACAGGTACTCGGTCACCCGTGGGTGCTTGTAGGCGAAGATAAAATGTCAAAGTCAAAGGGCAACGTTATTTATGCTGATGAACTTGCAAACCGTTTTTCTTCTGACGCAGTCCGCTATTATCTTCTTTCCGAGATACCGTACACACAAGACGGCACTATCACCTATGAAAGTTTTATTACAAAATTTAATTCCGACCTTGCAAATACATTGGGTAACCTTGTAAACCGTTGTATTGCAATGACAAATAAATATTTCGGCGGTAAGGTAACAAAACCTGTTTTGTTTAATGATTTAGATAAAGAACTGATAAGTTTTGCTAATGATACTAAAGTAAAATATTATTCATTTATGGACAGTTATCACAATGCCGATGCCTGCGAAGCGGTTATGAATTTTGCAAAGCGTTGTAATAAATATATTGATGAAACCGCACCGTGGACACTTGCAAAGGACGAAAATTCACTACCCCGACTTTCAGCCGTTCTTTACAATCTGTTAGAATGTATCAGACTGCTCGGCATTATGCTCTCCCCTGTTATTCCAAACAGTTCAAAATCAATAACCGAGCAATTAAATAACAGTGATTATACCCTTAATTTCGGAGAAACTAAAGAATATAACGTCGGAGAAGCAACTCCGCTTTTTGCAAGAATTGACGCCGAAAAGGTACTTGCGGAAATAAAGGCAGAAAACGAAGCAAAATCAAAGGAAAATAGTAAAAATGTTACCACACTTTCTCAAATTTCCATTGAAGATTTTGCAAAGGTTGAATTACTGACAGCAAAAATTACTAAATGTGAGCCGATACCGAAAGCTAAAAAACTTTTAAAATTAACACTTGACGACGGAAGTGGCAAAGAAAGAATTGTAGCGTCGGGCATTGCAAAGTGGTACACACCTGATGACCTTATAGGTCACAATGTAATTGTTGTATCGAATTTAAAGCCTGCTGTTTTATGCGGTGCAGAGTCAAACGGTATGATACTTGCCGCTGACTGTTCAGATGATTTAGTTAAGGTTATTTTTACAGACGATATCCCCGTAGGCAGTAAGATAAGATGATTTCATACCCTGAAGATTGTATTTTAAAAAAAGCTCTTATTTTTGACAGTCACGCACATTACACAGACGAAAAATTCGATGATATAAGAGATGAATTGTTAAACGAACTTCCCAAAAACGGGGTTTGCGGTGTTATTACCTGCGGTTGCGATTATAAGTCTTCTAAAGAGGCAATTTCCCTCTCAAAAAAATACGGTTATATGTATTGTGCAGTCGGTATTCACCCCGAAAATCTTGACAGCGGTACTACGGTTAATCAAATTGAAAAATTGTCAAAATATGAAAAATGCGTTGCAATCGGTGAAATAGGTCTTGACTATTACTATAACAGCGAAAACAAACAAGAACAAATAAAGGTTTTTGAGCAACAAATTTTGCTTGCAAAAGATTTAAGTTTACCCGTAATCGTTCACGACCGCGATGCACACGCCGACACACTCGAAATTTTAAAAAAACACAAACCAAAAGGTGTAGTTCACTGTTTTTCGGGAAGTCCCGAGATGGCAAAAGAAATAATAAATATCGGTATGTATATAGGTGTAGGCGGTGTAGTTACTTTTAAAAATGCAAAGCGTCTTCCCGAAGTAGTAGCTATAGTTCCCGATAACCGTCTTCTTATTGAAACCGATTGTCCGTATCTCTCACCTGAACCTTTAAGAGGAAAAATCTGCCATTCGGGTTTAATTCCTCTGACCGCCAAAAAAATAGCCCAAATCAGAAAAGTGAAAACCGAAGACATACTTAAATTAACATTACAAAACACTAAAGATTTATTTCGTGTATAGAATAAACACCCCGATATCGCAAATAATATAATTGCGAAAGCGGGGTGTTTTTAATGGATAACAATAACAACAAAAATAAGCAAAACAATCAGAACAAAAACAATCAGAATAACAGCAATAATCAGAGCAATCAAAACAAGAACAACCAGAACAACAGCAACAAGATTTTTCAGGACGATAACGACTAATAGTTTTTTGCTTTGAAACAGACACAGTGACTATTTCAGTTGATGAAATGGTCACTGTGCCTATATATTAGATATTAAAAATAAATAATTAAAATTTACTTGACATTTTAATAATTTTCTTATATATTTATCAAATGTCAGGGAAAATTTAATTTCTGACATTTAACGCATCTGTGTAGAAAAGCAATTATAATTTCTCCTGCCGTAGCATCATAATTTGAATGCTATGAAAAACCCTTTGTCAGGGCAGGAGCAAAAGCGATTGCGGGTATCGCGCAGGGTAAACGTATAATTTACTGCTGTCGACACTTGTGTGTTGGACAAAGGGGGATGCTTAAATGGAAAAAAAGAATATTGTAGAACTCAAAGATGTATTTGTTTCCTTAGGTGGCGAAACGGTGCTTGACGGACTGAATCTTTCTATTGAAGATAAAGAGTTTATAACTCTTTTAGGGCCGTCCGGTTGCGGTAAGACGACAACGCTCAGAATTATCGCAGGCTTTCTAAACCCCGATAAAGGAGAAATCTTTTTTGAGGACAGAAAGTTTAATGGTGTTCCGGCTTACAAGAGGCAGGTAAACACCATTTTTCAGCGTTATGCACTCTTTCCGCACCTAAACGTTTATGAAAACGTTGCTTTTGGTCTTAGGGTAAAAAAGACACCTGAAAAAGAAATAAAAAAACAGGTAAGCGAAATGCTGTCGCTTGTCAATTTGTCGGGTTTTGAAAAAAGACATATTGACACACTTTCGGGCGGTCAGCAACAGCGTGTAGCAATTGCGAGGGCTATTGCGAACAGACCTAAAGTATTATTACTTGACGAACCGCTTGCCGCCTTAGACCTTAAACTGCGTAAAGATATGCAAAAGGAACTACGCCGTATTCAGCGTCAGTTAGGTATTACATTTATATTTGTAACACACGATCAGGAAGAGGCACTTACTATGTCTGACCGTGTTGTTGTTATGGATAAGGGCAGAATACAGCAGGTCGGCACACCTCAGGATATTTATAACGAGCCGAAAAACGCCTTTGTAGCCGATTTTATAGGCGAGTCCAACATATTAGACGGAATTATGAAAAAAGACTATGAGGTATCATTTTCAGGCAATACGTTTAAATGTCTTGATAAAGGCTTTGTTGATAATGAAAACGTAGACGTTGTTGTAAGACCTGAAGACGTAGATATTGTGCCCCCAGATAAAGGTATGCTTGAAGGTGTTGTTACCTCGGTAGCGTTTTTAGGCGTTCATTATGAAATAATTGTTGATATCGGCGGTTTTAAATGGATGATACAGACAACCGATAAACATAATGTAAACGATAAAGTAGGTCTTATTATTGAACCAGACGCCATACATATTATGAAAAAATCTGAATACTCCGGACTTTACGGTGATTACAGTTCTTACAGTGAAGAACTTGACCATCTGTCTGATATAATACCGGAGGAATAAATATGAATAATAAAGGTTTCGGCAGACGTATTCTTACCTCTCCTTATATCGTATGGTCGGCAATTTTTGTAATTGTACCGCTTCTTATTATGGTTTATTTTGCTCTTACTGATAACAACGGTATTTTTACAATACAAAACTTGCAGGGTATCGGTAAGTATAAAAAGGCGTTCGGTTTATCAATTCTTTATGCAGTAATAGCGACGGTAATAACGCTTGTTATCTCCTACCCTATGGCTTATTTTATGACAAAAATGAATATAAGTTCACAAAGAATGATAATGATGATAGTTATGCTTCCTATGTGGACTAACTTCCTTATAAGAACATATTCTTGGATAACAATACTTGCAAATAAAGGAATTATAAATACGGTTTTAAACCGTTTGGGTTTTCACACACTCAGACTTATAAATACCCCCGGTGCGGTAATTTTAGGTATGGTTTACGATTTTATACCGTATATGATTTTGCCCATTTATTCGGTTATGTGTAAGATTGATAATTCCCTGCTTGAGGCGGCTTCTGATTTAGGCTCTAACGGCTTTTCAAGGCTGAGGAGAGTTATAATACCGCTGTCTGTACCCGGTGTTATTTCGGGCATTACGATGGTATTTGTACCCTCTGTCAGCACATTTTATATATCGCAGAAATTAGGCGGAAACAAAACATTGCTTATCGGTGACGCAATCGAATATCTGTTTAATGCAGGTCCTGATTTTTATAACATTGCCTCTGCCCTGTCTTTAGTTCTTATGGTTATGATTTTAATTTGTCTTGCTGTTATGAACAAGTTTACAAACGAAGATGACGGAGGTGTCATAATATGAAGATACTCTCTAAAATATACGTGACACTGATGTTAATTTTCTTATACGCTCCTTTAGCGGTTATGATTGTTTTTTCTCTTAATTCGGGTGAAAGCGTTTGGGTATTTGAGGGCTTTTCTGCCGACTGGTATCTAAGCCTTGCTACCAACAGTTCTATGATTAGCGGTTTAGAGCATACTCTTATCGTTGCTTTTCTTTCTGCCGCAATTTCAACTGTTGTAGGTACGGCTGCCGCTGTGGGTATAACATCACTCAGGAAAAAAATATCACAAAAACTTGTTATGTCGGTTACAAATATACCTATGATGAATGCAGATATCGTAACGGGTATATCTTTGATGCTCTTGTTTGTATTTGTGGGAAAACTGATAGGGCTTGACGAATCTCTTGGCTTTTTAACGGTGCTTATACCACATATTACCTTTAATCTTCCCTATGTAATACAATCTGTCCTTCCACATTTAAAACAAACGTACAGAAATTCAAGTGAAGCGGCACTTGACCTCGGTTGTACGCCTGTAAAAGCGTTTTTTAAGGCGGTTTTACCGTCAATATCAACAGGAATTATTACAGGCTTCATAATGGCATTTACCCTCTCCCTTGATGACTTCGTAATCAGTTACTTCACCTGCGGGCATTACCAAACCTTGCCGATTGTCATTTATAATATGACAAAAAAGACTGTTACTCCCGATGTTTACGCTCTTTCTACAATCGTATTTCTATCGGTATTTGTTCTTCTAATTCTTTATAATACTGTGCAAAATAAAAGTGACAAAAGGAGGAACAGACATGCATAAGAAAATTATGGCTTTATTTGTTGTTTTGTCACTGATTTGCACTCTGCTTGCAGGTTGCGGATATGAATATCAGGATATAGAATATGAGTCCGATTACCAAAACAACCTAAAAGGTACGGTGCTTAATGTATACAATTGGGGCGAATATATATCCGACGGCAGTGACGGTTGTATAGATGCGAACCGTGAATTTGAACGTCTTACGGGTATTAAAGTTAATTATACCACCTTTGAAAGTAATGAAACAATGTATTCGCAACTTAAAAGCGGCGGTGTTTCATACGATATTATTATTCCGTCCGACTATATGATAGAGCGTCTTAAAAATGAAAATATGCTCAAAAAGATAGATGTAGGTAAACTTAAAAATTATCACTATATTAAAGATGAGTATAAAAATTTGTTTTATGATGAAAACAATGAATACTCTGTACCGTATAACGTAGGAATGGTAGGAATTATTTATAATCCTACCATTATAGGAGAACCTGAACACTCTTGGAAATCTCTGTGGAGTGAAAAGTATAAAGATATGTCTTTAAACTTCAGCAACCCAAGAGACGGCTTTATGACCGCACAAATGATATTGGGCTATGACCTAAACTCAACCGATAAAAAGGAATGGGATAACGCCTTAAAGCTATTAAAGGACGGTAAGAGCGTTTTACAGTCCTACGTTATGGACGAGATATACGGAAAAATGGAAACCGGTGAGGCGGCAATAGGGCCGTATTATGCAGGCGACTATCTTACTATGTACGAAACCAATGATGATTTAAAATTTTATTATCCTAAAGAGGGTACTAATATTTTTGTAGATGCAGTATGTATTCCGTCAAGTGTAAAGAATTACGAGGCTGCTATGCTTTATATTGATTTTCTGCTTGAACCGGAAATTGCACTTGCAAATGCAGAATATATATGTTATGCTTCACCAAACACCGCGGTTATAAACAATCCCGAATATTATTACTATAAAAATGAAATTTTATATCCTAAAAAAGAAGATATGCCGAAAGTTCAGTACTATCACGATATAGCTCCTGAAATTAGGTCATATTATGAAAATTTATGGATTGATTTAAAACTTTATTAAACAAAAAAATTCACCCGCGGGTGAATTTTTTTTGTTTATTTTTCTATTGTAGGTTCTGCACCGTCTACCGTACTTTTAGTAATTGTTATTTTTTTAATCTCACTGTCTGACGGTGTTTCAAACATTATATTTTGTAAAATTCCCTCAATTATGGAACGCAAACCCCTTGCACCTGTTTTTCTTTCAATGGTAAGTTCCGCTATTCGTTCAAGTGCCGAAGTTTCAAACTCAAGTTCAACGCCGTCCATTGAAAACAGTGCCTTATACTGCCTTATAATTGAGTTTTTAGGTTCGGTCATTATACGTACAAGCGTTTGTTTATCCATAGCCTTTAGTGCGGTTATAACGGGTAATCTGCCGACAAGTTCGGGTATTAAACCGAATTTTACAAGGTCTTGATGTGTAGCAATTTCACAAAGTGCTTGTGCTTCAATGCTTTTAGGTGATTTAACATCTGCACCGAAACCTAAACTCGAACCGCCTACACGCCTTTCAATTACCTTTTCAATGCCGTCAAAAGCACCTGCACAAATAAACAGTATATTTGTGGTATCAATTTGAATAAACTCCTGTTGCGGATGCTTTCTTCCGCCCTGCGGAGGAACATTGGAAACAGTACCTTCAAGTATTTTAAGAAGTGCCTGCTGTACACCCTCTCCGCTGACGTCACGCGTTATAGAAGCGTTTTCAGACTTACGGGCAATTTTATCTATTTCATCAACATAGATAATGCCGTGTTCTGCTTTTTCTATATCGTAATCTGCCGCCTGTATAAGACGCAAGAGTATATTTTCAACATCTTCTCCGACATAACCTGCCTCTGTAAGGGTGGTAGCGTCGGTTATTGCTATCGGTACATTCAAACATTTAGCAAGAGTTTGTGCCAAAAGCGTTTTACCTACACCTGTCGGTCCTAACATAAGCACGTTGCTCTTTGTGAGTTCAACATCGGTATCATCACTTTTATATATACGTTTGTAATGGTTATATACCGCAACCGAAAGTGTTTTCTTTGCTTCGTCCTGCCCTATAACATATTCATCAAGTTTCGCCTTGATTTCCTGCGGTTTTGGCAACACAAAATCTTCTTTCTTTTTTGACTTACGCTCATCCTTTACAGCCTCTTCGTCATCAAAAAGCAAAGAATTACAAAAAGTTATACACTTGTCACAAATATAAACGCCCGGTCCCTCAACAAGACGCGTTACTTCGTCTTGTGTTTTACCGCAAAACGAACAGCATATATCAATATCATTACTTTTAGGCATTAAAATACCCCTTATCTCTTTGTGATAACCTTATCTATAAGACCGTATTCGGCAGCCTCAGCGGCGGTCATAAAGTTATCTCTTTCGGTATCGCGTTCAATAACCTCAAGAGGTTTGCCCGTCTCGTCTGCCAAAATCTGATTTATGGTACTGCGGATATGCTTTATATGGTTTGCGTGAATAATGATATCAGTAGCCTGACCTTCAGCAGAACCTAACGGCTGATGAATCATAATCTCACTGTTGGGAAGTGCAAAACGTTTACCCTTTGTACCTGCCGCCAAAAGGAATGCACCCATACTTGCCGCCATACCAAGACAAATTGTACTAACGTCACACTTTATATACTGCATAGTATCATAAATCGCCATACCTGCCGAAACAGAGCCTCCGGGACTGTTAATATAAAAACTGATATCCTTATCGGGGTCCTGTCCCTCAAGGAACAACAACTGTGCTATAACTATGCTTGCAGACGCATTGTCTACTTGGTCATTAAGCATAATGATTCGGTCGTTTAACAGACGGGAAAAGATGTCGTAAGAACGCTCTCCCCTGCTTGTCTGCTCGATTACATAAGGTACTAAATTCATATCCATATTATCTTCCTCCTAATATAAATAATTATGAACAGAAATTTAATTTAATAAACGGTTATTTCTCTTCTTTTTTTGCAGTTGTCTTTTTCTTTGCTGTTTCAGTTGCTTTTTCTTCAACCTTTTCGGTTATAACGGCATTTTCCTTTACAAAGTCAATAGCCTTGCCTACGGCAATATCCTTTTCAATTTCAGTCTGAGGAATAGCCATCTTAACCTGCTCAACCTCAACGCCGTAATTTTCTGCCATCTTCTTATACTGTTCCTCAACAGCCTTTTCGTCAGCAGTAATTCCCTCAAGTTCAACAATCTTTTCAAGTGCCAAACGGTACTTAACCTGCATTTCAGCCTGCGGACGGAAAGACTTTTTAAAATCGTCCATAGAACTGTTTGTATACTTAAGGTAGGTCTGCATATCCATACCCTGTGACTGCATACGGTAAGCAAAGTCTTCAACACACTGATTTAAACGGTTTTCAAACATCGCCTGCGGGATATCTCCCTTTATACTGTCAACTATTTGCTGAACAAGGTCGTTTTCAACTGCTTCTTCTGCCGCCGCTTTTTTGCGTTCAGTAGCCTTTTTCTTTATATCTGCTTTAAGTTCTTTAAGAGTATCAAACTCACTTACGTCCTTTGCAAACTCATCATCAATTGCGGGAAGTTCGCGGACTTTGATAGCGTGAAGTTTAACCTTAAATACAGCAGGTTTACCTGCAAGTTCCTTTGCACCGTATTCTTCGGGGAAAGTTACGTTTACATCAAACTCATCGTCAATTTTCTTGCCGACAATCTGGTCTTCAAAACCGGAAATAAATTGACCTGAACCGAGTTCTAACGAGTGACCTTCGCCCTTACCGCCTTCAAAAGCATTACCGTCAATAAAACCTTCAAAGTCTATTACAACAGTATCGCCTTTTTTAGCGGCTCTGTCCTCAACGGTAATCATACGGACATTTCTTTCTGCCATAGCCTTTATTTCTTTATTAACTTCGGCGGCATCAACCTTTACAGGCATCTTTTCTGCCTTTAAACCCTTATATTTGCCGAGTTCTATTTCAGGGTATGTAGTAACACTTACCTTGAAATCAACACCGTCTTCTTTAGAAATGGAAACAAGTTCAAAATCCATTTTATCTTCGATGGTTTTAAGACCTGATTCTTTAATGGCACTGTCTACTTCATCACTGTAAATTAAATTCAAAGCATCTTCATAAAATACCTCTTTACCGTAGTAGGTTTCTATCATATGAAGCGGTGCTTTTCCCTTTCTGAAACCGGGAACGTTTATTTTCTTACCGTTCTTACGGTAAGCCTGCTTAATAGCCTCACCGAATTTTTCACCGTCAATGGTGATTTCCAACTGATACCTGTTGGTTTCAATCTTTTTTGATTCTTTCAAACTCATAATTTTAACCTCCGCACAAATTACTGTATATTATACCACAGTCAGAATTATTTTTCTACCTTTTTTTAACATAAAAGAAATTTTATGCGTTTTTCATATATTGACACACAAAAACAGGCGTAAAATCGACACAATCGCAAGAAATCAGGTGCAATTTGATGCCGTCGTACTCATCAACTGCCTTATTGTTACCCAAACCGTGTATATGACCGTAGTAAACGTCGGTAACATTATACTTCTTTAATACGGCAACTATTTCTTCGCAAACAAACTCACCGTAGACGGGAGGATAATGTAAAAATACTATCGGTTTTTGACCGTTTTTAGTGCCGTCAAGCAAAGATTTTTCGAGTCTTAAACACTCACGCTTAATTATCTTTTCATCCTTTTCGGCACTGCTGTCATAAAGCCAACCGCGTGTACCGCATAAAGATATACTGCCGTCCGTAAAATAATTGTTATGCAAAATATCAATGGTATCAAAATTGTTATTTAAAAACATTTCTTTGATTTTTGATACTGTTGGCCACCAAAAATCGTGGTTACCTTTAAGTATAATTTTTTTGCCCTTTAAAGAATTTAAAAATTCAAAATCGGGTGTTGCCTCTAATAGATTTATCGCCCACGAAATGTCACCCGAAATTATAACGGTATCTTCTTGCCTTACAAGTCTGTTCCAATTGCTTTTAAGTCTTTCGGTATAATTATCCCAGCCTTTAAAGACATTCATAGGCTTATCAGTACCGAAAGAAAGATGTAAATCAGAAATGGCAAACAGTTTCATATACGAAGCATCACCTTCTTTACATAATCAATAAATATTTACAAATAATATTATCGGCTTTGAATAAGCCGAGAAAGGATGATAATAATGTCAGATTGTTGTAAAACAGAATCATGTATTCGTTGCAGTGTTAAAAACTGTATTCATCACACCATGAACGATTCCTGCTCAGCAGGTGAAATTCAGGTTGGTAACCGTACGTCAAATACAAGCGATGAAACCTGTTGCGATACCTTTAGATTAAAAGACTGATTATTCTTCCAAACAATATCCGACTTTAAATCAAAGTCGGATATTGTTTATATAACTTAAATTCCCAAACTGTCAAATACAGCTTTGTACATATCTTCTTTATTAACCACCGTGTTAAAACGAACCTTTGCGTTTTCAAGTTCTGCTATAGGCTTTGGAATAACCGTATCGGTAACGGTTGAAAGAAGTCTTACTGTTTCAAATTCACTGTCACTCGTTTTATCGGATACTGCCGAAAGTACGCTTTTTGCAAACTTATAAGGTGATGCGGTGGACGCTATTACAACAGGTCTGTTGTCCCCCGTTTCCTTTAAATACTTGCCGTATACGTTTACTGCAACCGCAGTGTGTGTATCACAAAGATAATTATAGTTATCAAATGTATCTTTGATAGTGTTTAATGTTTCTGTATCGTCGCAAAAACCACCGTAAAACAATTCCTGCAATCTCTCTTTAACTTCACTTTTTATTTCAAACCTGCCGTTTTCCGACAACTGCTTTTGAAGAGAAACTACGTAATTATCATCATTTCCGCAAAGATAAAAAAGCATACGCTCAAGATTGCTTGAAATCAGTATATCCATCGACGGGGATATAGTGGTATAGAATTTTCTGTTGCGGTCGTAAATACCTGTTTTTATAAAATCGGTAAGTACGTTGTTTGAATTTGACGCACAGATAAGTTTGTTTATCGGAACACCCATTTTTTTAGCATAAAAGGCGGCAAGTATATTACCGAAATTACCCGTTGGAACGGTAACATTAAAGCCTTTTGATAAATCTGCTTTTTCTTTTAGTAGGTCGCAGTAAGCAGAAATATAATAAATTATTTGAGGAGCAAGTCTTCCCCAATTTATGGAATTAGCAGAAGAAAATTCCATATTATTGTTTTTAAGTTTTTCCTTAACCGCGTTATCGGTAAATATCTTTTTAACGGCAGACTGTGCATCGTCAAAGTTACCCTTAATTGCACAAACGTGTACGTTTTCACCCTTTTGAGAGTCCATTTGAAGTTTCTGCATAGGACTTACGCCCTCACTTGGGTAGAAAACAATTATTTCGGTATCCTTAACGTCTTTAAATCCCTCAAGTGCCGCTTTGCCTGTATCACCTGAAGTTGCAACAAGTATTACGGTTTTTTTACCCGAAGATACCTTTTTTGCAGAGGTAGTAAGTAAAAAGGGTAATAACTGTAATGCTAAGTCTTTAAAAGCACAGGTTGGACCGTGCCACAACTCAAGTATATTTATATTATCGCCGATAGCCTTTAGCGGTGCTGGTTTATCATCATCAAAACTACCACTGTAAGCACCGTTTACGCAATATTTAATTTCATCAATCGTAAAATCATTTAAAAATAATTTTAAAATATACTCTGCTTTGTCAATATAACTTAAATTACAAAGAATTTCAAAATCTTTTTCATTTAATTTTGGAAAATCGTCAGGTACGAACAAACCTCCATCATTTGATATACCGTTAGCGATAGCGGTAGCCGCAGACACCTTTACAGATTTATCTCTTGTGCTTATATATTCCATTTCTTTTACCTCCGAAAGTTAACGTAGACCATTTTACAATATATCTTTTCTTTTGTCAAAGATTTGTGAAAAAATTATCTGCATTTTTATAAAAAATTTTACTTAAAATGTTTTTGTTTATTCCTCTTTGTGATAAATACTTATATAGTTTTGGAACATAAGATACGTCTTTAAGTTCCCCCGACATATCAGCACCGTCAAAATCAGAGCCTATACTTATATTATTTTCAAGGTCAAGCGATAACATATTGTATATATTTTCATAAATCTTTTGAAATACGTTTTCCCCGCCTAAAAAAGCAGGATAAAAACAAATTCCGATAACACCGTTTTTTTCTGCTATCAGTTTCAACTGCTCATCATATAAATTACGTTTATGCAAAAAAACCGAATTACAACAGGAATGTGAAGCAAACGGATAGTCTGCTATCTCTATTGCCTTATAAAAGCCTTTACGGTTTATGTGCGATAAATCACACGCCATTTTATTTTTATTTAGTCTTTTAATAACCGATACACCTAAATCGGTAAGAGGTGCATCCGAAAAAGCACCGCCGCCTAAAAAATTCTCACCGTTCCAAGTAAGGGTTAGTGCGGTTATACCATCAATTTTAAGCTCATCTATCA
>JAKSQC010000021.1 GCA_024404325.1 Clostridia bacterium
TAGGTGCGGTTGTTTCAGTCCCTGTTACCAACAGTCTGCTTGTAACTATAAATTCGGAAGAAAAGGCGGAAACATCGCAGGACACACCGACTGACATACCGCCCGAAATGCCGTCAGGCAGACCGAATGATGATATGGGCGAAAGATTTAAAGACCGTATGGGAGAGTTTGGCGGAAACGTTAATAATTATATTGCCAAAGTGTCTTCCGCAACCGACGTCAATGTAATTTTACAGATGATTTTAGTAGGTCTCGGACTAACATTGGTATCGTCAGTATCAGCAGTTGCGTTCGTAATGCGTTACGAACCGCTCAAAATTCTTAATAACAGAGATTAGGGGGTAGTAGGATATGAGTGAAAATGTATTGGAACTGAAAAATCTTTGCTACCGTTATTCAAAGTCGGGCAAAGACGTTATAAAAAATTTGAATTTAAGCTTTCAAAGCGGAAAGATTTATTCGATAGTCGGGAAATCGGGTGCGGGGAAAACTACCCTTTTGTCACTGCTTTCAGGTCTTGCAAAACCGACGGACGGGCAGATATTATTTAACGGCAAGGATATTTCAAAAACCGATAAATACGATTACCGCAGTAAGTTGGTGGGGGTTGTTTTTCAAAGTTTTAACCTTTTGCCTTATTTAAGTGCAACTGAAAATGTTATGCTCTCAATGGACGTTTCGGGTAAAAAAATACAAAATAAAAGAGAACAGGCAATAAAGTTGCTTAAAAAGGTGAATTTGGAGGAACAAGACCTTGACCGAGGTATATTAAAACTGTCGGGCGGACAGCAACAGCGTGTTGCCATAGCAAGAGCGTTATCGTATGACCCCAAAATCATTTTTGCAGACGAACCCACGGGAAATCTTGACCTTGATACTCAAAAAGATATTATGGAAATTTTGCGTACCCTTGCAAGCGAGGGGAAATGCGTGATTATAGTTACTCACTCTCCCGACGTTTCCAAAATGTCTGACGTGGTTTATGAACTAAAAGCGAATTAAAGAAAGCACAGAAGCCAAATGACTTCTGTGCTTTTTATCTAAACGGTTTTAGGTTTTCATCGAGTATTAAGTCACGTTCTACCGAGTGGAAAATAGTTTTTTGTTTTATTAAATATATATACGCTTAAAAGCTTTAAGACGGTAAATTTTAGCTTTTAAAGAGTTTTTATTGCATTTGCAATTTTGGAGTTATAATTCTTGACATACAGGAATCGCGTATGTATAATTATAGAAAAAATAGTTTCAATTGGCAAACAACCATAACTTGTACTATTTTAAAAAAGAAAATTTAAAAATTGGGAGATGTTATTATGGAAAAAATTAAACAATTAGAAACAGCAAAAAATGATGATGAAAAAATTATACTGCTTGATGAAATTACGTCTGCAATCAGGAAAATTTCTTTATCAAATATATTTTCATCAACTGTGGCAAAAATAGTTTACCTAATTAATGCTATCTGTGCGTCAACATATGCATTTGCTTTAATAGCAGACCCTGAAGAAGTTGCAATCTTACAAATGAATATTCCGAAATTCTCCGATGCTCTGGAATTTATAAATAAATGGAATACAGATTTGTTGCATTTTATAATTTTCCTTATAGTTTTTCTATTTGTAATTCCGATTATTTCTTCGCTGATAGTAAGATTTGTTTTTATGTTTATCAAAATTTCTCCATATAAAATTGAGGGAGAAACGATGAAAGAAAAGAGTAAACAAGTATATGAATTTGCAGACAAAAAATATTGTTCCTCTGTTAATTACCGTGCTTCTTGGCCGGTAAGCATTTTAGTTGGAATTAACTTTGCAGTTTATATAATAACATTGTTTGTTAAAACATACGGATTTACAAATTCGGATATTGTGAAATTAGTGTTTATATCAGCCATTTGCGGATTGATTATGTTTCTTATTTCGCAAATATTGTTTTTAATTATAAAACCGTTTATTGTTTTTGATAGTAAAATATCTTATTTTGATATTTCCGCACTTAAAGATTTTTGGTTGGAAAATGATCCGGAAGAAAAAAAGCGTAGAGAAGAAGCTGCGGCGGCAAGAGCTGCAGCAGAAAGGGCAGCAGCTGAAAGAGAAGCACGTAAGCCAAAATTGACATTTCATACACGTGGCATTTCCAGTGCCAACAGATTAACTGTTTATGTTGACGGCAAAAGCATAAAATCTTTTGATGGCGGTAATGATGTAACGATTACAATGGAAACCGGTTACCACACTGTACAAGTGCAGGTTTATAATGATGCTGCCGAAACTGCATATACGCTTGAACCATTTAGTGAAAATTTTGAAGCATATCAATCTTACGATATAGATTATAATTAAACTTAATTATGATGTGCTATTAGTTTAATATAGAATACAAATTAGAAATATAAGTGACCACCTTTTCCAAGAAATCGGGAAGGGTGGTCTCAAACTGTAGTCAAACGGCTTCTGTGCTTTCTTATCTAAACGGTTTTAGGTTTTCATCGAGTATTAAGTCACGTTCTACCGAGTAACAATAATAGTCTGTATTTGT
This sequence comes from Clostridia bacterium, assembly GCA_024404325.1. Taxonomy (GTDB): domain Bacteria; phylum Bacillota; class Clostridia; order Oscillospirales; family Acutalibacteraceae; genus UBA737. Next base: position 2,539 of record JAKSQC010000021.1, read on the forward strand.
TTGCTCGTAAAATGCGGTTATTAAAAGTTCGGGGTTTACGTTATCGGTAGAGCCTGCGGGAAGTGTCAGGCTTAAATGGGTATTGCCATTTTTTTCTTTTATGTCTAAATCTTTAATTTTAGGCAGTATATCAAACTGTTTTATATCGCCCTTTTTGGTTTTTTTGGAAACTGTTATACTTTCTTTATTTAAAAATTCTAAAAATAAAGAAAGTATTTTTTTATTATCGTCAAAGGTGATATTATAGTGTGCAAAGGCAACTGCTCGAGTTTTAAGTATCGGCTCGCAGGCGTCAAAAAATTCGATATACTCTGGGCATACCGCGTTTAATTTTTCGCAAATGCCGTTTATATCGTAATTATCATCGGTAAGGCGGATATCCATAATTTCGTAACTGCTTTGGAATCCTAAAGACAGTGGCAGTGCAAAGGTTATATACGGGTGGGGGTTAAACCCCTCGGTATACCAAATAGGAAGTTTTGCTTTTCTTACGGTGCGTATCATAAATCTGTTCATATCAAGGTGGGATACAAACTTCATTCGTCCCTTTTTAGTATAAAAAAGTCTAACGTTTTTCAAAGCAAACACCCTTTCCGAATATATTAGCACCGCAGGACGCACATTTTTGCCTGCAATTAGGTGTGGTTTCGCCCTTTTTGGCAAGTTCGTTTTGACAGATTAAGAATTTTTTTGTAACGCCGTAATCAAGGTGTTCCCAAGGCAGTATTTCTTCATAACTGCGTTCGCGGTTGGCGTAAAATTCGGGGTTTATACCGCACTCGCTAAATGCACAGAGCCACTTTTCAAGGTCAAAACATTCGTCCCAACCGTCAAAACGGCAACCTTTTTTAAAGGCGGAAACCAAAACTTCTCCAAGTTTTCTGTCGCCCCTTGCAAACACGCCCTCTAAAAAACTTGTTTTATTTTCGTGGTAGTTAAAGGTTATTTTACGGCTTTTAATACATTCTTTTAAATACTGCTGTTTTCTTATAATTTCTTCCCTTGTTATCTGAGGGTGGAACTGAAACGGCGTAAAGGGTTTCGGTACAAAGTTTGAAACACTTATCGACACGTTTACTGCCTTGCCTTTTGGTTTTGAGGGCAGTGCATAATATGTATCTACAATTTTTTGTGCCAAGTCTGCTATACCCTTTATGTCTTCGTCGGTTTCGGTGGGCAGTCCCATCATAAAATAGAGTTTAACTGCGGTATATCCGCCCTCAAATGCCGTTTTGCAGGTGTTTAATATTTCTTCTTCGGTTATGTTTTTATTTATAACGTCGCGAAGTCTTTGAGTTCCCGCTTCGGGGGCAAAGGTAAGTCCGCTTTTTTTAACATGGTTGATTTTTTGGAGCAGTTCGGGCGAAAAATTATCTATCCTAAGGGACGGCAGGGATAGGGATACACCCTGCTTTTCTGTCCAAGAAAGCATTTCCTCAAGCATAGGCTCAATTTCGGTATAGTCGCTGGTACTTAGTGACGAAAGGGAAATTTCGTCATATCCCGTACTTTCACAAATCGCTTTTGCCTGACGGTTTACCGTATCGGCACTCTTTTCTCTTACGGGGCGGTAGATATACCCTGCCTGACAAAATCTGCAACCTCTGATACACCCTCTGAATATTTCCTGTACCGCCCTATCGTGTACTATTTCGATATACGGTACTACAAATTTATCGGGATAATAGGTATTATCAAGGTCGGTTTCAATGCGTTTTCTGATAGTTTTAGGTGCATCGCCCTTTGCGGTGATACTTTTTACAGTGCCGTCGATATTATAAGAAATATCATAAAGTGACGGAACGTACACACCCTCGATTTTGGAGGCTTCATATAAAAACTGCTCTTTAGTACCGCCGTTTGCCTTAAATTTTTTATAAAGGTCTATAACCTCAAGGTCGGACTGCTCGCCCTCGCCCAAAAAGAATATATCGACAAAATCTGCAAGCGGTTCTGCGTTACAGGTACAAGGCCCGCCTGCTACTACTATCGGCGAAATGCTATGCCTTTCGCTTGCTTTTAACGGCAATTTAGCTAGGTCTAACATATTTATTACGTTGGTATACGACAATTCATACTGAAGTGTAAAACCTATAAAATCAAAGTCTTTTATACTGTCTCTGCTTTCAAGGGCAAAAAGCGGTATATTATTTTCACGCATTACCTTTTCAAAGTCTATCCACGGGGCGAAAACACGTTCGCACCATATATCCTCACGCTCGTTAAAGAGTGAGTACAGTATTTTCATTCCAAGGTGCGACATTCCCACTTCGTATGTATCGGGAAAGCAGAACGCAAAACGTACGTCCACCGCCGACTTATCTTTTATTACACTGTTTATTTCTCCGCCCGAATATCTGCCGGGTTTTTGAACCGTTAAAAGTAACTGTTCAAGTCTTTTATCGCCCATTTTTCTTCTCCTACAAAATATTAACAGTATTATGATACAATAATTACTCTAAACTTTCAACTTTTACTTAAAAAAATCTTTATTTTTGAAATGTTTTATGATATAATCTACTATGTATATGTATGTTTATTTTTGGGGGTGTTGACCGTGATATTTAAAAAAGTGCTTTGTATACTTATTGCCGTTATGATAGGTCTTTTGCTTTGCGGTTGCAATCTTTTTACGGTTGACACCGATGAACTGCTCAGTCCTCCGCAACTTACGGGTGATGCAAAACCCATACAGCAGGCATTAAATAAGAGCGTACAGGAGTACACCTTAAAATATCCGTCATCAGGTGACAGGCGTTCTGCGGTAATAATGGAAGATATCGACTCTGACGGCAGTTTAGAGGCACTTGCCTTTTACAGTACCGATGACGGCGAACAGATTAAAATGAATGTAAACGTACTCAGAAAAGGTAAGAAAGGCTGGCATTCGGTTGCAACGTCGAGTATAGTTGCAGGCGGTGTAGACAGGGTAGAGTTCAGCGATATTGATGCAGACGGCACAAAAGAAATACTAATCGGTTGGGAAATCTACGGAAGCAGTGATAAACAACTTGCGGTATATTCGTTTGAAAACAAAACGCTTTTGCAAAGGATGCTCAAACCGTATACAGAGTTTGTATGCTGCGATTTAGATGAGAACGGTTTTGAAGAAATATATGTGCAACTTCTTAATACCGCCGAGGGTACTAACAGCGGGTTGCTTTACAGTATAGGCAAAGACGGTGTATCGCAGATAGCAGGTTGCATAATGGACGGTACGGTTAAGACCGTAAATACGCCTAAGGTATCGGTTTTATCAACGGGCAAGCCTGCAATATATATAGACGAAGTAAAGGGTGCGGGAGCTATAACCGAGGTTTTGGTTTTATCTAAGGGCGAACTTATAAACGGTATGCTTGATACTGAGATGACGCTTGAAAACAACAGAACAATACGTCCGTCATCACTTCCGATTTTTGATGTAAATGACGACGGTATACCTGAAATACCGATAGCAAAAGACCTGCCGTCGGCAGACGAAACCTCATCAGAGAAACTCTATTACACCGATTGGTGTTCGTATAACGGTGAAACGCTTACGGTAAAACTTACAACTATTGTAAATCAACTTGACGGATATTACATTGAAGTCCCCGAAAAGTGGTTAGGTAAGATAGCGGTTTTTAAAGATACCGATAAAAACATAAGGGTAATATATTCTTATGATGCACAAAGCGGTGCTATAGGTGAGAAAATAGCACAGTTTAAAGCGGTAAGCGAGGACGGTTACAGCACAAAAAGTCACCGTGGGTACACAGAAATACTTAAAAACAACGGTACGGTATTTATAGGCACGGTACTTTCGGAGAATAAAGAACTTTCCGTAACTTCACAAGAACTTAAAAAAATGTTTAATATTATACAGTGGTAGGAAGAGGCGATATTTTGAAACGCATACTTATTGTTGAGGACGAAACTGCAATACGCGAGTTCGAGGCGATAAACTTAAAGAGGGTAGGTTATGAAACCGTAGAGGCGGGTTCGGCAGAGGAAGCACTGCAAATTTACGATACTGACGCAATAGGTTTTGATATAGCATTGCTTGACGTTATGATGCCGGGCATGGACGGTTTTGCCCTGTGCAAGGAACTGCGAAAGAAAAGTCAGTCGCTCGGTATAATAATGCTTACGGCAAAGTCTCAAGAAATGGACAAAATAAGCGGACTGATGATAGGTGCTGACGATTATATAACAAAGCCGTTCAGTCCTACCGAATTACTTGCGAGGGTAGACTCACTTTACCGCAGGGTTGAATTGCAGTCTTTAAAACCGCAACAGTCTGCCGACGAGATAACACTCGGTGAGTTTACTTTAAATCTTCGCAGAAGAACGCTTACCAAAAACGGAGCAGATATCGAACTTACGCAGGTTGAATTTCAAATTATTGAGTATTTCTTTACAAACCCCGATACTGCTCTTAGCAGAAACGATATACTTGAAAAGGTTTGGGGAGCGAGTTATTACGGAGAGGAAAAGATAGTAGACGTAAATATTCGCAGACTTCGTATGAAGATAGAAGATGATGCGTCGGCACCCAAATATCTTGTTACCGTTTGGGGTATGGGATATAAGTGGAATACTCTATCTTAAAAATTTTTCACGGTGAAAGGCAGGTGGAAGAATAGTGAACCTTGATATAAAATTCAAGAGTATAGCGGTAAGATGGTTTATGGAGGTTTTTCTAATAGTAGCGGTAGTTATTACGGTAACGGCTGTTGCGTTTTCAGTAATCTTTAATTCACTGTATACCGAGCGTCTGCAAACGCTTGCAGATGACTACTCTTACGAGTTTGCAACACTTTCTTCCTACAATGCCGAAACCTTTGAAGATGCAGCGGTAGGAATATCGGAAGATTTTATATATAAAAATAAAATTGAAGTACAGGTAATAGATAAAAAGGGAAACGTAATTGTTTCCACATCGGGATTTCAACCGTCGGATGAAAATATAAGCGATTATGGAAAAGCAGTTTTATCCCCCTCGGGAACTGCCGTTTTTAAGGGCAAAAATTCAGACGGTGAGAATATACTTTCAAGAACAACCGTTATTAAGAGTGAAAACGGCGATATGCTCGGTGCATACCGTTGGGTAACATCCTTTGAGGCAACACAGAGAAAGGTAACGGGTTTTGTTATAGCAGTATTTGTGGTATGTATAGGAATATTGGGATTTTGTGCGTTATCGGGACTGTTCTTTATAAAATCAATAGTGCGTCCTGTAAGGGACGTAAGCAACATGGCAAGAAAAATTGCCATGGGCGACTTTGATACGAGAATAGAAATAGAAAAAGAGGACGAAATAGGTGAACTTTGCGACACGATAAACTATATGGCATCTGAACTGAGTCAGGCGGAAACTATTAAGAATGATTTTATATCATCGGTATCCCACGAACTTCGCACTCCGCTTACGGCGATAAGAGGTTGGGGAGAAACGGCGAAGATGTCGATAGGCACAGACGGGGAACTTGTTGAAAAGGGTCTTGATGTGGTATTAAACGAGGCAGACAGACTTTCAAATTTAGTCGAGGAACTTCTTGATTTTTCCCGTATGCAGTCGGGCAGGCTTACGTTTAACACAGTACCTATTGATATATGTGAACTTTTAGGCACTGCGGTTAATATGTATACCGAACTTGCACGTCAGCAGGGAATAGAACTGACATATACACCGCCTGCCGAAACGTCAACAGTTTTAGGCGATGCCGACAGATTAAAGCAGGTATTTATAAATATAATAGATAATGCTGTCAAGTACACCGAAAAGGGCGGACTTGTACTTATTGTGCAAACCAAAGAGGAGAGTTGTGTAAGAATACAGATAAAGGATACCGGAGTCGGTATACCTGCACAGGATATAGACAGGGTAAAAGAAAAGTTTTTCAAATCAAACAAGACGGTCAGAGGTTCGGGTATAGGTCTTGCGGTTGCAGACGAGATAATTAAGCACCATCAGGGACTATTATTTATTGAAAGTACTGAGGGCGTGGGAACTACCGTTACGATAGTTTTACCTGAGTATGAAGAACCGTTAGAGGAATTTGAGGACGAAACAAAAGAAGTAAATCCCGATGAAATAGATATAAAGGAGCAGTAATATGGCAAAATATACCTCAATAGGAGGTCAGGCTCTTATAGAGGGCATTATGATGAAAAGCCCCGAAAAGACCGCAATAGCGGTAAGAATGCCTGATAAATCAATAGATGTTACCTATTTGGAAGAAAAAAGCGTAAGGGAAAGATACCCTATACTTAAAGCACCGATTTTAAGGGGTGTAGCAGGCTTTATAGAATCAATAGTACAAGGTTATAAGGCTTTGATGCTTTCGGCAGAAAAATCAGGGTTTACGGAACTTGAAGATGAAAACGAAAAACCGATGTCCGATAAGAAGAAAAACGTACTGCTCAGCGTAGTTATGATAGTGGGTTCTGTTTTGGGTGTCGCACTTGCAGTAGTTCTTTTTATGCTTATTCCGCGTCTTGCGGTGTCGGGACTGAGACTTATTTTTAAGACCGATTTTGCTAAAATAGTGCGTTCAAGCATAGAACAGCTTATCAAACTTGCGGTTTTTGTTTTGTATGTATGGATAGTATCTTTTATGAGTGATATTAAGCGTGTATTTATGTATCACGGAGCAGAGCATAAAACTATTTTCTGTTATGAAAAAGGTCTTGAACTTACGGTTGAAAACGTAAGAAAACAAAAAAGATTTCACCCGAGATGCGGAACGTCTTTTATGATACTTATGATACTTGTAAGTATTATAATTTCCACCGTAGTACAAATGATATTTCCGAGTGTTTACAACATAGCGTGGTTATGGGTAGCGGTCAAAATACTGTTAATACCGATAGTCTGCGGTGTGGGGTACGAAATACTGAAAGTCTGCGGTAAGTACGATAATATTATAACCCATATTATTTCCGCACCCGGTCTTTGGCTTCAAAGAATAACAACAAAAGAGCCCGAAGACGATATGATAGAAATAGCAATTTCGGCTTTGCGTGCCTGTGAGCCTGAAAACCCCGATGTTGACAGAAGTGTAGATATAAAGAAAAGTGAAGTAGCGGATGATGACACAGACAATATTTGAGGCATATAACGGTTGCAAAAACAAACTTGAAAGTGCAGGAATAGAGGACTATGTTTTTGAGTCTAAACAGATTATAAAACACGTCACGGGATATACCAATATTCAAATACTTAATAAGTTTGCCGAGCGTCTAACGGAATTTCAGCAAAAAAGCCTTGACAGTATAATAGAAAAAAGGGTTATGCGGTATCCGTTACAGTATATATTCGGCGAATGGGAATTTTACGGCAGAAAGTTTTTGGTGGGAAACGGCGTACTTATACCGCGGGCAGATACCGAAACGGTTATTGATGAATGTCTTGAATTATTAAAGGACAACGAAACCCCCGATATACTTGACCTTTGTTCGGGTAGCGGTTGTATCGGAATAACGCTTGCTTTGGAAAAAAAGAAAAGCAGGGTAGATTTGGTTGAGAAATACTGCGAAGCCGTAAATTATATTGAGAAGAATATAAAATTAAATAACGCACATAATGCAAATGTTTTTAGCGGAGATATATATGAGGGAATTATGTCAGACAAAAGTTATGACGTAATAGTAAGCAATCCGCCGTACATATCGGCAGACGATATGGCAGCCTTGTCAGAAGAAGTGAAATATGAACCCGACACCGCACTCTACGGCGGCGAAGATGGTCTTATGTTTTACCGTGCAATAACCGATATTTATAAAAACTGCCTTAAAACTAACGGAAAAATAGTTTTTGAGGTGGGGATAGGTCAGGCACATAGCGTAGCCTTGATACTAAAAGAGCAGAAATTTTCTGATATCGGCATTAAAAAAGATTTAAACGGAATCGAAAGGGTAGTTTTCGGGACAGTAAATAAAATATAATTAAACCAAAGATATAAACGGAGGTTAAAAATAATGGCAGACAAGAAATCAGCTAAAACAGTAAAAACAGACCTTACGGCAGACGAAAGAGAAAAAGCACTTGCCACTGCAATGGAACAGATAGTAAAGCAGTACGGTAAGGGTGCGGTAATGAGGCTTGGCGAAAATGCGGCAATGAATGTTGAGCATATCCGCACGGGCTCGTTGGCACTTGATATGGCACTCGGTATCGGCGGTGTGCCAAAGGGAAGAATTGTAGAAATATACGGGCCTGAATCATCGGGTAAAACCACCCTTGCACTTCACTGTGTTGCAGAGGCACAAAAGGCAGGCGGTACGGCGGCATTTATTGACGTTGAGCACGCACTTGACCCTGTGTATGCATCTAATTTGGGTGTTGATATTGACAGTCTTTTGGTGTCCCAACCCGATTCAGGTGAGCAGGCACTTGAAATTGCCGAAGCGTTGGTACGCTCGGGTGCTATTGATATAATAGTTATCGACTCGGTAGCAGCCTTAGTTACAAAGGCGGAAATTGAGGGTGAAATGGGCGACTCCCACGTAGGACAGTTGGCAAGACTTATGTCACAGGCACTGCGTAAACTTACGGGTGCTTTATCAAAGTCAAACTGCTGTGCTGTATTTATCAACCAACTTCGCGAAAAAATAGGCGTTGTTTACGGCAACCCCGAAACCACAACGGGAGGCAGAGCGTTAAAGTTTTATGCAAGCGTACGTATTGACGTAAGAAAGTCTGAAGTTATTAAAAACGGCAGTGAAATGATAGGAACGAGAACGAGAGCAAGAGTTGTTAAAAATAAGGTAGCACCGCCGTTTCGAGAGGCGGAGTTTGACGTTATGTACGGCAAGGGTATTTCCCGCGAGGGCGAACTTGTGGATATGGGCGTCAGTTTTGATATACTTAAGCGTTCGGGTGCTTGGTTCTACTACGGTGAAACAAGACTCGGTCAGGGCAGGGATAACGTAAAGCAACTTCTTGTAGATAATTCCGAACTTGCTTTAGAGATTGAAAACAAAATAATGGAAAAGTATACCGAGGCATTAAATGGCGGTACAAAGACGAAAGAAACACAAGACGAACCCGTTATTATGCCTGTGGAAGCAGAGCCCGAAAGACCGCATAAAAAGGTAAATATTGATATAGCGGTAGATGACTGATGACCGTAGTATCAATAAAAAAGGATAAAAAGCACCTTATGCGTATTGACTGCGATAACGGCAACACCTTTTACATAGACAGTGACCTAATAAATGAAATTTCACTTGGTGTAGGTAGTTGCCTTGATAGCGGTTATGTTGAGGAACTTTTAAAAGAATCTGATTATTACCGTGCAAAGTCAAGGGCGTTTTGGTATCTTGACCGTATGGACCACACAGAAAAAGCACTGTATGACAAACTTGTAAAAGCAGGCTTTTCAAAGGAAAGCAGCGCAAGGGTTATTGCAAGATTTTGCGAACTTGACCTTTTAGATGATGTTAAGTTTGCAACCCGTTATTCCGAAAGGTTAAGCGAAGCCAACGTATCGTCAAGAGAAATCTATATGAAACTGATAACAAAAGGTGTACCAAAATGTATCGCAAAGGACACCGTAGATGCTTTAGAGGTTGATGAATACGCCCAGATACGTGCGGTAATAGATAAAAAGTATAAAAACAAATTAGACGATAAAAAAAACGTACAAAAGGTATTTTCAGCACTTGCAAGGAAAGGCTTTTCGTTTTCTGCGGTGCGTGACGTTTTAAAGGCTTACTGCGAGGAATTGCAGTATATCAGTGAGGAATAGTATGTATAAAGTAGCGGTGGTATCGTTAGGATGCCCGAAAAATCAGGTTGATGCCGAAATGATGTTGGCGTCCCTTAAAAATGCAGGTTTTGAGATAGGCGTACAAGAGGCGGAAGCCGACGCTATAATCATCAACACCTGTGCGTTTATTGAGGAGGCAAAAGCAGAGGCGGTTGAAAACATATTGGAGGCATCGCAGTATAAAAAGGACGGAAAGTGCAAAGCACTTATTGTAACGGGCTGTCTTGCAGAAAGGTATAAAGACGACGTAACCGAAGAAATACCCGAAGTTGACGTATGTGTAGGAATAGGCTCAAATTCTAATATTGCAGATATTGTAAAAAGGGCGATAGAGGGAGAAAGAAAAAACACCTACGGCGATAAATGTAACCTTGATTTGAACGGTGAAAGAATATTAGGCGGTTATCCGTTTACGGCATACCTTAAAATAGGGGACGGTTGTGATAACTGCTGTACATACTGTGTGATACCGAAAATAAGGGGCAGGGCAAGAAGCAGAAAGTTAGAAGACTGTGTAAACGAAGCAAAAATTCTTGCAAGTAAGGGCGTTAAGGAACTTATCGTTGTAGCACAGGACACAACGGCTTACGGTACCGACCTTTACGGCAAACCGATGCTTTGCGAACTGCTAAAAGAACTTTGTAAAATAGATGGGTTACATTGGATAAGAACGCTTTATACATACCCCGAGAGAATAACCGATGAACTTCTTACACTTATAGCAAGCGAGAAAAAGCTTGTAAAGTATCTTGATATGCCGTTACAACACGTAAACGGAGAGATACTAAAGAAGATGAACCGTAAGGGTGACAAAAACAGTTTATCGGCACTTGTAGACAAAATAAGGGAAAAGATACCCGATATAACCCTTAGAACTACGCTTATAACGGGTTTTCCGGGAGAAACCGATGAACAGTTTTGCGAATTGGCGGAGTTTGTAAAGGAAAAGCGGTTTGACAGACTTGGCTGTTTCACCTATTCTGCCGAGGAAGATACGGTAGCGTCTTTAATGCCTGACCAAATTGATGAGCAGGTAAAGGTAGACAGAATGGAACACATAATGGAAACGCAGTTTACTATTGCTACCGAGAAAAATAACGATAAAATGAACAGCGTAACCGAAGTGCTTATAGAGGGGTATGACGATTATATAAAATGTTACTTCGGCAGAACGGGTGCCGACGCACCCGATATTGACGGAAAAATATTTTTTATGTCGGGCAGACGCCTTAAAATAGGAGATTTTGTAAAGGTCAGGATAATAGATACAGTAGAATATGATTTGTTGGGAGAACTGATTTAAATGAACACACCGAATAAACTTACAATAGGCAGAATTATTGCAACGCCGATATTTATGGCAACTATGCTTATTAATTTTCCGTATCACTATACGGTATCGCTTGTGATATTTATATTAGCTTCACTTACCGATATGATAGACGGTAAATTAGCAAGAAAGTATAATCTTGTTACCGATTTCGGCAAGTTTTTAGACCCACTTGCAGATAAAATGCTTACCACCGCTGCATTTTTAGGGTTTATAAGTATGTACGCAGGTACAAGATATATAATTCATCTTACGGCGATAACCTTTATTGTACTGTTCAGGGAGTTTATGGTATCATCGGTAAGACTTGTAGTAGTATCATCGGGCGGTAAGGTAATAGCCGCAAATATGTGGGGAAAGAGCAAGACGGTAAGTCAGATGGTTAGTATCATTTTGGCGTTATTTGCGTATTCTGTAAGGGAGTTTATTACTCTGTCTGCCGGTGCGTTTGACGTTATAAACATAGTACTTGTTATACTTTTCTGGATATCTGCGGTACTGTGTATAATTTCGGGTGCGACTTATTTGATAGGCAGTAAAGATTATATAAATCCGTTTAAGTAGGCTGACGAAAGTCAAAGGGGTTGATTTTTTGTTTGACAGAATTAAAGAGGATATAAAGGCAGTTAAGGACAGAGACCCTGCAGCACGCTCGTCTCTGGAAATATTTTTTCTGTATCCCGGTGTAAAGGCTATAAGAATGTACCGCAGGGCACACCGCCATTATGAACGCGGGCATCTGTTTTTGGCAAGGCTTATTTCCCAGCGTGCCGCAAGAAAAACGGGTATAGAAATACACCCTGCCGCAAAGATAGGTAAAAGACTTGTTATCGACCATGGTACGGGAATAGTTATAGGCGAAACCGCTGAGATAGGAGATGACGTACTTATATATCAGGGTGTAACGCTTGGCGGTACGGGTAAGGACGTAGGTAAAAGACACCCTACTATCGGAAACAACGTAATGATAAGTGCGGGAGCTAAGGTTTTAGGTCCTATAAAGGTAGGAGACAATTCGCGTATTGCCGCAGGAGCAGTAGTACTAAAAGAAGTACCCCCCAATTCAACGGTTGTAGGAGTTCCTGCAAGGGTAGTCAAGCAGAACGGCAAAAAAATCGAAACCGAGTCGCTTGACCAAATTCATATTCCCGACCCTGTACAACAGGAACTTGATAAATTAAAATCTGAGATAGAGGCATTAAAGGAGAAAAAATAAATGAAGATATTTAATACGCTTACACGTCAAAAAGACGAGTTTGTTCCGATAAACGAGGGTATAGTAAAGATATACGCCTGCGGGCCTACGGTGTATAATTATATACACATAGGCAATGCAAGACCTCTTTGCGTATTTGACGTACTTCGCCGTTATCTTGAGTGGAGAGGATATAAGGTAGAGTTTGTACAGAACTTTACCGATATTGACGATAAACTCATAAAAAAGGCAAACGAGGAGGGTATAACCGTACCTGAAGTTGCCGAACGGTATATAAAGGAATTTTGGGTAGACGCAAAAGGACTTAATATAAGGCAGGCTACCGTTCATCCGAGAGCAACCGAGAATATTGACGAAATACAGCGTATTATATCAGAACTTATGGATAAAGGGTATGCGTATACTGCGGGCGGTGACGTATACTTTAGGGCAAAGAAATTTACTGAATACGGAAAACTTTCCCATCAACCGCTTTCCGACCTTGAAGCAGGGGCAAGAATTGAAACGGGCGATATTAAAGAAGACCCGATGGATTTTTGCCTTTGGAAAGGTGCTAAAGAGGGCGAGCCGTATTGGGAGTCACCTTGGGGTGACGGCAGACCCGGCTGGCATATAGAGTGTTCCGCTATGGCGGGAAGATATTTGGGTAAGACTATTGATATACACTGCGGAGGTCTTGACCTTATATTCCCGCACCACGAAAACGAGATAGCACAAAGCGAATGTGCAAACGGTTGTGAGTTTTCACATTACTGGATGCATAACGGCTTTATCAATGTTGATAACCATAAGATGTCCAAATCGCTTAACAACTTCTTTACGGTAAGGGACGTAGCAAATGTATACGGCTATGAGCCGATACGCTATCTTATGATTTCTTCACAGTACAGAGGCCCTATAAATTACTCGGTAGATATAATAGAGCAGGGTAAAAACGCACTTGAAAGACTTTATACCTGCCGTGACAACATAGATTTTGCACTTAAAAATGCCGAGTGTGGCGGAGAGATACCGTCTTTCGTTGAGGAAAGGAAACAAGAGTTCATAAATGCTATGGACGACGACCTCAACACCGCCGATGCATTAGCGGCATTGTTTTCGTTTGTAAGGGATATAAATACCGCAATTTCAAACGGTGCAGGCAAAAATGCATTAGAGGCATTTGCAAAAGAGTTTGACGAGCTTACCTATATTTTAGGTCTTGTTTATAACAGGAAAAAGGAAACGCTTGACAGTGAAATAGAGGATATGATAGAAAAGCGTAACATTGCCCGTAAGGCAAAAGATTTTAAAACGGCGGACGAAATACGCGACAAATTAAAGGAAATGGGTATTATTTTAGAGGATACACCGCAGGGAGTAAAATGGACGAGAGCCTAAAAAAAACCGAGCCTATAGGAAACGGACTTAAAATATACGTATCAGAAAACCATACATTCGGTACAGATGCGGTGCTTTTAAGTTATTTTTCGTCTGCAAAGCAAAAGGACAGGCTTGTTGACCTTGGTACAGGTTGCGGAATAATACCGTTTTTAATGTTAAGAGATAAAAAACTTTCAAGTGCCGTAGGTGTTGATATATCGGATGAGGCGATTTGCCTTGCAAAAAAAAGTGCGAAAGTTTGTAAATTTGATAACTTTAAGGGTGTTTGCAGTGACCTTAAAGATTTAAAGGACAAGGTAGATTTCGGCTGTAATACGCTTGTAACCTGCAACCCGCCTTATAAGGCAGACGGGGCAGGACTTAAAAACCCAAATACAAGAAAAAAGGTTGCACGCCACGAGGTCGAGTGCAGTCTTGAAGATATCGTCGCCGTATCGGCAAAACTTTTGCAGACGTCGGGCAGACTTTGTATGTGCCACAGACCTGAAAGACTTGCCGAACTTATGTCGCTTATGCGACAGTATAAAACAGAGCCTAAAAGAATGAGACTTGTATCTCAAAGAAAAGGACTTTCGCCGTGGCTTGTTTTGGTAGAGGGTAAAAGATGTGCAAACACAGGTCTTGTTATCGAGCCTACACTTTATGTTGAAAATGAAAACGGCGGGTTTTCTGATGAAATGATAAACATATACGGTGCTTACAAGGAGGCATATCTGTAAAAAATGTCGGGGAAATTATACGTTGTCGGAACGCCGATAGGAAATCTTGAAGATTTTTCACCGCGAGCGGTAAGAATACTAAGTGAGGTTGACTTTATTGCCGCTGAAGATACAAGGGTAACACTTAAACTTTTAAATCATTTTAATATAAAAAAGGAAATGTTATCGTATTATGAGCACAATAAAAGTGAAAAGGGCAATTTAATAATAGACCGTATTTTATCGGGGGAAAACTGTGCGGTTGTGTCCGACGCGGGAATGCCTGCGATATCTGACCCCGGTGAAGACCTTGTAAGACTTGCCCACGAAAATGAAATACCCGTTGAATCTGTACCCGGACCGTCGGCGGTTATAACCGCCCTTGCAATTTCAGGTATGAAAAGCGGAAGATTTTGTTTTGAGGGCTTTTTATCCGTTAATAAACCGAGCAGAAAGAAACATCTTGAAAGTTTAAAAAATGAGTGCCGTACTATGATATTTTACGAAGCACCGCATAAACTTTTAAATACGCTTTGCGATTTTTTAAATGTTTTCGGAAACAGAAATATAACGGTAGTAAGAGAACTCACCAAGATACATGAAACGGTATTTAGGACAACCCTTAAAGATGCTTTAGATTATTACAGTGAAAATACCCCAAAAGGCGAATTTGTGCTTATTATTGAGGGCAAAGAGGAAACGGACGCTACGGTTTATACCGAACAGGACGCCGTAAAACTTGCTAAATGTTTGATGGATAAGGGTTTGTCTGCCTCGGAAGCCGCAAAAGAAGCCTCAAAAACAACGGGGATAAAAAAAGGAAATATTTATAAACTTATGTTGCAATGAAAATTTAACTTTATTTTTTAAAACAGATATAGTAAAATGAATTTTGAGTTTTAAATATATATTATGTATGGGTGTTAATATGAAAGATGATAACAGTTACGGTTTTAGTTTTAATGACGATTTTGATATAAGCTCGTCTTCAAAACAAAAAAAACAGCAGTTTGAGGATATAGTATCGGACACAAAATTAAAAAGAGTACCGAGTGACTCTGATTTTGTCGTCAATATAAAGGACTACGGACATTACAAAAAGAAAAGGCACGGTTTAGCAGGATTTATTGATGATAAGGCGTACAAAATAAAACGTTGGTGGGCACGTCTTAAAAAAGGTCAACGTCGGGCAATTATAACACTGTCATCAATAATTTTAGTCCTTGCAATTTTAATATCTGCATTTTTCATTGTATTCCACTATAATTACAATCCGATTACGGATGATTTTGAAGAATTGGGAATTGATAATGTTATTGACAAAGACATAATAAACGTTGCACTTTTCGGAATAGATACGCGGGAAAAAAATTCATTCAAAGGTCTTTCCGACAGTATAATGATACTAAGCCTTAATACCGAAACAAAAAAGGTAAAGGTCATATCAATAATGAGGGATACCTTAGTACCGATAGAAAGCAACGGCACAACAACCTATAATAAGATAACCACAGCGTATCAAAAGGGCGGACCGGAACTTGCCATAAAAACCCTTAATAAGGTATTCGGACTTGATATATCCGAATACGCTACGGTAAACTTCTATGGTATGTCCGATATAATAGAAACGGTAGGCGGAATAGACGCGGAACTTACCGACAGAGAGGTTAAAGCAAGGGGAAACAATAATCACGGTATCAACGATATGATACAGGAGATTTGTCATTATTTAGGCTATAACCCTAACGATTACTATATTACCACGTCCGGCAAGCAACATCTTAACGGTGTTCAGGCAGTTGCGTATGCAAGGATAAGGTACGTACCGAATATATGGGGAACTAATAATGACTACGGCAGAACCGACCGTCAGCGTTATGTTATGGAACAACTTTTTAACAAAGCAACACAGATGGGTAAGACACAGTATGTAAAACTTGCAAAGGCACTTATACCCTGTAGTGAGACGTCGCTTTCGTACAGTCAGATTATAAGCCTTGCATTTAATATCTTGCTTAAGTCACCCACATTTGAACAGGCAAGAATACCGCAAAACGAATTTTTAATGAATTCGCCTTCTGGTTCGTTTGGCTCTGTTGTATACTATGACCTTAACTATGCGTCAAAGGTAATTCACGCAATGATTTATGATGATATGACCTTAGAGCAGTACGTCGAAGCAAACGGTATCGAGAAAAACGATTGGTATGCAAAACGCGGTTCATCATCGGGCGGTGGTACCGTTTCAAGGGTAACGCCGTCAACATCGAGCAGTACTGTATCGCAGACAACCGAAACACCGTCTGAGTCTCAAACGTCAAGCACTGAAAGTAATAATACGTCATCTATCCCGTCAAGTTCCGAGGAAACCCCTACCGTAGATGAAAAGCAAGAGGAAGAAAAGCCCAAAGATGAAGATACCGAGCCCCAACAACCCGCAGAGGGAACAGATGACGAGGTTGAAGATTAAATGAAAAAACAAAGTTCCAACTGTGAAAGTTGTGCTAACTATATTTATGACGAACAAAGCGACTGCTATTTTTGTGATATGCAACTTGACGAAGATGAAATGCAACGTTTTTTGATGTCGCAGACCTATAACTGTCCGTATTACGATTTTTACGATGAATATAAAATAGTACGCAAACAGAATTAAACAAAAGGGGTAAAAAAAGTGATTTACTTCTATCTTGTTGCTTCGGCGGCACTTATACCTATTCTTAATAATTTTTATAATATTTTAAGACAGCCCAGTTCTTGGTGGCTAATACCCGTACTTTACATTTTGTTTGTTGTTTTATTTATTATATTGCATTTGGCATTTGTATCTGTATGTGTACTTTTTGTAAATCTAAAAAAAGACGGCAGACGTTTTTCAAAGTTTTACCGTGTGCTTGCAAACGCAACATTGCCGTTGCTTTTTAAATTGGCAAGAATTAAAGTGCATTCAAAGGGTTTAGAAAAAGTGCCGAGCGATACGAGATTTTTGCTTGTGTGTAATCATATACACAATTTTGACCCTGCTGTAATAATACACGAACTGCCGGACGAAAAACTTGGGTTTATAGCAAAAAAGGAAGTATATACCGATTTAAGATTTATAGCGAAATTTATGCATAAACTCAACTGTCTTCCGATAGATAGGGAAAATAACCGTGAAGCGGTTAAGACTATCGTCAAAGCGGCATCGCTTATTAAAAACGACATTGCGTCTGTCGGTATATTTCCCGAGGGGTATACAAGTAAGGACGGCAATCTGCAACCGCTTAGAAACGGAGCGTTAAAAATAGCCTTTAAAGCAAATGTGCCGATAGTTGTATGCACGATATACGGAACACCGCAAATAGTTAAAAATATGTTCAGACGCAGAACCGACGTATATCTTGATATAATAGACGTTATAGGGACGGAAGAATTTAAAAAAAGTAACACGTGCGAAATAGGTAATAA
Source organism: Clostridia bacterium (assembly GCA_024404325.1). GTDB lineage: Bacteria > Bacillota > Clostridia > Oscillospirales > Acutalibacteraceae > UBA737. Next base: position 20,371 of record JAKSQC010000021.1, read on the forward strand.
AGTATATGACCTTATGAAAGAGTCATTAAATAAACGAAAGAACATATAATTAAGTAAAAAGGTGCGGAGGGTCTATATGTTTACAGAAATAAAACCGAAAGATTTAGACGAAAATTTTATTAAAAATATAGCAGACGAGTGGATGCTTATAACCGCAGGCGACCAAAAGAAGTATAATATGATGACGGCGTCCTGGGGATTTATGGGCGAAGTTTGGGGAAGTGACGGTGTAGCAGTACTGATACGTCCAAACAGATACACCCTTGAATTTATAAACAATAACGATTATTTTACACTTTCTTTTTATGGAGATAATAAAGATATTCATAAGGTGTGCGGTTCAAAGTCGGGCAGGGATGTAGATAAAACGGCACTTTGCGGACTTACCCCCGTATTTGATAAAGCACCTTATTTTGAACAGGCAAGACTTGTGTTTATTTGTAAAAAGCAGTATGTACAGCAAATGGAAAGCGAATGTTTTACCGATAAAGAACCGCTCGGGCAGTGGTATGATAATGATTTGCATTATATGATAATAGGTAAAATTGAAAAGGTACTT
>JAKSQC010000022.1 GCA_024404325.1 Clostridia bacterium
TTATCATAACCGAATATCCTCTGCCGTTATCCCTTGTCCCCTCTACGGTATGTCTTCTCGGTACTGCCGAGGCACCAAGCAACATCATTATAGCACCGCCGTGCATTATAACGGCAGAACTTGTAATGTCGTTATTCATCATATCCCGTACTACTCTGTTAAGCCCCAATGCCAAACGCTTTACAAAATTTGTATTGCTTTCTCCGTTTGGCGGGGAAGAGATTTTACCCGAAGTCCAGCTTAAATATTCAGGCATAATTTCAAGTTGGTCTGCCGTTTTACCCTCAAAGTCGCCGAAATCGTATTCGGTAAATTCATCTATTACGGTTGGCTCAAACCCCGAATAAATTATAGCACCGCTTTGTTTACAGCGAAGCATAGGGCTTGTATACAGTTTTTCGATATATGGGTAATCTACCGTTTCCCTTAAACTTTTAAGTTCTCTTACACCCTCATAGCAAAGGGGTAAATCGGTTTTGTTGCCTATATATATGCCCTTTATGTTCGCTTCGGTCATACCGTGGCGAATTAAATGTATTTTATAAGTCTTCACAATATCCTCTCCGTTATTTCTGTTATAATACTGTTTGACATCAACATTCCCTTATCTGTAAGCGACAGTCGGTCTTTGTTTATATTTATATATCCTGCATCTTTTAATTTATTAAGGTATAAATTTTTGTCTGCATTTTTTATAATTATACCCTCTTTAAGCCTTAACTTCAACATTATTTCTTCCTGTTTGTCCCCGCCTGTGCCGTCATCTTTTATTGTGGGATTTTCTATGAAACCCTTTAAATCTCTTTCATAAAAAAATCTTTTTCCGTCTAAAAACGAATGTGCCGAGGGTCCTATTCCTATATACTCTTTTTGTTCCCAATACTTTAAATTATGTTTACTCTCCCTGCCCTTTTTAGCAAAGTTTGATATCTCGTAATGCGAGTATCCCTTTTCATTGAGATAATTACACATATAAAGATACTGGTCTGCCTGCATATCATCATCGGGCAAGTTAAGTTTAAGTTTTGAAAACTTTGTGTCAGGCTCGATTTTTAGTATATAAGCAGATATGTGTTCAGGGTTTAAAGAACAAATAAAATCAAGATTTTCCTTGAGAGTTTTTATACTGCTGTTTGGCAGACAAATCATTAAATCAAGCGAAATATTATCAAAACCTAATTTTCTTGCTTTCTTAACCGTATCCATAGACTGCTTTGCGGTATGGGTTCTTCCAAGTACATTAAGTTCTATATCATTTCCGCTTTGAACTCCTACCGACAGTCTGTTTACGCCCGACCTTTTAGCACAAATTAAAAAGCCTTCTACTGCAGAAGATGGGTTTACTTCGGCGGTAATTTCAGCATCCTCAAAAACTTTAAAGTTTTCTTTAACGCTTAAAATTATCTGCTTAATTCTTTCCCCTAAGACAGACGGCGTACCTCCGCCTATATATATAGTATCAATGGGACGGTCAACAAGCCCGCCCCATTTTTTAATCTCACCAATCAGTGCCCTAACATATTTATCCTGCATAGTGTCTGTTACACAGGCAGAATAAAAGTCACAATAGGCACATTTTTTTGCACAAAAAGGTATGTGCAGATAAAGTCCTAAAGGCTTATCCAAGAATTTCACCCGTACAACTGCCCGGAACTGATGCGGCGTTTGCTTCGTCGGTATCAATGTGCATAGCAAGTGCATAGTTATCGCTTACACGGACTACAACATCGTCAAAAATAAGTGCTCTGCCCTCGGTAGGTATTTTTACGCTTACTATCTGCTTATCCTCAAAGCCCATTTCTTTGCTCTGGGCTACTGTCATATGTATATGACGCTTTGCGGCAATAACACCCTTTGAAATTTCTATTTCTCCGCAAGGCCCTACGATTTTACAGCCCTGTGTACCCTCTATATCTCCCGATTCACGAACTATTGCCGTAACGCCTATTGAACGTGCGTCCGTAAGAGAAAGTTCAACCTGATTATCTTTTCTGCAAGGTCCGAGAATAGAAGCCTTTAAAGATGATTTGGGACCTACAACCTCTACCTTTTCATTACACAAAAACTGACCGGGTTGGGAAAGGTCTTTTTTGTTGGTAAGTTCATAACCCTTGCCGTAAAGAATATCAAGTGCCTCTCTCGTAACATGCACGTGACGTGCCGAAACTTCTACTAAAACTTCATTTGCCATTTTTATATACTTCCTTTTAAAAAATTTACATATTATATTTTAACATATTTTGAAACTATTACAAGTATTTTCTTAAAACTATTATACTTTTTTTATTTGAGGCAGTATTCCGTTTTTTAAGATGTCAATTACGGCATAGGTATCAGCACCGTCTCTTGAACATGAACACGAACCGGGATTTACAATATGCACACCGTCTGCATATAATATACAAGGCTTGTGGGTATGACCGTAGAGTGCTATACTGCAACCGCTGTTTTTTGCAAATTGGTAAAGCCTATCTGTACCGTATTTTACGTTAAAAGAATGACCGTGGGTATAGAGTATATCAATATTTTCCACTTTTACGATATCGTAAAGCGGATATTCGCAAAAACCGTCACAGTTGCCCCTTACTATGTGAAAAATGCGGTCGGTATACTCATAGACAAAATCTTCTATATCACTTGTTATATCGCCCAAAAAGAAAACATGTTTTGCATCGGGGTTTGAACGTATTATTCTGTCTACCACAGCACCTTTTTTGTGAGAATCGGAAATTACAATTATTCTCATTGGTTATACCTCATATATATAATTTTTATTTCATAGTATAAAAAGGAGGGGATACGTATGAACAATAATAATATAAACAAACAAAAACTTATAGACAGTATCGTTTCTTCGTCGGGCGGAAAAATAAATAAAAACGCCGTAAACTCGGCGGTAAAAGGGGATACGTCTGCACTGCTTTCGGGGCTGTCGGCAGAAGAAAGACAAAAACTTACAGAGGCACTTAACAATCCTGCAAAGGCAAAGCAGATGCTCTCAAGCGACACCGCAAAGCAACTTTTAAATATTTTAATGAATGACGGTAAACAAAATGGATGAGTTAAGCAGTAAACTTGCGGAGATACTCAACGACCCTGAAAGTATGGGCAGGGTTAAGAAAATGGCGGAAAGTTTACTTGCACAACCGCAGGAAAACGAGCCTGTGAAAAATCAAAGCGATATAACTACTATGTTGCAAGGCGATGGTATGCCGGATATTAAAGATATGCAAAAAATCATGCAGATATTATCTCACTTAAAATCAGCAGGAAATAATAATCGCACCGCTTTGTTGCTTGCTTTAAAACCAAATTTAAGCGAACCTAAGAGGGAAAAGGTAGATACTGCAATTAAAATTTTAAAACTTATTGAAATTTTACCTTTTTTAAAAGAGAGCGGTATTTTTAATTTGTGAATTTCGGGGTGAAAAACAATGGCACAAATGAGTCAAAGCGAATTTATGAGGGAACAGCAAAGGGCGTTGGAACGTATGAAAGAAATGCAAAAACGCTCACAGTTTATAAATGAACCTCATAATATGCCGCCTGCACCGTCATTTGTAAAGATGCCAAACGGCGGTAAGGAAGAAAGAGAGCCTATACGGGAAAACGACAGTAGCAAAACACAAAATACCGTTAGTGATTTACCCGTTATCGGCAAATATATAAAAGACCCCGATGCACTTGTTATTTTAGCACTGATTTTAATACTATACAGTGAAAAAAGCGATAAATATCTGCTTTTTTCACTGATGTATATACTGCTTTAAAAATCAAGTTACAATTCGGTTACAAATTTTAAAATTTTCTGCATTTTTTGTTGTTATGTAAACTAAAATAACCTAAACACTTATACTACTTATCCACTGCGTAATCAACCGCTTTAGGGGTTGTACAAGCCGTTTTTCGCCACTTTTCGCCCGAAAATCGGTGGATAAGTCGGTTAGTAAGTGGAAAACTTTTATATGCAATTGTAAAATGAATACAAAATTATGTAAAATAAAATCCAAAAAATTTTCCTCAAAAAGTGGGCAAAATTTTGCTTAAATTTCATCATATCTTACAAACTTTTTTGTTGCTTTAACAAAAGAGCATACTATATCAAAAACGGTATAGTATGCTCTTTGAAATTTTTTTATTTTTATGCAGTAAGATAATACTTCACAAGCGACTGTAAAAGAGTATCGCGGTCAATTCTTCTGATGAGATTTCTGGCGTTATTATGTGTTGTTATATAGGTGGGGTCTTCTGACAGAATGTAGCCTACTATCTGGTTTATGGGATTATACCCCTTTTCCTTTAAAGCATCGTAAACCTCTGTAAGTATTTTTCTTATTTCCTGCTCGGTCTGGTCGCCGATGGAAAACGTCATAGTCTTATCATTCATAAATAACACCTCTTTAAGTTATATTGTATAACGCTTTTTTAAAAAGTGCAAGTATTATTTTCTAAGAACGGCACCTATCTTTTGAAGATTTTTGATTATCTTATCACAAACGCCGTCAATTTGTTCGTCTGAAAGAGTAGCCTCAGATGAACGAAGCCAAACGCTGAACGCAACACTCTTTTTACCGTCGGGTATTTGAGAGCCTGAATATACGTCGAAAAGTTTAACCTTTTCAAGCAGTCTGCCGCTGCCGCTTACTATTGCTTTTTCAAGGTCGCCAATCGGTATATCGGCATCGCAAAGCATAGCAAAATCACGCTCTACTGCGGGGAATTTCGGCAACGGTTTATATACCGTTTTACGCTTTTCTATACCGTAAAGAACATTTAAGTCTATTTCGGCAACGTATACGCGTTGCTCAATGTCATAGGCACTTGCAACCTGCGGATGTACCTCGCCGAATACGGCAACAGGCTTGTTATTTGCCTTTACAAGTGCCTGTCTGCCCGGGTGAAGATACGGTTCACTGCTTCTTTCATACTGCGTATGTGCACCAAACAGTTTCATAACCTCTTCTATTATTCCCTTAAGAGTAAAGAAATCTTCATCTTTTCCGTAAATTCCTATCGACATTTGAGGAAGTTCGTCGGGCTGACAGTCAATAGGCAGTGATTTAGGTATAAAACGTTTGCTGATTTCAAAAAATCTGCCGTCCTCGATTTTACGGTTTATATTTGTAGATAGTACCGTAAGCATACTCGTTGTAAGTTGTGTTCTTAGCGTTGAATACTCGTCGCCAAGCGGGTTAATAAGACGAATTGCGTTTCTTCTTTCATCGTCCTTATCAAGCATAAGTGTATCAATGGCAGATGAAGAAATAAATGAATAGGTGGTAATTTCATACGCACCCATACCGCACATAAGCGACTTTATTTTGTCACTCTTTATGCGTTCGGGCAGTTTAGTGCCTCTTATTACTTCGCCCCTCATCGGGGTTCCTACTATATGGTCATAACCGTAAATTCTCATAACTTCTTCCGCAAGGTCGGCTCTGCCCTCAATATCGTCCCTTATTGACGGCACTTTAACTGTAAGCACACCGCTATTTACAACCGTTTCAAGACCTAAACTGTTAAGAATAGACACAACCGTTTCTTCAGGAATATCAACACCTAAAAGTTCAAGTATTTTTGCCGTTTCAACCGTTAAGATTTTATCTTTCGGCAGACCGTCATTGCGGTCGATAACACCGTCTATTATATCTCCTGCATCAAGTTCGCAGATAAGTTGTAATGCACGGTTCATAGCGTATTCAACATTTAATATGTCAACGCCACGCTCGTATCTTCCGCTTGCCTCTGTTCTAATACCCAAAGTACGCCCTGTGTGACGGATATTGTCACGGCGGAATTTAGCAGATTCGAGGAATAAATCTTTTGTATCGTCCTCTATTTCGCTTTCCTTACCGCCCATTATACCTGCAAGACACGAGGGCTTTTCGCCGTCTGCTATTACAAGCATATTTTCGTTTAATTCATAGTCTTTTCCGTCAATTGTGGTTATCTTTTCGCCTTTTTTTGCGTTTCTGACTATTATTTTTTTGTCTGCAAGTTCTTTGTAGTTAAACGCGTGCATAGGCTGTCCCGTTTCAAGCATAACAAAGTTTGTAATGTCAACTATGTTATTTATAGGACGCATACCAGACGCGATTATAGCCTTTTGCATCCAAACAGGTGACTGCTTTATGCGTAAATTTTTAACAACCCTGCCTATATATCTCGGACAAAGGTCATAGTTTTCAACCTTTACGTCTATAAAATCTGCAATATTCCCACCGCTCGTTTTAAACTGCGGTACAGGCTGTTTAAATTCTGTTCCCAAAACAACCGAAATTTCTTTAGCAACGCCTAAAAAACAGTTACAGTCGGGACGGTTGGCGGTAATCTTAAAATCTATAATATAATCGTCAAGACCTAAAACCTCACGCATATCCGTACCCTCTGCATACTCGTCTTTAAGTATAAGTATACCGTAAACCGAAGCACCCTCATAGTCTGCTTCGGTAAGGCACAATTCCTCGCCTGAACATAGCATACCGTTTGAGTCAACACCGCGAAGTTTACCCGCTTTAATGTGTGCACCGTTTGGAAGTATACTGTTGTCAAGTGCGGCAGGTACAAGGTCGCCCTCTTTTACGTTTTGTGCACCCGTTACTATCTGCACAAGTTCGTCTTTACCTATATCCATCTGGCAAATCTGCAAATGGTCGCTGTTTTCGTGTTTTGTAATCTTCTTTATTCTCGCCGCAACAACATTTACAAGATTATCGCCTTGTTTTTCAATGCTCTCTACTTCAAACCCTGCCATAACCATACGGTCGCAAAGTTCCTCTGCGGGTACGTTTATATCAACATAAGTTTTTAACTGATTAAGTGAAATTTTCATTTACTGTCGCCCCCTTAAAACTGTTCTAAGAAACGCTTGTCATTCTCGAAAAGAAGACGTATGTCACTTATTTTGTAACGCGTTGTGGTAAGACGGTCAAGACCTATACCAAACGCAAAACCGCTGTAAACGTCAGGGTCGATACCGCAACTGCGAAGTACATTGGGGTGTACCATTCCCGCACCCAATATTTCTATCCAACCGCTTCCTTTACATACCCTGCAACCGCCGCCGCTACACTTTGAACAGGTGACGTCGACTTCAACCGACGGCTCTGTAAACGGGAAGAATGACGGTCTGAATTTAACCTTTGTGTCAGGTCCGTATATTTCCCTTGCAAACTGCTCAAGCACGCCTTTTAAGTCGCACATTGTAATACCCTTATCAACTACAAGTCCCTCTATTTGATGGAATACGGGAGAGTGCGTAGCGTCAACCTCATCAGCCCTGAAAACTCTGCCCGGACATATAACCCTTATCGGTGGTTTTCTCGTTTCCATAGTGCGTATCTGTGCGGCAGAAGTCTGCGTACGCAAAAGCAGATTTTCACCTAAATAAAAGGTGTCCTGCATATCTCTTGCAGGGTGGTCGGCAGGGACGTTAAGACATTCAAAATTGTAGTGGTCGGTTTCAACCTCAGGACCGTCTAACACGTCAAACCCCATAGACTGAAAAATATCAATCATATCGTTAAGCACGGTGTTAAGCGGATGAAGTTTACCCTGCTTTTTAACCTTTGCAGGCATTGTGATATCTACCGTTTCCGCCTTTAACTTTAATTCGGTAGCCTTTGCTTTTAATTCATTACTCTTTTGTGAAATGAGTTCCTCTAATTTCTGTTTAGCTTCATTTACTAACTGTCCCATTACGGGCCTTTCTTCGGCGGATAGCGAACCCATCTGTTTTAATATTGCCGTAAGTTCACCTTTTTTGCCTAAATACTTAACCCTGATTTCCTCAATTGCACGTTCATTTTCACACTCAAGTATTGCTTTTTTTGCTGTTTCCTTGATTGTTTCAAGTTGTTGTTTCATACGTTTACCTCCTAAAAGGGTATAAAAATAAACCCCGTCCAAACAGGACGAAGTTTTAAAATTTAAAAAACTCCGCGGTACCACCCGTAATTCTCGCTCAAAGAGCAAACACTCTCACGGCTTATAACGGTGCCTGCCGTCAATGCTTACTTGCGGTATACCGCTTTGGGCAATGCTACTCTAAAGTGAACTTCAAGTTGCCGAAACATTAGACACACTTACAGCCTTGATGCGTCCTCTCTTAAAGTTCTGCACAACTCTACTTTTCTTTGTCATCGTATTTATACCTTATTATAATAACACTACTTTCAAGTATTTGCAAGTATTTTTTATAGCACCTAAAATTATGACATTATTTGACATTTAAAAGCATTTGTGATAGAATACATAATAAGGAGTGATATTTTATGAAGTCTACCGGAATGATACGAGCAGTCGATAAAATGGGACGCGTTGTAATACCAAAAGAGATAAGAAACCAATTAGGTGTGGAAAACGATGTTGACAGTTTTGAAATTTATATGGAGGACGATAAGGTAGTTCTTAAAAAATACCGTCCTACCTGTATTTTTTGCGACAGCCTTGCCGACAGTGTTGAGTTTGGCGGATATTCCGTATGTGTAAACTGTATTGAGAAGTTAAACGCTATGAAAGAACAGGCGGAATAGTTTTTATAGGTGAAGAAATTATGAGTTTTTCAATAACTATGTGCTTTTTTAATATTTTTATACCCATTTTAATGATAATTGCGGGTTATATGATGTATAAGCACCCGCCAAAGGAGATAAACGGGTTAATAGGATACAGAACCGCAAGGTCTACAAAAAATATGGACACGTGGTTGTTTGCACACAAGGTTTGCGGACGGCTTTGGTTTAAAATCGGACTTGTTATGCTTTTTGTATCTGTGATAATTCAAATACTGCTTTCATTTGTTGGTTTGCAAAGGGCGGAAAATGCGTCACTTATTATAGAATTTATACAAATGGCGGTTTTAGTAGGTTCAATTTTTCCTGTTGAAACGGCACTTAAACGTAATTTCGATGATAACGGGAAACAAAAATGAGGTAATTATATGGCTATAAAAAGTTTATCCATTCGTATTGAAGATGAAATGTTAAATAAATTGCACGTAATTTCAGATTATGAGGGACGTTCGGCGAATAGTCAAATTTTAGTTTTAATAAGAGACCTGATTGAGAAATATGAAAAGGAACACGGAAAAATCGAATTATAAAATGGTTTTACTGAATAGAAAAGCAAACCGATTAAAAAATTTTGATTACAGTACCGACGGATATTATTTTATAACAATATGTACGAATAATAAGCAAAAATTATTGTGCGATATCGTAGGGGACGATGCCCACATCGTCCCGACAAAATACGGCAAAATTGTTGAAAAATACATTTTATCAATAAAAGGTATTGATAAATACGTTGTAATGCCCAACCATATTCATTTGATTATTAAAAATGAAAACGGGACGATGTGGGCATCGTCCCCTACGGTTTCCCAAAAAATCAAATCATTTAAAATTTTGACAACAAAATCAATTGGAAAATCAATTTTCCAACGCTCATTTTATGACCATATTATCCGTGATGAAAATGATTATTTAAGGATATGGGAATATATTGAAAACAACCCTTTAAAATGGTCAGAAGACAAATATTATATTGAGTGATAAAATTTATGCCTTTCCTGAAAATATCAGGAAAGGCATTTTCTAAAAACTACAAACGGGCGGATGTGGGCATCCGCCCCTACTAAAACTATTTCCCCGTGAAATCTCTGTCAAAGGTTATTACGCAACAGTAACTTTCGTCTATTTCCTTTGCTTTTTTCAGTATTATCTCATTGAGTTCGGTTTCGCTCATCTTCATACCTGACGGCATTACCACGTCAAATATAAGGTTAGTTCTTAAGGTTGAGTGTGGTGTCATTCTGAAATCGTGAAGTGTAAGACGTTGGTCAATATCCTTAATAACTTTAATCATTTTTTCTTTTGCATCGGTTACCGAACTGTCATTTACGTCTATCGGGTCCATATGAATTACAAGGCTTACCCCTGTTTTCTCGCATACAACCTTTTCACACAAATCTATCTTTTCGTGACAGGCTACTATGTCTACGTCCTGCGGTACTTCTACGTGTACCGAGGCAAATTGTCTGCCCGGACCGTAGTTATGAACGATTAGGTCATGAACACCTAAAAATCCGTCAAATGCCATTACGGCCTTTTCAATATCTTTTATCAGTTGAGGCTCAGGCGGACCGCCTAAAATTTCGTCAAGCGTATCTTTTGCCGACGTAATTCCCGAATAAATAATAAACAGACCTACGCCTATTGCCATAACCGCGTCAAGGTTAAAGGGTATTGTAAATATCATTGTAACAATAGCCGCAATTAAGATAGCACCCGTTGAAATACAGTCATTTAAACTGTCGCTTGCGGTGGCAAGCAGGGCAGACGACTCTATCATCTTACCGAGTTTTCTGTTGAATAAAAACATCCACAGTTTTACGAGTATGGAAATAACAAGCACTGCTAAAGAAATATAGGTATACTGCGGGGCTTTTTCCCCTGCTATAAGTGCTTTTATTGAACTTATTATCAATTCTATACCGACAAGAAGTATAAGCATTGATACCACAAATGCCGATATATACTCTATTCTTCCGTGTCCGAACGGGTGGTCGCTGTCGGCAGGTTTGCCGGAAAGTTTAAAACCTATCATAGTGATAACCGAAGAACCCATATCCGAAAGGTTGTTAAGACCGTCGGCTACTATTGATATACTTGCCGTTATAAGACCTATAGAAATTTTAATAACGCATAAAAGTATATTACATAAAATTCCGACTATACTTCCAAGACTTCCCGTTTTTTCTCTTACTTCTTTTGATTTTGTGTCTTTACTTTTTATAAACAATCTTATTAAAAGATTTGTCATTTATATCTTTGCTCCCTTTACACCTTTACTTCCGAATGATACGCCTGACAGAATGTTAGTATCAATCGTAAACGTGAGATTTTCGCGGTTTCTTGCACGTTTGAATGCCGTTTCAACAAGGCGGTCTATCATATCGGTATATTTAAGGTCGGTAGCCTCCCAAAGATAAAACGCAAGAGAACCGGGGATAGTGTTTATTTCATTTGCGTAAACGGTGTCTGTTTTTGTATCAAGCAAATAGTCTATTCTTACAACGCCGCTTGCCCCTAAAGCCTTAAATATACGGCAGGAGAGGTCTCTTATTTCGTCCGATTTTTCCTTACTTAAATCGGCGGGGATTTTTCTGCCTAAAGATGCCATACCCTTGCTCGGACCGTCATTTTTTCCGCCGCCTAAGTATTTATCCTTATATGACAGTATTTCATCGTGCATAAACGGTTCTTCGCATACGCTTGCAGTACAGTTATCGGCGTCGCCTAAAACAGAACAGTTTATCTCCCTTAAATCTGTTACCGCCTTTTCGGCAAGTATCAGGTCGGCAAAGGATATTGCGAGGTTTATCGCCTCATCAAGTTCGCTTTCATCATTTACCTTTGATATTCCCACACTTGAGCCTAAATTTACAGGTTTTATTATAAGCGGAAAACCTATTTTTTCTTTTATTTCGTCTATTATGTTCTGTTTATCGGTACGGTATTTTCTTGCACGGAATTTTACGCAGTCGAGAACGGGAAGTCCCGCACTTTTAAGTACGTCTTTAAAAACGGCTTTATCCATACCTACTGCTGCGGAGAGTATGTCGCAACCGATATAGGGAAGTCCTAAAAATTCAAGGTAACCCGATATCGTACCGTCCTCACAGTTTGTACCGTGAACAATAGGAAACGCAAGGTCTATTTCGGTATCTTTTTTCTTTGAAAACAAACCTTTACTTAGATAATGCAAACTTACACCTTTCTCATTTTTAATAAAAGTTATTTTTTCGCAGTCTGCTAAAAGTTTCGGTAAATCTCTGTAATTTTCAATATCGAAAAGTTTTTCTCCCGTATACATAATGCCGTCTTTTGCAACGTATACAGGTGTTACGTCATACTTTTCTCGGTTTATTGCCCGCATAGCCTGAACTGCCGATATTATCGACACCTCGTGTTCAACCGAACGGCAACCGAAGAATACTGCAATGTTTGTTTTCATAAATCAAGACCTCACTAATTAAGATAATTATCGGGTAAATCGTTTTCGATTAAAAGTACGCTGTTTTTATCGGCAAGCGGAAGATATATTTCCATACCCTCTTTAAAACTTGACACAACATAGACATTATTTTTATCAAAATCGGTAGTTGATATTGCGTCACGCATAGGTTTTGAACGGTTTTTGCCGACGAGTATTATTATATCACAATACTTTGCCGCCGCAAGACCTAATTCATAATTGCTTTCATATTCCCTTTCCCCCAGTTCTATAAGACCGGGTGTAATGATAACCTTTTTCATTCCGCCGAATGACGATAAAACTTTTACCGCTTCAAGGCAACCCTCAGGGTTTGAGTTATAAGCATCGTCTATAAGAAGTGAGCCGTTTTTAAAGGGTTTTAATTCGAGTCTGTGTTCGGTAGCTTTAAGAGAGCCTACTGCAAATCTTATATCGTCAGGTGATACGCCTAAAATATGGGCAACGGTACACGCCGCTAAAATATCTGACACACTGTGTTTACCGAGAAGTTTTGTTGTAACGGTTATTTTTTCTCCCTTTAATACAAGGTCAAAGGTAGAGCCGTCCGCACCGAATTTCATATTTTCCGCTTTATAGTCGGTGTTATCGCCGAATGTTACAACATCGTTTCTTTGCGTAATTCTTGCGTTTATACCATCGCTGTCAAGGTTTACAAAACAAACACCGCCGTTTTTTGATACCTCGTCTGCAAGTTCAAACTTTGTTTTAAAAACGTTATCCTCCGTTTTAAAGGTTTCAAGATGTTGCTTTCCTACCGAGGTTATAATTCCGTATTTCGGGTGTGCAATATCGCATATCTCTTTTATATCGCCAATATTTTTAGCACCCATTTCGCAAATGAAAATCTGCGTATTCGGTTTTATACTCTCCCTTACCGTCCTTACCACACCCATAGGCGTATTAAAACTTTGCGGTGTGCAAACGGTATTGTATTTTTCGCTTAAAATTCTGTTTAGAATAAATTTTGTGGTTGTTTTTCCGTAACTGCCCGTAATTCCTATTACGGTTAAATTTTTATGTTCCCTTAAAATTTTCTTTGCATCGTTTACATACCATCTTGATACCGCTTTTTCTATTGGATAGGTAACAGCCCAAATTACAAACACCGTAAGCGGACTTACAACCGAAAACATAGTTAATAGCACAAACGATATCTCGCTTACCATATCTTTTCCGAAAAAAAGCAGGCAAATAAGTGCGATAAAGATAACGGTAGCAACGGCATAAAGTCTTTTTACACGGTTGGTAAAAACAAGTTTTTTTATTGACTTTTTTTTGCATCTTGCAAACAGAATTATTCTCACAACGAGCAAGACAACCGAAATTGCAAGCGGGAATACAAGTGGCGAAAATTTAAGTGAGGCAATTAAACACCAAACTATCGCAAGTAAAGCAAGTTGGGGTACATAGTTTTCCTTCAGCCATTTGAAATATCTTGACGGATAGTAAGAATTTTGCTGTAACATCTGAAATTGTTTATAAAACGAGAAAAAAGCAGAAACCGTAGTCAAAAAAGGTATAAAAATCAATATGAGTGCTACAATCAAAAACATATATAAGTCCTCTTTCTAATTTATAAAACTGCGAAGAATGGCGTTCGCTTCGTACGGCTTTTCACAAAATGAATAATGTCCTGTACCTTTTATAACGCAAAGTCCTGCATCGGGGATAAGGCTTTCTATCATTTTAGCGTCCTCTATCGGGGTTGCGGTGTCATTTTCTCCCCAAATAAGCAGTGAAGGACATTTAATATTCGGTAAAATATCTCTTAAATCGGTGTTGACAAGAGATACAAGCGTTTGTCTTAAAACAGGCGGTGCCGAGTTATAATCGGCAGAGCCGTAATGCTTTCGTGCTTTATCAAGTAGCGGTGCGGAAAAATTCTTTATTAAAGGCAGACTTAAAACGGCTTTTATTTCCTTAAAATGCCTTGCTTTTGATTTTTGTGCAAAACTTTTTTTAGGGATAAGTCCCGCAGAATCAAGCAGAACTATTTTTGGCGGGTTTACAGTACCGCTTGCGGTAAGTTTTAAAATAACCCTTCCGCCGTGAGAATGACCTATCAAAATCGGATTTTCAAGTCCTACCGCTTTAATGAATTTTACCGTAAAATCACAGTAGTCATCAAGTGTCCAAGCACTTTTCATAACCTCACTGTTACCGCAACCGGGGAAATTTACGGCAACCAATCTGCAACGGTCTATAAGTGCGTTTGTAACGCCTTTATAAACGTCAAAAGAAGAACCCCAGCCGTGAAGCAGAAGCACGGGTATACCGCTTCCTACGTCCTGATATTCAATATTTAATCCGTCAATTATGATATTCAACGAGTATCACCTCAATCAGTTAATTTTTATTATACCAAATTTTGCTATGAATTAGAAGTGTTTTTTTAATAAAAATTACTAAGAATAATAAATAATAAAAAATATTCGGTGATGAAATGAAAAAGAAAACTAAAAAAACACTTACCGCTATGGGTTTCGGTACGGCAGTAGGAGTTGTAAACGGAATGTTCGGTGCAGGCGGTGGAATGATAGCGGTACCTCTGCTTAAAAAATTGGGACTTGACCAAAAAAATGCACACGCAAACGCCGTAGCGGTAATTTTGCCGATAACCGTTTTAAGTGCGGTGTTGTATCTTATTAAGGACTACGTTGATATTTCACAAAGCTACAGTTTTATTCCCACGGGTATAATAGGCTCGCTTTTGGGTACTGTGATAATAAGAAAAATATCACCCGTATGGCTTAAAAGGATATTCGGCGGGTTTATGGTATACGCAGGCATACGCCTGCTTTTAAAGTGAATGTTATTGCCCTGATAGCAGGGCTTTTATCGGGTATAATAGGTGCTATGGGTTTAGGCGGAGGTGCGGTACTCATTATTTATCTTACCGTATTTACAAAAACTCCTCAGCTCGAAGCACAGGGTATAAATCTTTTGTTTTTTATTCCGATAGGTCTTATAGCGGTGATTATTTATGCGGTAAAGAAAAAAATCAAGTGGAAAATAACACTGCCTATAGCGTTAGGCGGACTTATCGGTGCAGTTCTCGGAATAACGGTAACAAATTTTATAGGCGGAGATTTTACGGCTTACGTTTTCGGTGCGTTTTTAATAATACTCGGTATTAAGGAAATATTTTTTACGAAAAGTAGGTCTTGAAAGTGGCGGACATAGATGCTATAATAAAAACGAATAAATGTTCGCAAGGGGTGGCACTATGTCAAAAAAACCGCTTACACAAAAGCAGGAGGACGTTTACAGATTTCTTGTAAAAAAACTTTCTTCGGGTATTCCGCCTACGGTAAGGGAGATTTGCGATGCTACGGGTATTAAGTCTACATCTACCGTACACGGAATTTTAAATGTACTCGAAACCGAGCATTATATCGTAAGGGATGCAAGGTATTCAAGGGCAATACGTCTTGAAAACGAATACGATTCCTCTATGGTACCGCTTATCGGCAGGGTTACGGCAGGAACGCCGATACTTGCCGTCGAGCAGATAGAGGACTACATACCCTATCCTGCAAAAGATGCAGAGGGACTTTTTGCACTGAAAGTAGTGGGGCTTAGTATGAGGGACGCAGGCATACTTGACGGGGACATAGTGGTAGCGGATAAAAATGCACCCTGTAAAAGCGGAGATATCATAATCGGTATGGACGGCGACAGTGCTACGGTAAAACGTCTTTTGATAAAAAGTGACAAAAGTGTTGTGTTTATGCCCGAAAACCCCGATTTTTCACCTATATATCCTAAGAAGCCTTACATATTGGGTAAGGTTGTAGGCAGTTATCGGAGGTACTGATAATATATGCAAAAATACGTTGAGTTATTTACCGACGGTGCGTGTTCGGGCAATCCCGGTGCCGGCGGTTGGGGTGCGATACTCCGTTACGGCAATCACGAAAAAGAGTTTTGCGGAGGAGAAAAAAACACCACAAATAACCGTATGGAACTTACGGCGGTTATAAAAGGACTTTCTGCTTTAAAAGAGCCGTGCAGGGTACATATAGTCACCGATTCAAAGTATGTTTCCGACGGTATTTCAAAAGGCTGGGCAAAATCGTGGCAGCAAAACGGTTGGAAAAAGGCGGATAAAAAGCCTGCACTTAATACAGAACTTTGGCAAGAACTTTTAGATTTACTCGAAGTTCATACCGTTGATATAGAATGGGTAAAGGGACACGCAGGGCATAAAGAAAACGAGCGTTGTGACGCTTTGGCGGTGTCGTACTATAAAAAACTTCAGGAGAACGAAAAGTGAGTGCTAAAAGAAATATCAAATACATAGTATCAGGTGCGGTTATATCCGCCTGTTATGTCGGACTTACCTTTTTCAGCAACCTTTTCGGTCTTGCTTATGGGGGTGTGCAGTTTCGTATATCCGAGGCTCTTACCGTACTTCCCGTATTCGGTACGGTGTCCATTCCCGCTCTTACTATAGGTTGCTTTATTTCAAATATAGCGTCTTTTAATCCTATTGATATGGTTTTCGGTACTCTTGCCACCCTTATATCTTCACTGCTGACTTATTATTTAAGAAAAATAAAATTTTTCGGAATTCCGTTTTTATCTGTTTTAGCACCCGTTATTGTAAACGCTTTGATAGTTGGTGCCGAAATAGCGTTTTTCTTTACTGAAGGAGAGGCGTCGGCAGTGAGTTTCATAATTTCGGCACTTTGGGTTGCTTTAGGCGAACTTACGGTCTGCCTTGCTTTGGGTATACCGCTTTACTTTGCGGTTAAAGGCAACCGAACTCTGTTAAATTTCTTTGGTTAAAACCTTGCAAAGACGGTAGGTTTGTTGTATAATAAATTGTAATTTTGTTTATTTTTATCTTGATTGGGGTAATTGTTTATGGTTAAAGCGGTCGTTGGTGCTAACTGGGGCGACGAAGGTAAGGGTAAAATTACCGATATGCTCGCAGGAGATGCCGATATAGTTGTAAGATTTCAGGGCGGTGCAAATGCAGGTCATACAATAAAAAACAAGTACGGCAAATTTGCTTTGCATACACTTCCGTCAGGTGTTTTTAACGACGGTGTAATAAACTGTATAGGAAACGGCGTGGCTCTTGATGTTGACAAACTTTTAAAGGAATATAACGAGGTTGTTTCCCGCGGTGTTCCTGCACCGAATCTTATGATTTCCGAGCGTTGCCAGATGGTAATGCCGTATCACGTTTTGTTTGACGTATATGAGGAAGAAAGATTAGGTAAGGCAAGTTTCGGTTCTACCAAATCGGGAATAGCACCTTTTTATTCCGATAAGTATGCAAAAATAGGTTTTCAGGTATGCGAACTTTTTGACGAAGAAGCACTTAAAGAGAAGATAGCACGTGTGCTTGAAGTTAAAAACATAATGATTGAAAACCTTTACCATAAACCTAAAATTGATGCGGACGAGTTGTTTGATAAAATGATGTCGTGGAGGGACGGCATAGCACCGTTTGTAGGCGACGTAAGAAAACTTGTTTACGAAGCGGAGAAGGTGGGCAAAACAATTCTTCTTGAAGGACAGTTAGGTACGCTTAAAGATACCGACCACGGCATTTATCCTATGGTAACGTCTTCAAATACGATAGCCGCTTACGGTGCGGTAGGAACAGGTTTACCTCCTTATTCAATAAAGGAAATATATACGGTAATTAAGGCATATTCTTCTGCCGTCGGAGCAGGAGCATTTGTAAGCGAGATATTCGGTGACGAGGCAAAGGCAATGCGTGACCACGGCGGTGACGGCGGTGAGTACGGTGCCACTACGGGCAGACCGAGAAGAATGGGTTGGTTTGACTGCGTTGCAACACGTTACGGTTGCGAGGTACAGGGTACGACGCACGCGGTGCTTACGGTTGTTGATGCACTCGGTTATCTTGATGAAATAAAGGTCTGCGTAGGCTACGAGATAGACGGCAAAATTATAAAAGACTTCCCCGTTACAAATAAACTTGAAAAAGCGAAGCCCGTACTTGAAACACTAAAGGGTTGGAAGTGCGATATTTCGGGAATTACAGAGTATGATAAACTTCCCGAAAACTGCCGTAAATATATAGAGTTTATCGAAAAAGAAATAGGCTTTAAAATTACTATGGTAAGCAACGGACCTGCACGCGAAAATATAATTATAAAGGGTTAATCTTATGAATTTTACACCTGTTGACAACAGCGGAAGAGTAGACGGATATCTGCTTGTAAAAAGTGTTGAGCAAAAAACGTCTTCAAAGGGTGACACCTATCTTGATTTTACTTTAGGTGATGCAGACGGTGAAATAAACGGAAAACTTTGGAGATACGATGCGTTAGAACACGGTGAATACAAGGCAAACGATATTATAAAGGTAAGGGGTACTGTATCACAGTATAACGGTGCTGACCAATTAAGAATAGAAAGAATAAGAATTACGAATGAAGCGGATAATGTTCATATAGAGGACTTTGTCCGTTCGGCAGATTATTCTTCCGAGCAGATGTTTGACGAACTTATGAATATTGCGGAAAGTTTTAAGGACGAAGAATTAAAACTTCTTGTTACTACTATATTAAGTGACAACCGTTTAAAACTTTTATACTGGCCTGCCGCGTATCATCTGCACCATGCGGTAAGAGGCGGACTTTTAATGCATACGCTCTCAATTGTCAGGTTGGCACAGGCGGTCTGCGGGATATATACTTTTGTGGATAAAGAACTTTTAATTGCAGGTGCTACACTTCACGATATATCAAAACTTGATGAGTTTGTTGTATCGGAAACGGGACTTGCAGAGAGTTACTCTGTGGAGGGTAATCTTTTAGGGCATCTTGCAATGGGTGCTTCAAAAATAGACGCTTATGCAAAGAAACTTGGTATAAGCGAGAAAACAGCAATACTTGTAGAACATATGATTTTATCTCATCACGGTGAGCCTGAATTCGGAGCGGCGGTAAGACCGATGTTTATAGAGGCGGAACTGCTAAGCGAACTTGACCTTATGGATTCAAGAGTATACGAAATGAGAGATGCCGTAAGTAGCGTATCACCGCAAGATTTTTCACAGCGTATTTGGGCACTTGATAACAGAAAGTTTTTTAATCATACGAGAATTGATTTGAATAACGGTACAAAGTTATTCTAATAATATTAGTAAAATTTGAAAGGAAAATAAATTATGCAGATAACTAAAGATATGCTTATAGGCGAAGTTCTTGATATGGATAACAGTGCGGCAGAGTATTTTTTAGCTATAGGTATGCACTGCCTTGGTTGCCCTGCATCAAGGGGCGAGAGCATTGAGCAGGCGTGTGCCGTTCACGGGACTGACTGCGATGAACTTGTAAAAAAACTTAACGAGCATTTTGCTGATAAGTAATGATAAATTTAAGTGAAAGACTTTCCTTAATTTATTCTCTTGTACCTGATAAAAGCAGTGTATGTGACGTCGGAACGGACCACGGTTACCTTCCGGCGGCACTTTGTCTTAGCGGGAAAATGAGGAGTGTTACCGCTACCGACATAAGAGAAAAACCGTTAGAAAATGCAAGAGAAAACATAAGAAAACTCGGAGCAGACGGCGTAAATCTTGTTTTATGTGACGGTCTTGACGGGGTAAACAGAGATTTAGCCGATGTCATTATAATAGCCGGTATGGGCGGTGAGGTAATAAGCGGTATTATATCGCGTTGTGCTTTTGCAAAGGACACTTCTGTTACCCTTTTACTTCAACCTATGACCTCTGCCGATAAACTGCGTGAATTTTTATCAAGTAACGGTTTTTTAATTGAAAAGGAAATACCCATTAAAGAAAACGGGAAAATATATTCCGTAATGCAGGTAAGATACTGTCAAAAGGCTTATGAAATTGACAGTGTTTACCGCGTGATAGGTAAAATTACTCCTGACAGTGAGTACGGCAGGGAATACATAAAAAAACAGTACGATATAGCAAAAGAATGCGAAAAAAGCCTTGAATTTGTAAACACCAAGCAAAACGAATACCGCCTTTACCGTGAGATAACAAATCGGTTGGGCAAAATGTTGGAGGAAAACGATGGCGTTTGACGGCGGTTTTACTACTAAAATCATTGAAGAACTCAGTCAGGCTAAAGAGTGCCATATAGATAAAATTTACCAGCCGTCAAAAGACGAGTTGGTATTTTTGCTACGTAAAAAAGGCTTTGTAAAAAGACTTTTTATGTCTGCAAGGTCGGGTGCGGCACGGGTGCATTTTACCGAAAACAAAACAGAAAATCCCGCAGAACCGCCGATGTTCTGTATGCTTGCAAGAAAGTATTTTTCGTCTGCAAGGCTTGTAGATGTACGCGGTAGGGGCTTTGACAGGATAATAGAATTTGTCTTTGAAACCTCAAACGAAATGGGCGATAGGGTAAGACCTAAAATAATATGCGAACTTATAGGTAATCAGAGTAACATAATACTTATAGGGGAAAATGGCAAGATAATAGACGCAATAAAGCGAAGCGATATTGAAACTGCAAAAAGAATAATTCAACCGGGTGTAAGGTATGAATATCCTGATTCTTTAGGAAAAATAAACCCTAAACAAGAGGATATAAATATAATTGCAGAAAAGATTTTAAGTAGTAATGAACAACCTCTGTTTAAAGCGGTACTTAATACGCTTGACGGTATGTCGCCGCTTATTTGCAGAGAAATAGCATACCGTGTATGCAGTGAAGATGTATTAGTATCACAGACCGAAAAGCAAGATTTAAAAAGGGTACTTTGTGATTTTATAAAATATATTGCCGACGGCGGTTGTCCCACGATATTGTATGACGGCGACGGCAACCCTGCGGAATTTTCGTATATTGATATAAAACAATACGGAAGTCTTTATAA
>JAKSQC010000023.1 GCA_024404325.1 Clostridia bacterium
GTTTGCTTCCTGCAACATATTCTACCATACCGCCAAGAGGTTTTTTGATATCTTTTGCCAAATCATCGGCACTTAAAAAATCTGTTATACCCTCGTTTAGTATATATCCGTCATCTGCTTTATACTTTTTGATTTTTTTAAGATTTAAAATACGGCAGAGTTGGTCATTTACACCGTTTTTACCGACATCAAGATTAGTATGCATAGAAATTACCGATATATTTTCACTTGCAAGGGTGTAAGCCACACTGTCTTTATACAAAGTTTTTATCCCGTTAAATATAACGGGGTGATGAGTAATGATAAGCTTACAGCCTAATTCTTTTGCTTCGTTTATCGCGTTTATATCGCAGTCAAGACAAACAAGTGCTTTATCAATTTCACAGTTGCCGTCGCCTACAAGCAAACCCACGTTATCAAAATCAAGTGCGGTATCAAGCGGGTAAAGACCGCTTAAAAAGCACAAAACATCATTTACTTTTATCATAACTTTTTACCGAAAGAATCTTTAAGTGCTACCGTACGGTTAAATACGATATTATCACTATTTGAATCTTTATCAACACAAAAATACCCCTGACGCATAAATTGAAATACGTCGCCTGCTTTGACGTTTGATAGGGAAGCGTCTATTTTACAGTTTTCAAGAACGGTTAAAGATTCGGGGTTAAGGTTATCCGCAAATGAAGAAACGCCCTCCTCGTCACTCGGGTTTGGTACGTTAAACAGTCTGTCATAAAGACGTACCGTAACATCAGTGCAGTTTTCGGCACTTACCCAATGAAGCGTACCTTTTACCTTTCTGCCGTCCGGTGTTTCACCGCCGAAACTGTCAGGGTCATAGGTGCAGTGAACCGCAGTAATATTGCCGTTTCCGTCTTCTTCGTGGGACGCATATTTAATATAGTATGCACCCTTAAGCCTTACTTCCTTTTGCGGACAAAGTCTAAAATATTTGCCGACGGGATTAAGCATAAAATCGTCCTGCTCAATGTAAATCTCACGGGAAAACGTAACAGAGCGTTTTCCGAGTTCGGGTTTGTTGGGGTTGATTTCAACCTCAATATTTTCAGTCTTATTTTCAGGGTAGTTATCTATTATAACCTTAAGCGGTTTAAGAACAGCCATAGCCCTGTCGGCGTTTTCGTTAAGGTAATCTCTTACACATGATTCAAGTAACGCATAGTCAATAACGCTGTAAGCCTTTGATACACCTATTTTATCAACAAATGCCCTTACCGCCTGCGAGGGATAACCACGTCTTCGCATACCGCAAATAGTAGCCATTCTCGGGTCGTCCCAACCGCTTACAAGACCGTCATTTACAAGTTTTAAACATTTACGTTTGCTTGTGAGCGTATAGTTTACGTTCATACGTGCAAACTCTATCTGTCTCGGCGGATTTTTGATTTCACACGCCTCAAGCACCCAATTGTAAAGCGGTCTGTGATTTTCAAATTCCAAAGAACAAAGGGAATGTGTAACCCCCTCTTTTGCGTCGCTTAACGGGTGTGCAAAGTCATACATAGGATAAACACACCATTTGTCACCCGTTCTGTGGTGGTGTGCCTTTAAAATACGGTAGATTATAGGGTCTCTCATATTAAGATTTGAAGACGACATATCAATTTTTGCACGAAGTACCATTTTACCCTCGTCAAACTCGCCGTCGGTCATCTTCTTAAACAGTTCTCTTGATTCCTCTATAGGTCTGTTCCTGTAAGGACTTTCAATTCCTGCTTCGGTAAGAGTACCCCTCATATCACGTATTTCGTCTGCGGTTGACTCGTCAACGTATGCAAGACCTTTATCAATCAGTTTTTTTGCACATTCGTAAATAAAATCAAAGTAATCGGAGGCAAAATACACGTTATCCCACTTAAAACCGAGCCACTCAATATCTTCCTTTATGGCGTCAACATACTCAACGTCCTCTTTAGTGGGGTTAGTATCATCAAGACGCAGGTTGCATTTACCGCCGTATTTTTGTGCAGTACCGAAATCAATACATATAGCCTTTGCGTGACCTATATGCAAATATCCGTTAGGCTCAGGCGGAAATCTTGTTTGAATATCGGTGTAAACGCCGTCCTTTGAATATTCATCAATAAAGTCGTGTATAAAATTTGACGGCTTTGTTTCTTCATTTAAAATAATATTTTCGTCCATTAAAATAACCTCTTAAAGTGAATTTACGGTATTATTTATACGCTTTATACATTCTTCTTTTCCAAGCACCTGCATTATACTGCATAGGTCGGGAGTGTTGCGTCTGCCTGTAATTGCAATACGAAGTACCGTGCTTAAATCGCCTGCACTGCCTTTGTACATATCGGGGTTTGCCTTATATTCTTTTGTTTCACTTGCAAAGTTAAGTGACGGGCAAAGACTTTTAATTTTATCAAACCAAGCTTGACGGTCATCGCTTTCATCATAAATATCTTTGTAATTATTTAAAAACGCCTTTGCATCTTCATTTGATATGTTTTCAGGCAAAGTATAATCAGGACAGTAAAGGGAACTGAAAAAGTATGCAAAATAATTCTTTGCTTCGCTCCACTTTGCTATATCCTTTCTCGGTTTAGAGGAATTGTCGCGGTCTATTGATAACATTCTTTTTGTAAAATTGCTATTTTCAGTAAGAATGTTATAAAATTCGTTATCAAATTCTTTTGCCCAATCGGTAAGGCTATCAAAAACCTCACTACTTGACATTTGAGATACCTTGATTTTACTTACATCATTCAATTTGTTTTCATCAAACAATGCACCCGAAACACTCATTTTTTTAAGATTAAATTTGAAATTTTTGTAATCTTCCGTCGGGTTTGCTCTACGCCAATCTTCAAAATCAGAAGCCGCAATAGTCATTAAGTATTCTATAACGCTTTGTGCTGTATATCCCTGCTCGGCAAAGAAATGGACTGCCGCCTCAGGGTCTTTCCTTTTTGATATTTTTCTTTTCGCACCGTTATCAAGTTTCATAATGGGGGAAACATGCCCGTATTTCGGTACTTTAAAGCCTAAAATCTTAAACAGTTCAATATGTTTTGGAACAGAAGATATCCATTCATCACCGCGTAAAACGTGGGTTGTGTGCATAAGGTGGTCATCAATGGCGTGTGCAAAGTGGTAGGTCGGAATACCGTCGGACTTTAACAGTACAAAGTCCTCATCGTTTTCGGGCATTTCGATTTTTCCTTTAATGGTATCTTCAAAAGTAATTCTGTTTTCTTCACTGCCCGATGAACGCAGTCTTATAACAAAGGGTTTTCCCTCGTCAATAAGTGCTTTTGCTTCGCTGTATGTGATGTTTCTGTGCTTTGCAAACTCGCCGTGATAACCCGTGCGTATTTTTTCGCTTTCCTGCTTTTTCCTTACCTCGTCAAGTTCTTCGGCGGTACAAAAACAAGGATAGGCAAGTCCTCTTTTAATAAGGTCTTTAACATACGTTTGGTAAATCTCCGCTCGGTTACTCTGTTGATACGGACCGTACTTTCCGTACTGCTTATCTCCGCTTATAAAACCTTCATCTATTGTAATACCAAATCTTTTAAGCCCCTCTATAATATCCTCAATACCGCCTTTAACTTCACGCTTTTTGTCGGTATCTTCAATACGTGTGAAAAATATACCCGAACTCGTAGTAGCGGTAATGCGGTTTACAAGTGAGGTAAACAAAGTACCCAAATGCAGATATCCCGTAGGACTCGGTGCTATACGGGTAACCTTTGCACCTTCGGGTAAATCTCTCTTTGGGTACATATTTTCATAGTAATCGGGTGTTTTATCAATGTCAGGCAATAAAAGTTCTGCCAATAATTCATTATCGTTCAATGTAGGTTCTCCTTAGTCATTTGCAAGCAGTTTGTTAAGTTCGGACATAAAGGTATTTATATCCTTAAACTGACGGTAAACCGACGCAAATCTTACATAGGCTACCTCGTCAATATTTTTAAGTTTTTCCATAACGAGTTCGCCGATTTTTTCACTGCTTACTTCACGGTCAAGTGAATTTTGTATGATAGCCTCGATATCGTCAATGGCATTTTCGATGGTTTCAAGAGATACCTGACGTTTTTCGCAAGCCCTGAGCATACCGTTTAAAAGTTTCTGACGGTCAAAAGTTTCTCTTGATTTATCCTTTTTTATAACAATAATCGGGAGATTTTCAATCATTTCATAGGTAGTAAATCTCTTTGAGCATTTAAGACATTCCCTGCGACGGCGTATACGTTCACCCTCATCGGTAGGGCGTGAGTCAATAACCTTGCTTTCTTCATAACCGCAAAACGGACATTTCATAGTCAAAACCACCAATACATATAATTATTATCTATTATATCATACTCTTACACTAAATACAAGAATAATATGGTAAAAAAGACCGATATTTGATTGAAAAGTACAATATTTTGTGGTACAATAAAGCAAAATAAGTTAAAAACAAATTTATGGTTGTTAATGAATGACTATTTGTGTTATAATAATATTTGGTAATTTTTAGATTTTGGAGGTAAAAAATGTCTGTTGATATAACGAGGCTGTCAGACGGTGTTGACGGTATTTTCATTCGCAACGCAAGGTTTAATACAACGCTTATTTCATTTAATTTTTATATGCCCCTTGATAAAGAAAGGGTGGCGGAGTATGCACTTTTGCCGTTTGTTATGACTACTTGCAGTAATAAATACCCTGATTTTTCAAAACTCAATTATAAACTTAATAAACTGTACGGTGCTAAACTTGAGGCGTCTGCCGAAAAGGTAGGAGATTTACAGTTACTTAAAATGGCAGTTTCGGTAATTGACGATAAGTATACTTTAGACGGCGAGGAACTTTGTGCTCAGGCTTGCGAACTTCTTATGAGTTTGATATTTGAACCAAAAGCTGAGGACGGTGCTTTCTTTGAAGAAGACCTGAAACGCGAGAAACGTAAGGCAATAGAGCATATACGCGGTGAAATGAACGAAAAGCGAATATATGCTAAAAAAAGACTTATTGAGGAAATGTATAAAAACAGTCCGTACGGTGTATCAAAATGCGGTACTGAAAATCAGGTGCAAAAAATCACACGTAAAAGTTTATATAAAGCGTGGAAAGAACTTATATCAAGTGCATACGTAAGGGTAAACGTTATAGGTAACAGTTTGCCTGTAGGACTTTTTGAAAGTATAACAGAACGTTTTGGCGAAATTAAACGTGAAAATATAACCGATTGTTTCAACATTACGCCTACAAGAAAGGCTGTAAAGGTTAAAGAGATAACCGAGAATATGGATATATCGCAGGGTAAACTCGTAATGGGATTTTCAAGCCGTACTTACGGCGACGATATAAAAACCGCACCAATGCTTGTTATGTGTGATATTTTCGGCGGAGGGCCCTACTCAAGGCTTTTTACAAACGTAAGGGAAAAAATGAGTCTTTGCTATTACTGTTTGGCATCGTCTGTCAGGGTAAAGGGGCTTATAACGGTTGACAGCGGGGTTGAAAAGCAGAACGCCGATAAAGCAAAGGAAGAAATATTAAAACAACTTGAGGCTGTTAAAAAGGGTGAGTTTTCCGATTTTGAGTTTGAATCTTCAATAAAGAGTATAACCGATTCACTTAAAACGTATGATGACTCTCAAAGTTCACTTGACTTATGGTATTCTTTAAGAATTTCAAGCGAAAAAGCAGTTTCACCGCAGGAAATGTCGGAACTTGTATCAAAGGTTGAAAGAGAGCAGATAACCGATGTTGCGAACGGCGTATTTCTTCATACAGTATATAGGCTGATGCCGGAGGGTGCTTAATGAGAAAAGAAGTTTTTGAAAGTCCGATAGGCGAAAGTTACGTAAAGGCGGTACATCCGTCGGGACTTACGGTATATATAATGGAAAAACCGCAGTATACCTCTGCTTATGCGGTGTTTGGTACAAAGTACGGCTCTATAGATACCAAGTTTTCAAAAAACGGCGGGGAAACGGTAGCGGTACCTGAGGGTATAGCACATTTCCTTGAACACAAACTTTTTGAGAGTGAGGACGGCGACGCATTTACACGTTTCGCAAAGACGGGAGCGTATGCCAATGCCTTTACATCTTTTGACCGCACCTGTTATCTGTTTTCCTGCTCAGATAAGTTTTACGATAATCTTGCAATTTTGCTCGATTTTGTACAGTCGCCGTATTTTACCGAACAGACGGTATCAAAAGAGCAGGGAATAATAGGTCAGGAAATCAAGATGTATGATGACAGTCCCACTTGGCGTGTTATGTTCAATATGCTTACTGATATGTACCATAACCACCCTGTAAAAATTGATATTGCGGGTACTGTTGAGTCGATTGCAAAAATAGATGCCTCACTGCTTTATAAATGCTATGAAACCTTTTATAACCCGTCTAATATGTTTATTTGTATTGCGGGTAACGTCGATACCGAAAAGGTTTTAAAGCAGATAGAGGGCGGAATTATAATTAACGCACCCGTAACGATAGAACGGGGGGAGTTTAACGAACCTGAGGAAATTGTAAAACCATTTGTGAAACAAAGCCTTGCAGTCAGTATGCCGATGTTTTGTTTTGGGTATAAGCAAAAAATAAAAACACCCGATAGAAGTCTTAAAACCAAGGTTTGTATGCAACTGCTTTTAGAGTTAATTTGCGGCGATGCATCACCGCTTTACGCAAGACTTGTAAAAGACGGACTTATTAACGACGAGTTTGAAACCGAGTATTTTAACGGTCACGGGTATGCTACAGTAATTTTTGAGGGTGAATCAAGCAATCCTGAAAGGGTTGCGGAACTTATTAAGGAAGAGGTAGAAAGAATAAAGTCTGACGGTATTGATAAAAAACTGTTTTCTGCCGTTAAATGTTCAATGTACGGCGATGCGATACGCCGATTTAATAACGTTGAAGAAATTGCAATGCAACTTATTGAATGTGCTATGTGTGATTATGATTTGTTTGAAGAAATAAAACTTTTAAAGACGGTAACTTCCGACGACGTTTTACGCAGACTTGAGTTTCTTGATAATGATAATACCGTCCTTTCGGTTATAAGTCCAAAGGAGGGTTAAGATGAGTTATGACGTTGTAATTTTTGGTTTACATTTGAAATTAAAACCCATTGCCTTTACAATACCTTTAGGCAAAAACGGTTGGGATGTTTATTGGTACGGTATCATAATAGCGACGGGCTTTTTATTAGCACTGCTTTATGCATTTAAAAACGCCAAACGCTATGAAATCAATACCGACCGTATGCTTGATGTAATACTTGTCACAACACCCATTGCAATACTCTGTGCAAGGACGTACTACGTTATTTTTGACGGTGAGAAGTTAAACGGCATATCTGACTTTTTCGGTTTTGGTACTTCTTCGGGTTTTGCAGGTCTTGCGATATACGGCGGTGTAATAGGAGCGTTTGTCTGCGGGTATATAATGTGCCGATTAAGAAAGGTAAATATACTCGATATGTTTGACCTTACTGCCGTAGGTTTTCTGTTGGGACAAGGTGTCGGCAGATGGGGTAACTTTATAAATCAAGAGGCATACGGTGCATTTACTTACAGCAGTTGGTGGGGAATGGAAAGTACCCGTACAATAGAGGAAATGGGTAAAGGGCTTGTGCATCCATGCTTTTTGTATGAATCAATTTGGTGCATAGCGGGATTTTTTGTACTTAATTTTATAAGTAAAAAACGCAAATTCAAAGGCGAAATGATACTTCTGTATTGTGCTTGGTACGGCTTTGGCAGGGCTATTATAGAACTGTTGAGAACCGATAGTCTTATGATAGGCAGAATTAAAGTTTCGTGTATGTTATCAATAATTATTTGTGTGGCAAGTATTATTACTTTACTGATAATACGCTCAAAATTAAAATCAAACGAAAATAATACAGAATATAAATCTGTTTTTGCAGATGAAAAATCAGAGGAGATTAGCAATGAGCAAGATAATTGACGGTAAAGCGGTATCATCCGCAGTAAAGGAAAGCATTAAAAATGAGGTAAGTGCTTTAAAGGAAAAAGGTGTAAGCGTAGGACTTGCAGTAATATTAGTGGGTGAAGACCCCGCTTCAAAAATATACGTTGCCAATAAGAAAAAAGCGTGTGAGCAGTTAGGAATAATATCGCAGGAATATATTTTACCTGAAAACACAACCGAAAAAGAACTGCTTAAACTTATTGATACGCTTAACAGTGAGAAAACAATAAACGGTATACTTTGTCAGTTACCGCTTCCAAGGGGTATAGACGAGCAAAAGGTTATAAAGGCAATATCCCCTGAAAAGGATGTAGACGCATTTCATCCGCAAAATGTCGGTAGAATAATGATAGGCGATTTTGATTTTGTACCCTGCACACCTGCGGGAATAATCGAGATGTTAGATTATTACGGAATTTCCGCTGAGGGTAAGACCTGTGTTGTAATAGGCAGGTCAAATATTGTAGGCAAGCCTATGGGTATGCTTCTTTTACATAAAAACGGTACTGTTACCATTTGTCACTCAAGAACAAAAAATCTCTCTGAAATCACAAAAACCGCCGATATTTTGGTAGCGGCAGTAGGTAAGGCAAAGTTTGTAACCGCCGATATGGTAAAGGATGGAGCGGTTGTAATTGACGTAGGTATGAACCGTGATGACGGAAAACTTTGCGGTGACGTTGATTTTGACGAGGTAAGCAAAAAGGCAGGTTATATAACCCCCGTTCCGGGCGGTGTAGGGCCTATGACGATAGCAATGCTTATGAAAAATACTCTTACCGCAGCGAAAAAACAAAACGGTATAATCGGGTGATTTTTTGAAAAATAAACTTATTTTTGCAATATTATTTTTAATGTTGCTGTTATCAATAAATGTATCCGCCGATACTAAAACAAAAGAATTCAAGATAAACACACCGAAAGGTTTTACCGAGGTGTACCAATTAGAAAATTTGTCAAAAGCTGCAAAGATTTTAGATATGAGTGACGATGAATTATCTGACTTTTTAAAGAAAAATAAAATCACTTATTTTGCAGTATCCAAAGATAAATCAACACAAATAAGATTTTCCGGTGTTAAAGATAACTTTGGTAAAACCGTCGGCGAAATGAAGAACCTTAATAATAATCAGTTAAATGATTTAATAAAGACGCTTAAAAAGGGAAGTACTGCAAAATTTTCAATTGATATAAGTAACGGCAGAAATTATATAAAATCTTTAAGTTTACTTAAAGATAATGGCGGGGAATACACCGTTACGCAGTATATAACGGTTGTAAACGGTAAAACATATTATCTTACCTGTTATAATAGCGGTACTAAAACGTCAAGTGAAATTAAAAATGTTTTTTCAAATCTTATAATTTATGATGTGTTGGAAAAAACAGATAACATTAAATATATTATCGGTTTTTTAATAGTTGCACTAATGCTGACCTGTGTCGGTTTGATTGTCGGTATTTACAGAAAATTAAAAGTAAAATAAAATTTATCGCCCCTTTTGGATATACTAAACCAAAAGGGGCGAAGTCTGTGACAGGGTATAACGATTTTGTAAAAACATTAGATAATAGGCTAAAAGTAAATGAAAATTTTGATATAGTAAAAAGGGAACTTATAATAGGAGAAAAAACTGCAGTTTTGTATTTTGTTGACGGGTTTATAAAAGACGAAGTATTTGAAAAAATGCTTGAGTTTCTTTTTAAACAAACAAAACAGGAATTAAATAAAATAGATGATATGAGCAGATATGCAAAAGATAAGATGCCGTATGTTGAGGTTGATTACACCTATGATATAGAAACTGCTGTAACGAATGTACTTTCAGGTCCCGCCGTACTGCTTATAGAGGGTATCAAGGGTGCATTGCTCATAGATACGAGAACCTACCCTATGCGTGGTATAGAAGAACCGCAAAAGGATAAGTCACTGAGGGGTTCGCGTGACGGGTTTGTTGAAACGCTGGTAATGAATACAGCCCTTATAAGACGGCGTATCAGGACAGAAAATTTAAGAATGGAATATATGAGTATAGGCAGTAATTCAAAGGTGGATATTGCTATAAGTTATATAGACGGTTTGGCAGACGAAAAAACATTAAACCGCCTTAGAGAAAAACTTAAAAATATAAAGATAAAAAGTATATCAATGACAGCACAGGCAATCGCCGAAGCATTAGTACCTCATAAAGCGTTAAACCCGTTTCCGAAATTTCGTTTTACCGAGCGTCCCGATTATGCATCAGCGGCAATTCTTGACGGCAAGATAGCACTTGTTATGGATAATTCTCCGTCGGTTATGATACTTCCCGAAAGTTATGCCGATTTTTTCAGGGAGGTAGACGATTATTATTTTATGCCGATTGTAGGCTCATACACGAGAATACTTCGTATGCTTGTAACCGTTTTAACGGTAGTTGTAACACCTATTTATTTACTTTTAATGAATAATCAGCAGTATATACCTGATTTTATGTCGTTTATAAAAAAAGCAGATACGGGTGACGTATCGCTTTTCGTTCAGTTTTTGATACTTGCATTGATAGTAGACGCCCTACCGCTAGCATCGCTTACTCCCCCCGACACACTTTCAACCCCTCTTGGCACCATCGGTGGACTTCCGCTTTCCGAGTTTGCGATAGACGCTGGTTGGTTTGTGGGAGAGGCAATACTCTTTATGGCGTTTGTGACGATAGCAAGCTATTCGCAACCTAGTTTTGAGATGGGATACGCTATGAAATTTGAAAGGGTGCTTTTGCTTGTATTCGTTCAGCTTTTTGCATTTTGGGGATTTATTGCAGGAATAGTTTTATGTATTGTTATTATGGCGTTAAATAAAACACTTTCGGGAAGATGTTATCTTTACCCCATAATACCTTTTGATAAAAAAGCATTTGTTGCAATGTTTTCAAGACCGAATATCAAAGGATAAGATTAGGCAGGTACTGTGTACCTGCCTAATCTTTATAATACATATTATTTTTTAGAGAACAGCTTTTTAATAAAACTGTCCGACGATGAGGTTACACCGTTTGCAAGAGTTTTTACCTTTTGTGCGAAGTCATCATCAAAATCACCAATAGATAATTGCTCGTTAATAAACTTTGCACCCTTCTTTTGACTGCTTACAAAAGAGGTAATTGTTTTAGCAAAGGTACTTGCCGTTTCAACTATTTTTGTGTTATTATCTTCAAATAGCGGGGAGGTATAAAGCATATTTGCACATTTAAGCAAATATTCCATAGAAGTTTTGTTTGAAAGTTGCGTTACCGCTTCGGGCTTTGTTTTTGGGTTTTCGGCTCTGATAGCAGAGGACAGTACGGTAACTAAAGATTTATAGGGTGTTATAAAGTCCGCTTCACCCGTTTTCATAAGGCTTATAAGTATTTCAAGCATCATACGGGTTTCGTTATACTGCTCACCTAAGAGTTTATCACTGTCCAAAAATTCGGTTTTAAGATGTTCGGCAGAGCCTGTACGTATTACTTTTTGAGAAAGTTCGTTACAGGCGTTTATCATATCCGTTATGTTCTTTTCGGTTACCGCTTTGGACATTTTAAGGTAAGCATTGATATATTTATAATTATCGCAAGACTTTACAAAGTCCTTATTAGAGGTATACTCAATGATAAACGGCAGACCGTCCCTGCGTTGTTTTACAGAAAACGCCTGTGGCAGTAATTTGCAAATTGACGGGCGAATTAAACCGTCAAGTACCTTTTCGCAAAATACTTTTTCGGCATTACCGCCGTTTAAATGTGCCGATACTGCACTGTCGGCTTCAACAACGGAATATAAATCGCGGTTAGAGTTTTCCAAATCGTTTTGATATAGTTTTATTAAAATATCAGCCCAACGCTCGGCTGTTTCCTTAGACATATCGGGTACGGTTTTCCATATATCCTCGAAAAGTTGTAATCTGCGGTCACTCGGTAATTTATAGAAAAACTCAACATAACTTTCAAATATTTTCTTTGTGCTATGTTCTTTAAAAATTTGTTTTGTAACTATGTTTGCACAGTAACCCAAAGTATTTATTAACATACCCAAAAGTTTAGGTTCTTTGCGTTTTTGGTCTTTTTCAACTAAAGCAAAAAGTTTCTGTTGGAGTTCTTCTTTTATATTATCAGATTCGTTTTCAATATGATTGTTTACAAGTTCAATCATAGATTGTGCAAGTTCGTCACATTCAGGTAACATTTCATAAAATGTGGCAAAAAGTTGCTGTTTTTGGCTTTCTGTTAATACGTCATAATTATTATCAAAAAACTCCAATATTTTATTTTTTACGGACGGTGTACGAATAGTTAAAAGTAATTTTTCAACAATCGCATTTTTGGAATCGTCAGGCTCGCTTGAAAAATTCTGCTCAAAGAAGCCTAAAATCTGTAATTGCAGGAAACCTCCGTAATAAACACGGCATAAGTCTTTACAGATAATTGAGCGTATATCTTCATTCTCATTTGGATAATTAGTCTTAATAAAGTTAAAAAGTTTATCACGCATAACGTCAGTGTGTATTAGTTCCAACACAACGTCCATAATGTTATGCTTGGAAACGTCAGGCTCGGTAGCGTAAATCTTTGAAAGTTTTGAAAATACGTCTTTCGGTATAGCCTCGTGATTATCGGGGTAACGCTTTAAGCACTTAAATGCAACTGCACGGTATTCGTCTGTAAGAGCCTTTCTGTGCTTATCGTATGCACAGACAAAATCGTACATTTTAGCATCATTAGGCAGTATAACGGCTTCATTATAAAGTCCGCTGCACTGTTGGAATAGGAAAACAAGCTCGGTAAGTGTTTTCATATTTGTTTTGTTAAGTTCGGGGACAAGATGTACTGCTTTGTCCATAAAATAAAGAAACTCACGTCTTATAGCATCGTTTTTTAAAAGACCGTAGAAGAAATCAACAAGTTGGTTATTAGACGCTACCAATTCATCGGATAGTCCCACTGCGAATTTTGAACCGAAATGAAGTGTAATACCCTTTGAAATCGGCACTTCAGGTGAGTGCTCGGGGATAAAGCGGATATTAAAAGCGGGGAAACGGGCAGCCTCGTCTGTATAGGTTACAAATGAAAATGCACGGCGGAGATAAAACGGGAAAATCTGAAGAATTGTATTTATAAATTCAAGAGATTTACCTGAAAACTCGGAAATGGGGTCAGGCAGTGATATAAAGACGTTTTTACCTTTACCGCAAGCAATATTAAGCATACAAAAAATAAGTCTTTTCATCATTGCCGAATCGTATGACAAAAGTATATCCGTTTTTACTGCCTTGCAGGGCTTGTACTCTAATGCGGGATAATTACTGCAAGGTGTACAGTCAGGTGAGGTAAGTGAAAATTCCGCAAGGTCGGTTTTAAACATATCTTTGTTTAAAAGATTATTGTCAAAACTGTTTATGAGAGCATTTTCTTCGTCACTGTCCGGTATAAGCGAATGTACTAAAAACGCACTGCGTTCGCCTGTGTAATCAAGTGGCATAAAACTTATACAACCTTGAGTGAAAACTCCCGATTTTGTAAAATACTGACAGTATATAGGCGGAAGTTCGCCGTTTCTGATAAGAACGGCGTCACTTTTAGACGGCTTATTATCGTAAACTGCAGAAAGTTCCTTTTCAATAAACGTTCTGTCAAGTTTTTCAGAATAGGCAAAGGTATCGTAACTGTCAGTACGGTTAAAAATGCTCATACGGGCAGGTACACGCGAATAAAAATGTTGAAGTGCCATAAGAATATCCCCCCTAAAAAGTTTTAAATTATTCTACGCTGAGCGACATCAGTTCCTGAATACTTGTAACACCCTTTACAACGAGTGAACGGCAGGAATCCCAAAGCGAACACATACCGTTTTCTCCTGCTTTTTCACGCAGTGTTTCAAGATTTTTTTCTCTTGAAACGCAGTTTTTCATATCTTCGTTCATATACATAATTTCGTGAACCGCAATACGCCCTTTATAACCCGTATTGTTGCAGAATTGACAACCCTGCGGACGGGAAATGGAAATCGGATCTGAAATGCCTAAAATTTCCATTTCTCTTGCGTTTGTCTTACCGCGTTTTTTGCAGGCAGGACATAGACGTTTTACAAGACGCTGTGCTATAACACCTACAAGGGCATCGGAAACAAGATAATCGTCAACGCCCATATCTTCAAGACGAAGGACAGCACCGGGAGCATCATTTGTATGCAGTGTACTGAAAACAAGGTGTCCCGTAATAGCGGCACGGACGGCAATTTCGGCAGTTTCTTCATCACGAATCTCTCCGACCATTACTATATCGGGGTCCTGACGCAAAATGGAACGCAGAGCCGAAGCAAAGGTGAGATTAGCCTTAGGGTTAATCTGTGTTTGGTTTACGCCGAGCATGGTATACTCGACAGGGTCTTCAACCGTAACTATATTAACGGTTGGGTTGTTTAATTCTTTTAAGAATGAATAAAGAGTGGTAGACTTACCGCAACCCGTAGGTCCTGTAAGAAGAATGATGCCGTGGGGACGGGCTAACATTTTGTCAATAAGAACGCTCTCGGTATCGGTAAAACCAAGGTCTGAACGTGTAAAATGGAAAGAGGACTTATCAAGAATTCTGATAACGAATTTTTCGCCCGAAACGGTAGGCAGTGAGGACACACGGAAGTCATATTCCTTACCGCCGATTATCATATTTATTCGTCCGTCCTGAGGAATACGGTGTTCGGCAATATCCATACCCGACATAATTTTAAGTCTTGCACAAATTGCGGCGTATGACTCGATAGGGAAGTCAGCACGTTCTTGTAAGTCACCGTCTATACGGTAACGCACCTTAACCTTTTTCTCAAAAGGCTCGATATGAATATCACTTGCACGGTAGGGAATAGCCTCTTTGATAATTGAATCTACAAGTCTTACCGCGGGGTTGTTGATAACGTCATCCTTTTGTGTAATTAAGCCCTGAACATCGCCTATATCGGAAAACAGACGCTCGTCTTTTTCGGAATTAAGGTCGCTTAGTGCTTTAGAGGTAGAAATTACCGCAGTGATAGAGTCAATATAACGCTCAATCTGCGTAGGAGGTGTTAAGATATAATCAACAGGACAGGGGTAACATACTGAAATCGCCGAAAGAGCATTACAGTCAAGCGGTTTACCTACTGCGATAATAAGTGTACCGTCCTTTTCAATTGTAACGGGTATGAACTTGTGCTTTTGAATAAGACTAAAAGAAAAATTATCAAGTAACTCTTTATTTATGTCAAGCATATCGAGTTCAATAAACGGCATACAGTGGTAGTCCGCCAAAGCCTCAAGTTCGGTAGCTTCGGTAGTAATTTCTTTTAAAAGCAGGTAGTCACGGGCATTGGTGTGCAGTCGGTGGCTGTCGTCTAAAATCTGCTCAACGTCCTTCTTTTTAATAAGTTTTTTATAGACGTAAAATTGTAACAAATCTTCGTTAATGTTCATAAATTATCTCCGTTTCTCCTTAAACAAGACTCGTCATTATAGAAATCATAGGTGAGTATATAGCGATAAACAATACACCAATAATACCGCCCATTAAAATTAACATAACAGGCTGAATTTTTGATGTTACCGATGAAAGTGTAGCATCGACTTGGTCATCAAAATAACTGCACGAACGGTTAAGTACATCGCCGAGAGTAGCGGTTTTTTCTCCTACGGCAATCATTTGCAGAAGTATCTGCGGAAAAATATTCTGTTTTTCAAAGGCAACAGAAAGGGAGGTGCCGTGTTTTACTTCCTCGGTTGCTTTTTTAAACCTTGCGGCAACATTTTGATTGCCTATTACGATTGATACAGTATCCAAAGCCTCAACTATATCCATACCGCTTGATAAAAGCAAAGCAAAACCGCGTGCAAAACGGGAAGTAATCAGGTCTATTTGAATTTTTCTAATTATCGGCATCTCGATTTTTAGTTTATCAATAAGGCGGGAGCCGTAGTCGGTTTGAGCAAACACAACAATGGCAATACCCAATACGCAGATAATTGCAAGAATATATAGCCAGTATGCAATCATAAAATCTGAAAGTTTAAAAATAACGGCGGTTAAGCCCTGAATTTCAACATCAAGGTCATTAAGAGTTTCTCTGAATGTCGGAACAATAAAAAGCAACATAAGTATGACAATACCTACCGTCATACAACCGAGCATAATAGGGTAAGAAAAAGCACTTTTAGTTTTGCGTTTAATAGCGTTGTCCTTTTCGTAGTACTCGGAGAGTGACTTAAACACCATCTCAAGTTTACCGCCCGCCTCACCGACGTATACCATACTTCTAAAGAAGTCCGGAAAAACTTTTTTATGTTTGTTAAGTGCTTCGGAGAGCATAATACCGCTTTTAACGTCATCATAAATCATAACAAGGAGATTATGAAAGAAAGACGAAAAAGACTGTTCTTTAAGGGAATCAAGAGCTTCTAATATGGAAATACCGGCGGTAAGCATAATAGAAAACTGACTGCAAAACGTAGTAAGTTCCTGTAGAGGCACTTTACCTGTACCCGTTGTGAAAAATGCTGAAGGCGTCTTTCCCGAATACAGAGAACAGGATACCAAAAAAAGATTTTGTTTTGCAAGTTGTGCCGCAAGGTCACGTTCGTCCTGAGCAATAAAAGTACCTGAGAACTTTTCTTTTTGCAGATTAACAGCCGTATATTTATACTGTTGCAATTAACTGTCACTCCAATCCTAATATGTGAAAATATGTGTTTATAATAAGTGTACCGAAAAGCAGAGTAACGATAAACCCTGCACAGAGGAAAGGACCGAAAGGATATTCTGTGTCCTTTTCATTGTTTGATTTTTTTTGTAAAGCCATCAGTACAATACAAGCACTGACAGATGAAAAAAGCATCATAAGTATAAGTTTACCCCAACCGAGGAACAGCCCCGAAACAACGGCAAACTTAATATCTCCTCCGCCGAGTGCCTCTTTACCGACTTTACGGCTCACAAAGAAACCGATAGCAAAGAAGATAACACCGCCTGCAACCGCACCGATTAAATGCGACAAAAGTGAAGTGTCTTTATCGGCAACGGTAAATGCAATACCTAAGACGGCGAGCATAATTTGAAATCTGTCAAAAATAATCTTGTTTTCAAGGTCAATAAAGGCAATGCAAATACAAATCGAACAGGTAATAGCGGACACAGCAGAACAGATAATACCGTTTCGGTCGTTAATGCCAAATTGCATAACGCATAAAAGCCATAAAACCGTATTTAAAATTTCAACAAAAGTGTAACGGAAAGAAATATGCGTTTTACAGTTTCTGCATTTGCCTTTAAGCAGGATATAAGAAATAACGGGAATATTATCATACCATTTTAACTTATAGTCACATTCGGTACAGTGTGACGGCGGAAAAGCCAAACTCATATTGTTAGGTAAACGGTAAATAACTACGTTTAAAAAACTGCCCACACAAAGTCCGACAAGACCTGTAAGTATGTATACAATTATAATAGTACTCATTTAACCACCGCTTTAGAAATTATTTGACTGATTAAACTGTGATGTGAAAAATCCGCCGTAGCACTCAAGATTATTGAGTATGTTTTCGCTTATTCCCTTTGTATCAAGCGGTGAGAAAGTTACACCGTTCTGCTTTTTTTCCTCGTTTACCATATCGTAAAGGAAATTGAATTTATCAGGCATATTAACGTAAACGGAATCGGGTTTATCCTGCCATAACTGCTTGCGGTTTGTCTGTATGAGATTTAACGCCCACTTAACAAACAAACGGAAATTCTCGTAAGCATATTCGTCCTCTGAATGCGGAGCGGGACGGAGCATATATTTAGGTAATCTTCTCGGTTGCTTTTTCGGCAGTGTTTTGAAGACTACATTGCTCTGTTGATTGACATTCGCTTTTGTAAATACGTCGCCCTCGTTTTCTTCTTCGTCTTCGGTCAATT
Organism: Clostridia bacterium; assembly: GCA_024404325.1. Lineage (GTDB taxonomy): Bacteria > Bacillota > Clostridia > Oscillospirales > Acutalibacteraceae > UBA737. The sequence goes on from JAKSQC010000023.1 coordinate 17,924, forward strand.
CATCATTTGTATTAGCCTCTGCCTCGTCCTCTGCCATAGATTCTCCGATTTGCGTTGCATTGTCATCCTGCATCATAGTAAGTTGCTTTGCCTTTGCTTTTTCTTTAGCGTTAAGCACTAATAAATCGGCTTTTGAATGGTCAAATAACATATCCTCAGCGGCCAAATGACGCGTATGTTCTAAGATAGAATAACCAAACGGCAAAAAATAGTAACCACAGGTACGTCCTTTTGAAACAAAGGATATTCTCGTATAACTTGACTTGATATCCATAAGCAAATAGGTTGAATTGTCAAGTTTTGGGTTTAAGGTCTGTACTGCGTTTACGGTTGAGTTTGCCGCAAATGTAATTGCCTGAGGAATCATTTTACAGGTAGAACACGCGGTGTAAAGAGAAGACAAAATAGAGTTCTTTATAATCGAAATACCGTATGTCGTATACTGCTTGTTTTGTAACGTCATA
>JAKSQC010000024.1 GCA_024404325.1 Clostridia bacterium
TTTATTTTTTCCTTCATCTTTATAAAAGCGGTTTCGTTCGGTTTCCTGAACTTGATTCCGCCGAGTTCATCAGTAATAATAATTTCATCTGCTATTTTTTCTAAACCTAAAACACTCAGTTTTGCCCTTTGTCCTTCAGGTCTTCCATCAGTAATAATACCTATCTTGCACTGCCTTTTTATATTTATTATCATATCATATACACCATAATACAGATGAATATCAGGTTTATGAAAGCGATATATATGTAATGCCGTATCTCTTTTATCAATCAAGCTTTCAGACTGAAAAACCGTGTCAATAGCTTTGTCACCGTTTAAAAAAGCAGACCATAATTTTTCTTCTAATTTTTCATTGTTAAAATATTTTGCAATTGCCCTAAAGCCACTACGCACATATTCCTTTTCGGAATACAGCGTATCGTCCAAATCAAAAATTACTGCCTTAACACCCTCGATATGTTTTTGAACATCTAAAATATTATTTATTTGCATAATTCTTAGTCAACCGCTCACTTATATGAATTACATAAAAATTCATATTTCATACTTAATTTATCCTTATACTTTGGTCAAATCTGCAAAAGAAAGCCCCATCTTCAGCGGCTTTCTCATTATAATAAAGATTTTTGCCTTGTAAAATCATAAGTAACATTTCAGCACTGTCGGCACCTGCTTTAATGCTAAGCGGTGCACCTCCGCCAAATCTCGGGTTTATTTCAATAAAGTAATCATTTCCCGTACTTTTTTCTCTGATGAGTTGCACCGTTATCTGACCACGAGGTTTGAAGTTATTTGCCAATAATTTAGCCTCTTTAATAATATTATCATCCTGAGTGATTACCGTTTTCAAAACTTCACCCGATCTCACCGCTAAACGAATTCGCGGTGTAATGAGTATAGGATTACCTTGATAATCGCAAAATATATCTACAGTATATTCTGTACCCTCAATAAACGGCTGAATAATATAATCAGGAACATGGTCTGCATACATTTTCAGTTCATTTTCATTTTCAACCTTATAAGCAAATATACTTGAACTTCCGTCTTTCGGCTTTATAAAAGCAGGAAATCCCGCATTATATAATTTATAATCATCAACCGGAACAGGACTTTTTAAACCTAATGAATGAAAATAATCAGCAGTCAAACGTTTATCTCTGCATAGGGCAATTTTATCAAAATCAGCTACAAAAACCTTTGTATTGCCAAATAAATCTCTGTTTTTTGCAAGTAACAACAAATCTGTATCAATTGTTGGTATTAAAGCGTCAATCTTATTGTTGTTGCAAAATTCTTTTAAAAAGGGTATATAATTTTCATCTTTTATTTTAGGAACTATAACCGTATGATTACAAAATAAAAGCGCGGGAGCAGTTTCGGTAATATCGGCACCGAAAATTTCCAAATCAATATTATTTTTATCGGCAGCATTTCTAAAAGCTTGAAGTAATTCCACACGACGTCCGACACTTGTGAATAATATTTTCATACATAAGCCTCCTTGTCGTTATTTCCAACACCGACTGTACCTGTAAATTCTTCCATAGTCACAGATGTTTCAGAAGAAATACCTTCCTGTTTCACAAATGCTTTTAAAACAGTTTGAAAAATTATTTTCACATCACCGATAAACGTAATACGGCTTGCATACTCTACGTCCATTGAAAACTTTTCTTCCCAACTGACGGTGTTTCTGCCGTGTACCTGTGCATAACCCGAAAGCCCCGGTCGTACATCATGTCGATGCCTTTGTTCTTCGCTGTAAAGAGGAAGATATTTTACTAAAAGCGGTCTGGGACCAATAACGCTCATATCACCCATTAAAATATTAAAAGCTTCCGGCAATTCGTCAAGACTTGTAGCCCTTAAAAATTTTCCGAATTTAGTAAGACGAACCTCGTCAGGAAGCAAATTACCGTCATCGTCTTTTTCATCAGTCATTGTCCTGAATTTATATAATTTAAATATTTTTTCATCTTTACCGGGTCGTTGCTGTGAAAAAATTATGGGACTTCCCAATTTTATCCTAACCAAAACCGCGATTATTAAAAACAACCAACAAAAGGCAACGATGGCGAGAAGTCCGCAAAAAAAATCTAAAGGTCTTTTGAAATACTTTTCATAAGGTCCAAAACATTTGTGGTTCATATGTAACTCCTTAGGCTATTCAAAGCATTCTTTAATGACCGAAATAATAAAATCCTGTTGCTCAGGGGTCATTTTATTGTCACTGGGCAAGCACAATCCGCGTTCGAATATATCCATACCGACATCTACGTTTTTATCATTCGCAATAAAAGAATTATTGCGGTAGATGGGTTGCATATGCATAGGTTTCCAAATAGGTCTGCCCTCTGCATTTACAGACGCAATTTTTTCGAGAATTTCTGTAGGACAGGTTTTACCCTTTTCTTTTATATAACGTGCTTCACTTTCACTTCTTACCTGTTTGCACATAGCATTTTTATCAATAAGCATACAGGAAAGCCAAAAATTAGGTTGCATATCGCTTTCTATGTAAGGATTCATACTGCACGGCAGGTCTTTGAAAGCTTCTTTATACCTTTCATAAATAACCTTTTTCTGTGCTATGTGTTCTTCAAGATATGGCAACTGTCCCCTTACCACACCGGCAATTACATTACTCATACGATAATTGTAACCTATTTCTTTATGCTGATACCATGGGGCGTTTTCTCTTGCCTGTGTTGACCATTTTCTCGCCTTATCAGCCGCCTCTTTTGAATCTGTAAGCAACATTCCGCCCGATGAACCGGTTATTATCTTATTACCGTTGAAAGAAATTACGTTATATTTGCCGAAAGTTCCCGTTTGAATACCCTTATATGTTGCGCCAAATGATTCTGCAGCATCTTCGACTATGATGGCGTTGTGCTTATCACAAATTTTTTTAATTTCGTCCATTTTGCAGGGCGTACCGTAAAGGTTTGCCACAACAACTGTCTTGACATTCGGATAGATTTCAAATGCTTTTTCGAGTGCTGCGGGGTCCATATTCCAAGTATCATATTCAGTATCAATAAAAACAGGAATACCGCCTTCATATACTACGGGATTAACCGTTGCATCAAATGTCATATCAGAGCAAAAAACAAGGTCGCCCCGCTTTATACCTGCAAGTTTCATACAAAGATGCAAAGCACAGGTACCTGCACTTAAGGCAACAGCATAATTAACACCAACTCTTTTGGAAATGGCATTTTCAATATAATTTATATTTTCACCTACGGTTGACATCCAATTTTTATCAAATGCCTCGGTCATATATTTGAGTTCTTCTCCGTGCATAGTAGGCGATGATAAATAAACTTTATTTTCAAATTTATTCATTACAATCAACTCTATTAAAATAAAATAAAAGTACATAAAAGACATCAGTATTATACACTATTTTTGAATAAAAGTCAACCAACTATATAGAATAAATAAAAAAATACAAGACAAACTATAATGACTGTAAAATTAAGTACAGTTTAATAAAAAGAGAAAAATTGAGTGGTGAATTAAATGTTTGACAAAATTTGTTTAATACTTTCCATAATCGGTTGTTTAAACTGGGGGCTTGTCGGTCTTTTCCGATTTGACCTCGTTGCATGGTTGTTTGGAGGTTCAGATGCGATAATAAGCAGAATAATATATACCGTAATTGCTTTAGCAGGTATCTGGTGCATTTCGCTTTTATTCCGCTCAGAAGACGACAATATAGTAGTTGCCGATTAAGTTAAAAATACCGCGATACTTTAAGTACCGCGGTATTTTTATATTATTTTACGGTAAATTCAAACCTTTCATTTGTAAAATCACAAACAACATTATCACTGTTTTTGATAGTTCCGTCTAAAATTTTTTCGCTCAAAGCATCCTCAATATCGCTTTGAATTTCACGGCGTAGCGGTCTTGCACCGTATACATCATCAAAACCCTTTTCAGCAAGTTTAGTTATAACAGAATCGCTGAAATCAACCGTAATATTAAGATTTAAAAGTCTTTTTTTGAGATTTTCAAGCATTTTTGACGCAATTAGTCCTATCTCGTCTTTGTTAAGTTTTCTAAAAACTATTATATCATCAACACGGTTTAAAAACTCAGGACGAAAAGCATCTTTGAGTTCGCCCAAAACCTTTTGCTTAATATCATCATTATCCGTTTTTTCATTACTTACATCTGAAAAACCGAAACTAAGCTTCCTATCTGTAATCTGTCTTGCACCGATATTTGACGTCATTATAATAACGGTATTTTTAAAATCTACCTTTCTGCCCTGTGAATCGGTTAAAACACCGTCTTCGAGTATCTGCAAAAGAATATTGAAAACATCGGGGTGTGCTTTTTCAATTTCGTCAAACAGTATAACTGAATACGGATGGCGTCTTACCTTTTCGGTTAGTTGTCCGCCCTCTTCAAAGCCTACATATCCTGGAGGAGAACCGATAAGTCTTGATACCGTATGCTTTTCCATATATTCTGACATATCAAGTTTTATCATCATATTTTCACTTCCGAACATAGCCTCGGCAAGTGCCTTGCAAAGTTCGGTTTTTCCTACTCCGGTAGGTCCTAAGAATATAAATGAACCGATAGGTCTTTTTGGGTCTTTAAGACCTACTCTGCCCCTTCTTATTGCCTTGGATACCGCCACAACCGCCTCATTTTGACCGACAAGTCTTTCGTGCAATACGTTTTCAAGATTGAGCAAACGCTCACTTTCTTCTTTGGTAAGCTGAGATACCGGTACACCCGTCCACGATGACACTATTTCCGCTATATTTTCAGCAGTAACTTCGCCTGAAATATGTGCGTTTTTCTCATTCCAATCAGATTTCAGTCCGTCACGCTCCGCTATGAGTTTTTTCTCGGCATCCCTCAAAGAGGCGGCACGCTCAAATTCCTGTGAATTTATAGCGTCCTCCTTTTCCGCCTGAACAGAAGATATTTTTTCCTCTAATTCTTTAATATTATCGGGTGACTTGCTTGATGAAAGTCTTACCCTTGATGACGCTTCATCTATAAGGTCGATTGCTTTATCCGGTAAAAATCTGTCGTTAATATATCTCGACGAAAGATTAACAGCAGCATCTATTGCTTCATCTGTAATTTTTACATTATGATGTGCTTCGTATTTATCACGCAGACCTTTTAATATAAGAATTGCGTCCTCGTTTGACGGTTCGGCAACATTAACGGGTTGAAAACGTCTTTCAAGAGCGGAATCTTTTTCAATATTTTTACGGTATTCTGATATAGTTGTAGCACCGATTAGTTGAAAATCTCCCCTTGCAAGTGACGGTTTTAAAATATTTGCCGCATCGGTAGAACCCTCGGCAGAGCCTGCACCGATAATCGTGTGTACCTCGTCGATAAACAATATTATGTCTGTGGCGTTGGTTACCTCTTCTATAACCGATTTAATACGTTCCTCAAAATCGCCTCTGTATTTTGTACCGGCTACCATACCCGTAAGGTCAAGTGTAAAAAGTTTTTTATCAAGCAGTATTTCGGGTACATTCCCCTCTGCAATTTTTTGTGCAAGCCCCTCTATAATTGCGGTCTTTCCGACACCGGGTTCACCAACTAAGCAGGGATTGTTCTTTGTCCTCCTGCACAGTATTTGAATTACCCTCTCTATTTCTTCTGCTCTGCCGATGACAGGGTCTGTCTTCCCTCTCTTTGCTTCCTCGGTAAGGTCTCTGCCAAACTTTGAGAGAGTCGGTGCTTTAGTGTTATTTGTGCCTTTTTCGGAGGACTGCTTATTTTGCTTTGCATTCTCAAGTGTCATACCTGAAGCGTCAAGTACCTGATTTGTAAGAACAGACACATCAACGCCAAGTTGGCTTATAAATCTTATTGCGTAATTATCGCCCTCACTTAAAATACCTATTAAAAGATGTTCCGTACCTACATATTTTTTGCCTAAATTACTGCAACCTGCCATAGCAACCTCAATAACACGTTTGGCACGGGGTGTAAAATAGTCGGGAGAAAGTCTTGTCTGTGTACCGCTCCCTATTGAAGTACGCAACATATCTTCGATATTTTCAGCAGTAATACCGTTTTTATTTAAAAGTGTTGCGGCAACACCGCTACCTACCTTTAAAAGTCCCAAAAGCAGATGTTCACTTCCTACATAGGTATGTCCGAGTGTTTCGGCAGAACTTATTGCCTTATTTAACGCTTCATTTGCTTTTTCGGTAAAACCGTTAAAATTATATTTCATTTTTTTCCTCCTAAAAATCAAGAAAAGGAATTTCTTACTAAATTTGCTCTGTATATATCCCTTTCGTCTGGACTCATTATACCGAACTGTCGCATAAGCATATACGGCTGTCCTTCTATAAGTAATTTTATGGGGTTTATATCGGTATCCAAAACTCCAAGTGCCATTCCAAGTTTTACCTCACTTAAAAGTTTCATCATTTCTTCGCTTGAAATTATCCTTGCATATTTAAGTGTGCCTACGGCACGCATACACATATCTTGGACCTTTAATTTATTTATGCTTTCTCTTAGTTTGCGTTCCTTTTGGGTCAACTGCATTGTAATAATTTTCAGATTATCTATTGCATTTTTTTCGCTGATACCTAAAGTTATTTGATTAGATAACTGATAAAGGGAAGCAACTGCTTTTGAGCCTTCACCGTACATACCTCTGAAAACAAAGCCTATTTTATTAACCGACTCTGCAAGCCCTGACATTTCGCCTGCCCTTTCGGTAATAGGCAAATGTAACATAACAGATGCCCTTAGTCCCGTTCCAAGGTTAGTAGGACATTCTGTAAGAAAACCCAGTTGTGAATCAAATGCGATATTTAAACTGTCGCAAATAAGGGTGTCTAAATTTTCCGCCATGTCATAGGCTTTTTCAAGCTGTAATCCCGCTAAAATGACCTGTATACGGATATGGTCTTCTTCGCCTATCATAATACTTATACTTTCATCGTCCGAAAGTATTATTGCCCCGTTTTCACTCTTTTTTACAAATTCAGGACTTATGATATGTCTTTCTATCATTGAATACCTCTCATTTTCGGGTATATCCTTCATTAGTAAAAATTTTAATGATTTTGCATACGGAGTATTACTCTCAATTATTGCTTTTTTCACCTGTTCATTAACCGCCGTTTTCTGTTCATCGGTCATTCTTGAGGGAAACGGTACACCTGCAATATTTCTTGCAAGTCTTATTCTTGTGCTTACTGCTATATCATCTTCAACTGCTTTATCGTTATACCAGCAACTCATTTATTATTCCCCTTTTCAAGTTTTTTAATCTTATCGCGGATAACGGCGGCTTCTTCAAACTTTTCTTCTCTTACAAGTTCATTTAGTTTCAAACGCAGACTGTCTGCCGACTCTATTTTAGGTTTAACCGTAAGCGGTGCTTTGTTAGGTATTTTACCCGCGTGTTTCGTACTACCGTGTACCCTTTTCAAATAAGGCAACAGTTCATCGTAAAATGTTTTATAACATTCGGGACACCCTACTCTTCCGCTCTCCGCAATATCCGAAAATGTGGCGTTACAGCACGGACACCTACGGGTTGCCGTATCTGAACCCGACGCTAAAACATCTCCGAACATAGACGCCAACATCTGCGTTAAACTATTATGTGAAAAGTCATTATAACCTTCCTTTGCCGCACAGTAACCGCAAAGATTTTTTTCGGTTACAACTCCGTTTACAACCGAACGTATATGTGTAGTAGCATTGTTTTTACCGCATTTCTCACACAACATAAATTTCACCCTTTCACGCTTAAATCTGTACTAAAAGCATTTCCTTTAAAACAGCGGCACGCAATGTATCCTGCAGTATAACGGGTACAGTTCGCATAACGTTATTTGAAAGTGCCGCATACATAAGTTTTGCCATTTTGTTATCTATGATTTCCGAATGTCTGCAATTCTCAATTAAAGCCCTTGCACTCATAGTATCTATTGTATCGCCTATCGAGTTTATTATATGCATAAGTGCCGATGAATTACTCATTACCACACGGCTTATTCTAATGTAGCCACCGCCACCCCGCCTACTTTCAATAATATATCCGTGTTCGGGTGTAAATCTCGAAGATAAAACATAATTAATCTGACTCGGTGCACACCCGATACCGCTCGCAAACTCGTTACGCTGAATTTCTGCGGTATTCTCATTTGATTCGTTAAGCATTCGTAAAATTTCTTGTGTAATTAAATCGCTTATTCTCATTCCCAATACCTCATTTTGACTTTTCCTGACTTTTATTATACACAAAAGTCAGGAAAAGTCAATAGCAAAGAAAAAATAATTATTGTAACACATTAAAAACAGTTACATAGTATGTGTTGAAGGACATAAAAAGGAGGTCTTCTTAATGTGCAACAATAATGGTTTCGGCGGAAATTGTACTTGGGTACTCATCCTCATCCTCTGCTTAGTTTGCTGCTGCGGTAATAATTCCGGCAACTTTGCAAATGATAACGGTTGCGGTTGCGGCTGCGGTTGCTAATCAGTAACCGGCAAAATTATGGAACTGCACTCACTTTTTGTGGGTGCAGTCCTTTTTATTTGACTTTATTTAACAATGTGATATAATAATTTTGACAAAAAATATAAAAGGAAAATATGTTATGAAACCTATTCTTTATATCGTAATTCCCTGCTTTAACGAAGAAAAAGTTTTACCGTTGACCGCACCTATGTTCAAGGATAAATTAGTTGAACTGATAAAGCAATTTTCTCTTTCGGAAAAAAGCAGAATTTTATTTGTAAATGACGGAAGTGTAGATACTACTTGGCAAATCATATCTTCGCTTTGCAAAAACGATGAATTTTTCTGCGGTATTTCACTGAGTAAAAACTACGGTCACCAAAATGCATTGCTTGCAGGTCTTATGGAAGCAAAAGATAAATGCGATGTCACAATATCAATTGACTGTGACGGTCAGGACGACTTAGATGCGATGAACGATATGATTAAAGAATATCTTTCGGGATGTGAAATAGTGTACGGTGTACGCTCCGCAAGGGATACCGATACTGTATTTAAGCGTACCACTGCACAAAATTTCTATGAATTTTTAAAAGTGATGGGAGCAAAAACGGTTTACAATCACGCGGATTACAGGTTGATTTCCTCAAAAGCATTAAACGAACTTTCAAAATTTAAAGAGGTAAATATCTATCTTCGCGGAATGGTGCCGATGATAGGATTTAAATCGACATCTGTTTACTACAAGCGTGGTAACAGGCTTGCAGGCAAAGGTCACTATCCGCTCAAAAAAATGTTTTCTCTTGCTCTTGACGGTATAACAAGTCTCTCAATAAAACCCATACGGCTCATTACTTCTCTTGGCTTTATCATAGTTATTATAAGTTTTATTGGCGTAATTTGGTCGGTAGTTACCAAAATCATGGGTAAATCGGTTGCAGGCTGGTCCTCCATTGTAAGTATTATTTGTATGCTCGGCGGTATACAGATTTTAAGTATTGGCGTTATTGGCGAATATATCGGCAAAATTTATCTCGAAACAAAAAGACGTCCAAGATATATTATTGAAGAAAAAACCGAATAAATTAAAAAACGGGGCAACACTGAATATTTAAGTGCTACCCGTTTTTTATATTTTAATTTATTGTTTTTTCTCCAGTTCTTCTACTTTTTTCTGTAAAATAGATACTGTTTGTATCAATGTCCTGATTTCTTTCTTTTGCTTTGAAACTATTGAAGTCAGAAAAATCAGCAACAAGAGTATAAAGAATAATACAACAAGATATATAAAATTTGAAGGAACATCTATGCCAAGTACACCTGATAATATAATAACAATCTGCGGGAAAATATCTAAAATCAATAAAGCAAAGGCAGAAAAAAGCCACAGCAACGAATATTTTAGGTCAAAACTTTTCTTGCGTAGTAAAACACAAATAAAGATAAAATAAAAAAGAATTCCTATAAGCAGTGATACTCTAAGCATGGTTGTCATTAATTTTCACCCCTTTTATAATAAAGCCGGCAAATAAAATAGCAATGGAAACCTTAATCATATAGTAAACCGATTTAAACGGACTGATTGAAGATACACCGCCTGTACGTTCTTTCATAATTACGGGAACTTCTGCAATTTTTGCTCCGCTTAATTTGGCGGTAACTATTGCTTCGGGTTCGGGGTAATCACTTGCGTAGTTTTTTGAATAAAAATCAATATAGTTCTTGTCTACCGCACGAAAACCGCTTGTAACATCCTTAACGCTTGCACCGGAAACTAATTTAATTATTGAACTTAAAAATTTAATGCCGAAACGACGCATACCGCTTGACTGAAAGCCTGCTTTTTCAATAAACCGTGAACCTATTACAATATTTGCTTTGCCGTTTTCTATATTCTCAATCAATTTCGGTATATAAGAAGAATCGTGTTGTCCGTCACCGTCCATCTGAACAGCACAGTCATAGCCGTTCTCTTTAGCATAAATATACCCGCTTTGTACCGCACCGCCTATACCTAAATTGCAACACAAATCAATATGATTTATATTATGACGGTCCAATATATCAGGGGTAGTATCTGTTGAACAATCATTTATAACAACATAATCGCATTGCGGATAATTATCCTTTAAACTTTTTATAACTTTTTCTATATTCTCACTCTCATTGAAAGCTGGAATTATTATCAATGTTTTCATATTTATCCTTCACTTACTATTAGTTTTTAAACTCAAGCACACTCGGTGCATGTCCTACACGTTTTTCTTTTGGTGGCAACTGCATATAATCTCCGTAATTCCTCGTAAGAATCACATCGGTATTATTGGGGAAATTAAGCATCAATTCTTCAAAAGGCAGTTCTTTTAAAGGGAATAAATCTTCTTGATAAAAATACATAAGTCCGGGTTTTGGGTCAAAATAGTATTCATATATATAGTCTTCTGCATTTTGATACTTTAAACTTAAATTTAAGATAATATCATAAAGTTTTTTTTGAGAAATAAATAATCTGATAATTTTGCTTATGCAGAATGTAGCTATATGAGCAACTTTCTTCATAAAGCCCGTAAACGGAACTACGGGAAACGGAATTTCCCGCAAAATAAGAAGTTTACCTAAAATCCAAGCCTTCATATAATGTTTCTTTCTCAAAGCTTCGTCTTTTGGAGATTTATAAAGAGGAAAAACATCCAAATATATACCTTGCGGATATTTAAGGTGTTTTGCATCATCAGTTACAAATTTTGTTCCGTTAAAGATAATATGTTCGTTTATTAAGGGATAATCATCATACTTTTGAGCATTTACAACTGTATACTTATCTTTAAATTTCTCCTCAAAAATTTCATTTAATTTAAGATAATCTTCGTACGGCATTGCAACATCAATATCATCATCCCAAGGTATAAACCCCTTGTGTCTTACAGCACCCAAACATGTTCCGGCTAAACCGATATACAAAAGATTGTTTTCCTTGCACACGTCAATAAAATCTTTTAAAATTTCAAGTTCATATTCCTGCAATTTCTTTAATTGTTCCGCCTCATATGTTTTATTCATCCAAAGTCCTCCGCATTTACTAAGAAGATTATATACAAATTTCTACATTTTGTCAAACTTTTCCGCACTAGAGTTTCACTTGACAAGGCAATTTTATAATGATAAAATGAAAAAAGGGGGTTTTTGATGTATAAATATAGTATTGTTGTTCCCGTTTATAATTCAAAAGATTATATTGAACAAGCGGTTCAAAGTGTTGTTACCCAAACCTATTCAAACTATGAACTGATATTGGTAAATGATGGTTCTACCGATAATTCTTCCGAAATTTGCCATCAATTTGAAAAAGAGTATCCCGACAAAATTGTTGTACTTGACTGCGAAAATTCGGGTACATCTTCTGCAAGAAACACAGGAATGTCTGTTGCCACAGGTGATTATATCGGTTTTTTGGATAATGACGATTATTGGCGTAAGTCTGATTTTTTGGAAAAACTTGATTTGCAGTTGTCAAAAAGCAAAGCAGATGCCGTCATTTATTTGAGCGAAATATTTAATGACCAAACGGGAGAGTTTACCCCAACAAGCATAAAACTAAAAAGGAAAGACATTGAAGAAATGCCATTTGAATCCCGTGTTGAAACTCTTTTAAGCAGTGGGGTAATATCCAGTGTCGTTTGGGAAAAATTTGTCAGGCGTGAAATTGTTTTCAATGAGCCGACCTTATTTTTCCCTGACAATATGAGAAATGAGGATACAGATTTTTCAGCAAAATTGCTGATGAAAATATCATCTATTGATTACTACGATGACACTGTTTATGCATATAGAAAAGGAACAACCTATTCACAAACATCAAAATCTCTTAAAAAAGAACACATAATCGATTTAATGAACATAATTAAGGATAACTGTACTGCCGCAAATAATCTTAATACAGTAAAAAAGAATTTTGTTTTTAAGTTTTTATCATATCCATATATTGTGTTGTTGGGTCAGTTAAGCATATTTGATAGTTATGATGAGTTTATTCCCTTTATTAAGGAATATAGTTTTCTTCTGAAACATCCAAAATTCCCATATATCCGTGTTATCTATTATTTTATTAAAGCATTAGGTGTTAAATTAACGGTTAAGATTATTGGAATACCTTTCAAACTAAAATACCCTAACATAACCCACGATTAAAACGGTGAATAATGAATGAATAAACAAAATGTTAAAAGCAACTATATATGGAATGCTGTTGGAAGTTGCTGCAATGCAGCTTCAACTGTTGTTTTGCTCCTTATCACAACCAGAGTGGTTGGCGAATTTTTCGGAGGACTACTCACAATAGCCCTCGCTTTAGCACAGCAAATGCTAACCATATCCAGCTTTGAAACGGGAACATATTATGTTACCGACGGTAATAACAAGGTTGACCTTTCAACCCACCTTTCGGCAAAACTGCTTTTGGTGTTGGTTTCGGTTATTGTGGCGGTTGCCGTTTCATCTATGCAATATGATTTCTATAAGGCAACTTGTGTTATAATTGTTTGTATTTATAAAATATTTGACGGTCTTTCAGCACTGTTTTTTTCCATTCTGCAAAAGAACGACCGTCTTGACATTGCGGGAAAATCAATGACATACCGAACGATAGCGGTTGTTATGACAACATTTATTTCCCAATTTGTCTGCAAATCATTGGGCATTTCTGATAAGACGAATTTTTTAATCTCGGTTATTGCCATGGCGGTGGCTTCTGTGGTGTTTATTTTCACCTATGAACTCCACTTCGTTAAAAAGTATGCAAAACTTTTCTTTTCCTTAAAAATAAAGAATATTTTTTCTCTGATAATTGACTGTGCACCTATGTTTTTGGGTACATTTATTTTAACCTATATTTGTAACCAACCGAAATACGTTATTGATAAAATGTTTTCCGAGGAAGTACAAAACAGTTTCGGCATAATCTTTATCCCCTCATCGGTTATTTGTATGTTGGGATTCTTTGTTTATAAACCCCTTTTGGTGCCTATGACCGAAAATTTCACCAATGGCGAAATAGGTAGATTTGTTAAAACCACTTTAAGAATAACTTTGATTATTCTGGGCATAACCGTCTTGTGTATTACGGGAGCATATTTATTGGGAATACCTGTTTTGAATTTTGTTTATCATATAGATTTATCTGCCTATAAAACTGCCCTTTGTATCGGAATATCAGGCGGAGGAATGTATGCAATTTCGATGCTTTTATATAACATCCTCTCAATAATGCGAAAGCAGAAAATAATGCTTGTGGCATACATTGTTTCCTTTTTAATTTCTCTTGCCATAACGAAACCAATGACCAAGGTTTATAATGTCAACGGTGCAACCTTTTCATATTTGCTTGTAAACTTTATTTTGACAATAATGCTGAGTTTTATTGTTTTTGTGTTCATAAAGAAAAAGAAACATAAATAGAAATACAATTATAAAAACCGTACGGACTTTTATATCCATACGGTTTTTTTATAATTGTTCAATTTTATCTACGGTTTTCTTCCATGTGAAGTTATCAAGTAACTTTTGATAGGCATTTTCGTATACGTTTTTTCGCATCTGCGGATTATCTACTGCATTTTTTAATGCCTCATATACCCTTTCGGTGTCGTTGTTATCTAATAACATACCGTATTCATCACCGCTTATAAGTTCTTTCGTCCCGCCTGTTTTGGTTGTTATAACATAACATTTTGTGGCAACAGCCTCTAATACAGAAGTCGAAAAGCCCTCAGAACGGGATGGAAGACAAAATATATCCGTTTCTTTTAACAATGATACAATATGCTCAAAGTCTATTTTACCGAGAAGATAAATACCATTTGCATCAGAATTCTTGATTTGCTCATAAAGTGGCCCGTCACCGGCAATAATAAGTGCTTTGTTGGGATATGTAAGTTTTGAAAACGCATTTACAAGTTGTATTAAACCTTTTTCGGGAATAAGGCGACCTGTATATGTGATAATACAGGCGTTTTCGTCTATCCCCAATTCTTTGCGGTAAGATATAACAGGATTTTGAAGCATCGTTTCAATTTCATCAACATCTACTGCGTTATATAAAACGCCCTTAGATTTTATACCAAAATGTGCACTCCATTCGCACGCTGCTTTTGACACTCCGTAATAATCTTTACAATACCGCTTATCAATAACAGTAATTAAATGCTCAAAACCTGCACCCAGTGTATCAAACAATTTATTGTTTACGGTAAGATGTGTGGTTCCGTGTTCAATACAAATGCACTTTATACCGTTTTTATATGCAAGTTTCACAGCGTGTAAACTGTGAATATAAAAGCGTGTATTTACTACAACCAAGTCATAATTATTTTTAATAAGTTGACTATCTATTGATTTTTGTGACTTGTTATATTTCAAAACGGGATAACGTCCGTTTAACAGGTTATAACAATCATAGCGGTAGATTTCAAGACCGTCTTTAATTTCGTGTGTAGGCAGATTAAACACATTTGACGTAACGAGCGTCACACTGTGTCCTCTGTTAATAAGTTCACGGGCAGTATAATAGGTATAGCGCTCAACACCGCCGGTATTTGGCAAGTAATTAGCAGAAAAAATACATATTTTCATAAACATTACTTCCCCTTTTTTAAGTTTTGTACAGTATATCATAATTTGTCATATACTGTCAAGAAATTAAACCGTATCATTTTAGCTTTATTTTTCCACTCTGTCCCAATAAAAGTCTGCCGAGCGTTCCTCCGCCCAAGAGTAATTTGCCATATACTCCCCTCTGAAACGGTTTATCGCATCGGCATCGCCTGACCTGTAATCGTAGGCGTCGCAACGGAATTTAGTTGTGTCAACCGATAAATGTCCCCAAGTTTTTATTAGTATCTGCCCCGCTGATGCAGAAGTTAAAGTTTCCTGCAAACATCTTATTATCGGCATTAACTGATTTTTAAGTTTTCTGTCATAGTTCCTGTCTTCATAAAGTACCGCCGCTATCTGCTCGGTTGTAAGCGAAGTACCGTCCCTGTCGATAAGAAGTGCCAACAACTCTTTTGATTTTTTGCGTGGAAACGATAACGGTTTACCGTCAACAAAAAACTCAAAATTTCCAAATGTTTGTGCAAAAAATCTTTCTTTTTCATTTTCAAGCGGATGTAGCAGATTATCCATCTGCTCTTTTACTTTTGCCCTTGTTACGGGTTTTGTTACATACCCGCTTGCATGTAGATATATGGCGTCTAACGTAAACTCGTCATAACCCGTTACAAAAATTATGTTCATTTTTTGATTTGTTTTCTTTAATTCGTCTGCAAGTTGGAGTCCTGTCATAGTAAACATCCGTATATCCAAAAAGGCTATGTCAACATTAGTATTTTTTGAAAAATTCAGTGCTTCCTCAGGAGAATTAAAAGGGTTTATATCAGCATCGGGCGATGCTGATGTTATGGCGTCTGTAAGTAAACTTAATGCACCCTGTTCATCGTCTACTGCTAATATTACCATAATTCCACCCCTTTAAATTTGACTTTCAAACGGTAAAAATACCGTTACAACCGTTCCGCTATCAGGTGTGCTATCTATAGTAAGCGTTCCCGAACACATAGCAGACAGTCTTGACCGAACATTTGAAATTCCGATATGTTCTGCTGTTTCCTGTCCCTCATAAACGCTCGTATCAAAACCTACACCGTCATCACTGACGGTGATTTTTACGCCCTTATTTTCAAGACTTGTCTTTAATATAATTTTACCGCCGTCAGGACGCTGACCTATACCGTGCTTAACGGCGTTTTCAACAAGAGGCTGTAGAGTGAGTGACGGTAAGAAAAAATCAGTAGTACCGATATCATATTCAACGTCAAGCCTGTCGGAAAAACGGAATTTTTCAAGTTTAACGTATCTTTGTACGTGTTCAAGTTCTTTTTTGAAAGAAACGGGCGTTTCAATAGACAATGAATGCATATTTGTTCTTAAATAATCGGAAAAATCTGCAAGAGCATCTACCGCCTTTTCGGGGTCTTCCCTGCAAAATGACATTATGGAAGAAATTACGTTATAAAGAAAATGCGGTTGTATTTGCGAAATCATTATTTTTGTTTTTTCTACGGTGAGTCTTTTCTCCTGCTCTGCCATATGTTGCTTTTGTTTTGCAAGTAAAATGTCCTGCTCAACGCTTACGGAAATATATTCAATAAGTATAAGTACCGATACCGCAATATAAATTATACCCAATCTGTATCTGTTTTCAAAGAAAAAACTTGCAATCGGCACAGTTTCATATAACAGTAATAGTACCGTTTGCTTGATACCGAGTTTTTTTGAATATATAACGGTTATGACAACATCAACGAGTAACAGTGAAATCCTTATCAACTCATTTACCCAATTTAACTGACCGTGTACATATTCCCCGCTTTTGCTGATAACAAAGAAAATACCGTTATAAAATGATGAAAAATAAATTGCCGTTACTATAATTGCTAAAGGTATTGCTATGTAATATAGTGTTTTTGGCACTTTAACCTTTACAGATATAAGCGTAAGCAAATAATAATGAAACAGTATAATAAGTATATAAGCAAACAGATAATTAAGCGCCCATAGTATTTTTATATTTTTAATCAGTTCTGAATTCCCGAGACTCATCCAAAGACCAAAATCGCACACAAGTGCCATTATATCAAGACCGATAATTCCAACAAGTAAATTTTGATGTGCTTTACGCTCTTTTTTTAAAATACAGGCAAAAAACAACGCCATCATCATAACTATTACCGACAGTTCCATTGCCGCATTGAATTGATTTAACAAAATAATCACCCTTGATTAGTTTCTAGTTTTTAGTTTTTAGTTTTTAGTGCTGAGGTGTCCTGCGGACGGCATTTATATAAAAGTTTTTAGTTTTTAGTTTTTAGTTTGATAATTAAAGTAGTCAACATTTTGCCTATTTCTTCTGTTAAAATTAAAGCAGGTTTTATATCATTGCTCGTCAAGTAGTGCTGTCTTTCGCATATAAGTAGTTGAGTTTGTATTTCATAGCAGGAACCTCTTGCCATAGATAAAAAATTTCTAAATTCTTTTTCTGTCTGCCGTCCTTGACCTTCCGCAATATTAGACGGTATAGATACCACTGCACGCCTCATTTGGTCGGAAATGGCAAAAGTTTCTTCCTTTGGCAGTTTTTTAGTAAGTGCATAAATAATATCTGTTAAATCCATTGCTTTTTTCCAAACAGTTAACTCTTTGTAACTTGTAAAAGCCATTATTTTTCATCCTTTTAATTTAGTTACTAATATTATAACATATACGGGTTTATTTGCAAGTTTTTAGTTTTTAGTATTTAGTTTTTAGAGTATTAATAGTACATTTAAGAAATAAATTTGAAATTTTTGTTTGCATACACTTTCTTTAATATTTATAAATGCCGTCCGCAGGACACCTCAGCACTAAAAACTAAATACTAAAAACTAGAAACTGATATGTGCCGTAGGCACACATACGCTAAAAACTAAAAACTAGGAACTAAAAACTAAAAAAATAAAAAATTTGAAAATTTTTTATTTTTTTTGACTACCTTTTGTTTACCTTGCCCTGCTATAATAGGCACAACAAACGGAGAAAACCGTTTGAAAATCAAAAAAATTTTTGGAGGAAAACAAAATGAAACTCAACAAAAAAGGCTTTACAATCGTAGAACTCGTAATCGT
>JAKSQC010000025.1 GCA_024404325.1 Clostridia bacterium
AGTTCCGTTTTTATGGGTAAGTTGTTCGTTTAGATTATCGAGTTTCTGTTTAGTATCTAAATACTCTTTTAATTTATTTGCATTTCTTATATCGTTTTCACTGTCAACAACCGCTTTTATCTCCTTTTGTTTTGATAATAAATCTGTGTACTCGCCTTTAAGTGTATCGAGGCTTGAATTTAAGTTTTGCTTTTCAAGTAGCATTTCGTGTGATTTTTCAAGTTTTGCTTTAAGTTCTGTAAGCAGATTTGCAGTTTCGGTAAGTTTTCCTGCTCTGCCTGATTTTGAAATAAGTTTATTGCGGGCGGTTTCAAGCCTTTTTACAACCGTTTGGTATGAAGTATCTTCATCCCCCGTAACCGCAAGATTTGAAAGCTTTGAATTAAGTTCGCCCGACGCGTTATCGTCAGGTGTTATTGCACCGAAAGTACTTATAAACATACACCGTTCAAAGGTACCTACTCCTATACCGAAAAATTTATTTCCTACGTCCTGTTCGGTGGGTATAGTTTCACCTGTGTCGGTATTTGTAAGTACTATTCTGTCGGTAGAGTCAGATTTTTTAAATTCTCTTTCAAGACGGTAGTTATTGTTTTCGTATTCAAAATCAATTCTGCCACCCATAGTAGAGCCGTCCCAAGGTGCATATTTTACCCTTGGACTGTTTTCAATATGCTGAGTTTTTTTACCGCCGTAAAACATCATTTTAATAAACGCCATAACGGTGCTTTTACCGTTTTCGTTTTCGCCGAAAATAACGTTCAAACCGTCACTTAGTTCAAGGATAAAGTCTTTAAGTCCGCCAAAGGCACTGATGTAAATTTTATTTATCTTCACTTAAATTCACCTCGCCTTTGAATGCTTTAAGACCAATACTCAGTGCATATTTTAACTCGTCTTTTTCCTCACTTGTTTTGGCACTTTCTATTTTTTCGCACATCTTTTTTGCAAATATGCCTCTTAAAGTTTTTTCATTTGTAAGTGACTGCATATCAATTTTTATTTCGGTGTTGTCAGTAAGTTTTACAAAATAAAGTTCACTAGAGAGTCTGCTTAAAATTTCGGAAGTCAGTATTTGTACATTATCGTCAATTTCGCCTGTTAAAATTATTTTGTATAGATTTTTGCCGTAATCTTCGCCGTACTTATCTTTTAATACCGATATAATATACTGTGATATTTCGGTAGCAATTTTATATTCACTTATATTTATAGTTTCACTTATATGCATACGGTAGCATAGTTTTATAAATTTAAGGTTGCATTTTCCCTTTGAAATTTCGCCTAAATAAACGCCCTTTTCGTCAAGTTCGTCAAAGCCCTGACCTTCAGGACAACCGCAGTATGCACAATACGTATTACCGATTTTACCTATTTCGGTACGTCTGTGTATGTGTCCTAAAGCAATATAGTCCATATTACTTTTGCTTATAAATTCGCTTGTAATTGAATTGTATTCGGAGTTAAGGTCACTGCGTAACTCACCGTGAATATTCATTATGTTTATAAAGTCATCATCGGGCGGTGTAAGCGAAAAAAACGGTTCGCCTTTTACATACATTTCACCAAATGATTTACCGTAAACCCTTGTTTTAAGTTCACTTAATTCTATTACACTGTCCTTTGTTTTTAATATGTAAAGATTTTCGGGCAACTTGCGGTCGGAAAAAGGTGACAGTGCATTAAGCGGGTCGTGATTCCCCGCAGAGTATACTATTTTTATTTCGGGTATGGAGCAAAAGCCCTCTATAACCCTGTCAACAAAAACGGGTTCTATATCGTTGGAGTCAAACAGGTCACCTGCTATAAGCAGTATATTAACACCGTTATCTTTTGCGGTACTGATTATTCTTTCAAAGGTTAAAAGTGTTTCAAATCTACGCTCTAATGCACCTGCCCCTAAAAAACTTTCCGAAGCACCTATATGCAGGTCTGCACAGTGAAGAATTTTTACCGATTGCATAACATATCTCCCAGTTTACATTTCTAATATAATTTTAACATTACTTTGTAATATAATCAAGAAAATATTGCCTTTATAGAGTATTTGTTTTATAATAATATAAAATGCGGAGGCGATAAAGTGGAAATACTTGTAAATGATAAGGTTATAATGAAAAAAAAGCACCCCTGCGGGAGTGACACTTTTAAGATACTTCGCATAGGAATGGATTTTAAAATTAAGTGTGAGGGTTGTGGCAGAGAGGTAATGCTGCCACGAACTAAGGTTGAAAAAAACATAAAAAAGATAATACGGGAGAAAACAAATGTTTGAAAAACTTTCGGCGGTGGAGAGCCGTTATGAGCAGATAGGCGTTGAACTGACACGCCCTGAAACAGTATCGGATAACGAACTGTTCAGAAAACTTATGAAAGAGCATAGCGAACTTACACCTATAGTGGAAAAATACAGGCAGTACCGCTCTGCTTTAGATACTCTTAATGAGTCTGAGCAACTGTTATCCGATGGTAATCTCGATAAAGATTTTAAGGAACTTGTAGAACAGGAACTAATAGATGCTAAAGAGAATATAGCAATATATACCGACGAACTGAAGATACTGTTACTGCCTAAAGACCCAAACGACGATAAAAACGTAATAGTGGAAATAAGAGGCGGTGCAGGCGGTGAAGAAGCAGCCCTTTTTGCAGGCTCTCTTTTCAGAATGTATACAATGTATGCAGAAAGCAAGCATTGGAATGTCGATATAACAAACGAAAATGCAACCGAACTCGGCGGATATAAAGAAGTTTCATTTATGATAGAGGGTGCAGGGGCGTACTCACGGTTTAAGTATGAAAGCGGAGTGCATAGGGTACAGCGTGTACCCGACACCGAAACACAGGGAAGGATACACACCTCAACCGTAACCGTTGCGGTACTGCCTGAAGCAGATGAGGTTGAATTTGAACTCAACCCCGCAGACCTTAAAATTGATACATTCCGTTCTTCGGGGGCTGGCGGACAGCATATAAATAAAACTTCGTCTGCAATAAGGGTTACGCATATTCCTACGGGAACGGTGGTTGAATGTCAGGATGAGCGAAGTCAGTTTAAGAATAAGGATAAGGCGTTAAAGGTTTTGCGTGCAAGACTTTATGATGCCGAAAAAGCAAAGCACGATGAGGCAATAGCGTCCGACAGACGCTCACAGGTAGGAACAGGCGACCGCAGTGAGAGAATAAGGACGTATAATTTTCCTCAAGGCAGAGTGACCGACCACAGAATAGGACTTACCCTTTATAAACTTGACTCTGTTATGAACGGCGATATTGACGAAATAGTAGATTCTCTTACAACATATTACAGAGCGGAAGCACTAAAAGCGGAAGAAGAAAATGTTTAATGGAAACTAAAATGCTTGATACCCTAAGCGGTGGGTATGAAAACAGTATTAAAACGGCATCGGATATACTTAGATGTGGCGGTATAGTTGCAATACCGACAGAAACGGTATACGGTCTTGCGGCATCTGCATATAGTGACGAAAGCATAAAAAAGGTATTTAAGGCGAAAGGCAGACCTCAGGACAACCCGCTTATAGTCCATATATCGGATATGGAAATGCTTTATGAGGTGGCAGAGGATATACCGCGAAAGGCGATAGAGTGTGCAAACAGATTTTGGGCAGGACCGCTTACTATGGTACTTAAAAGGTCGGGTAAAATTGCACCGAGCGTATCGGCAGGACTTGATACGGTAGCTGTTAGAATGCCGTCGGAAAAAACGGCAAGGGATATAATTAAAAGAAGCGGTTTACCGCTTGCCGCACCCTCTGCAAATACTTCGGGTCTTCCTAGTCCCACTTCTTATACCCACGTAATAAATGACCTTAACGGTAAAATAGACGCCATAGTTTTAGGTAATGACTGTAATGTAGGTGTAGAGTCTACCGTTATATCATTGGTAGGTAAAACACCCCGTCTTTTAAGACCGGGGGCGGTTACACTTGAACAGTTAAGAGAAATACTGCCTGATATTGAGGTTGATAAAGCGGTACTGTCAAGACCGCAAGAGGGTGTAAAGGTATCGTCACCCGGTATGAAATACAAGCACTATGCACCTAAAACGGATACATATCTTGTTGAGGGGGTCAGTCAAAATTTTATAAATTTCGTTAATACTAAAAGTGACGCTTTGGCGGTATGTTTTTGTGAAGAAAGCGATAAAATAAGTATTAAAAAAGCGGTTTACGGAAGCCAAAAAGACGAAAGTACACTTGCGAAAAACGTATTTAAAGTTTTAAGAGATGCAGACTGCTTTGGTGTAAAGGAAATTTATGTTCACGCACCGTCTAAAACCGGTGTAGGACTTGCGGTATATAACCGCCTTATAAGAGCGGCGGCATATAAGGTGATAATACTATGAGTATAATAATAGGTCTTACAGGCCCTACGGGTGCAGGAAAGAGTATTGCGTCAAATACGGTACGGGAAATGGGTATACGGGTTATCGACTGCGATAAGGTGGCAAGGCAAACGGTATGTGCAAACAGTAACGCACTGAAAGCACTTGTAAATGTTTTCGGTGTGGGTATACTTAACAGTGACGGTGCACTAAACAGAAAGGCACTTGCACAAATTGCGTTCAGTACGAAAGATAACACTAAACTTTTAAACGAAACTTTGTTACCGTATATCGTGGAAAAAATAAAGTCGGATATAGGTGACGAAGACGTTTTGCTTGACGCACCTACGCTATTTGAAAGCGGCATAGATGATATATGTACCTATACGGTGGCAGTCCTTTCAAACGGGGATATCCGTCTTAAAAGAATACTCGAAAGGGACGGTATTACCGAAGATGAGGCGAATTTAAGAATGTCTGCGGGTAAAGAGGATGAATACTACATTAGCAAAGCGGGGCATATTATTTACAACAACGGTGATATTGATACATTTATAGCAAATTCATCGAAACTATTTGAAAAATTATACGGAGGTAATAAATAATGAGTGAAGAAAAGAGCGTTTCAAAGAAACTAAAGGATGAACTCTTTTACAACAGGAAGAACGGACTTTTAAAGTGTGATGAGGATATCATCAAATCGGCGTTCCGTTACTGTGAAGAGTATAAGAATTTTTTAAATTCGGCAAAGACCGAGCGTGAAGCGGTAAAAACTGCAATTAAAAAGGCAGAAGAAAAAGGTTTTGTACCGTTTGAGCGGGGAAAAGAGTATAAAGCAGGGGATAAGGTTTATTTTAATAACCGTTCAAAAACGGTTGCTTTTGCCGTAATAGGAAAGCAACCGATTGAAAACGGTGTTAATATCACCGCCGCACATATAGATTCACCGCGTCTTGATTTAAAACCCAATCCGCTTTACGAGGAAATAGATTTAGGACTTTTTAAAACCCATTACTATGGCGGTATTAAAAAGTATCAGTGGACTGCCGTACCGTTAGCAATTCACGGTGTGTTTGCAAAAAAGGACGGCAGTGTAACCGAAGTTTGCATAGGCGAAGACGATAACGACCCCAAATTTGTTGTTAATGACCTTTTACCGCACCTTGCAAAAGAACAGTATAAACGCACACTTGCAGAGGGTATAAAGGCGGAGGAACTCAATGTTTTAATAGGCAGTATGCCGTTTAAAGACGATGAGGGAAGCGAACTTGTAAAACTTAATATTTTAAAAATATTAAATGAAAAATACGGTGTAACGGAGGAAGATTTCCTTTCTGCTGAACTTGAAATCGTACCCGCATTTAAGTCCAGTGATTTAGGATTTGACCGTTCGCTTATCGGCTCATACGGTCAGGACGACAGGGTTTGTGCGTATCCTGCACTTACCGCTGTTTTGGATGTTGAAAACCCCGAAAAGACTGCGATTGCAATTCTTACCGACAAAGAGGAGATAGGCTCTGAGGGTAATACGGGGCTTAATTCAAATTTTGTTCTCCATACAATAGGCGACCTTGCAAAGATGCAAGACGGAGACGTTACTGTAACAATCAGAAATTCAAGATGTCTTTCTGCCGACGTAAACGCAGGTATGGACCCGACATTCCAAGACGTTATGGAAAAAAGAAATGCATCTTTGCTCAATTACGGCGTTGTAGTTACAAAATATACAGGTTCAAGAGGAAAGTCGGATACGTCGGACGCATCTGCCGAATACACAGCACAGATACGTGCAATGCTCGATAAAGAGGGTATTATATGGCAGGCGGGAGAACTCGGTAAGGTAGACGCAGGCGGCGGCGGTACTGTTGCAAAGTATCTTGCAAATTTGGGTATGGACGTTATCGACCTTGGCGTACCGGTGCTTTCAATGCACTCACCGTTTGAAACAACGGCAAAATTTGATGTTTATATGTGTTACCGTACAATGTATATATTTATGAAATAGAATAAAAAAATAGGGGTTTGAACTTTTAGTTCAAACCCCTATTTTTCACTTTATCCCTGTTGAGCCGAAACCCTTATCTGAACGAATGGTATCGTCAAGACTGTCGGTTTGTACGAAATTTGCACACACATAAGGCATTATTATTAACTGTGCTATCCGTTCTCCATCCGATATTTGTTGAACGGTATTTGAATGATTTAATATAGGTACCATTATTTCACCGCGGTAGTCACTGTCAATCACACCTACTTTGTTAGCAGGTGCAAGACCCCTTTTTGTGGCAGTACCGCTTCTTGCAAATATCATTCCCGCATAACCGTTTGGAATTTCAAGTGCTATTCCCGTATGAACTAAAACGGTTTCTCCTGACTTAATTGGTATGCTTTCGCCGTTGTTACAGGCGTACAGGTCTGCACCTGCCGAAAATTCTGTACCGTATGTGGGAACGGTTGCCTTATCACACAGTTTTACAAATTTTACGTCTACCATAGCATTTCACCGTCAAATATCAATTTCTTTGCCGTTTAGTATTGCACTTATAAGTCTTTCACCTTTATACTCAAGACGAAGCGAAAAAAACGGGTAATTTTTATCTTCAATCAGTTTTAAAAATATTTCATCGCCCTGCCATAAGGTTAAATTTAAAAGTTCTTTTTTATCTACCCAACAAAGTTCACCCTCGTCACACTCGTGAAGTTGACCTGTAAACTTATCAGATGTAAAAATATGCATATACTCGGTTTCCCATTTATCCGATACAAATGTTACTATACCTCTGTATTCATATTTTGTAAGTGTAAGTCCCGTTTCCTCGAAAACTTCCCTTATATTGCACTGTTCGGGACTTTCCTTATCTTCAAATTTTCCGCCTATGGCTATCCATTTATCGCGGTTTAAATCGTTCTCTTTTTTTACACGGTGAAGCATTAAATACTTACCGTCTTTTTCAATATGGCAAAGCGTAGAGTTTATCATTTTTTTGCCTCCTCTGTTACGGTTTCGGGAACATATCCCTCAAGATAGAATATAGAGGAATTTTTATTTTTAGTATCAAATATGTTATTGTACTGTATTTTTTCATATTCATCGAGGATATCGGCGTAACTTGAACTGTCACTCCATTTATAATAATTATCCGATGCATCTATATATCCTACCGTATCTATAACGGGTAACTGTTCGGAAAGTTTTAAAAGATACTTATTATATTCAGTCAATTTTACCCGTGCAGTTTTCATAAGCAGGGATGAAAGATAATTTGAAGAAAGTTTATCTATCTGTTTTTCTTCTATATCATAGTTTGCCCAAATGACAAACGGGGTAATATGACGGCTTTGTTCCTGTTCAATAGTAAGGTTTGATAAATCGTTAACGCCAATAGTTTTTGCCACAAATTCCGTTTCGATAGACGGCTGATGGTCGCCGAACATACATATAACGGTAGGCTCTTTAACCTTTTTAAAGTAATTTATCAGTTCTTCAAAAGCCTTGTCACTTTCTTTTACAAGTGATAGGTATCGGTTTGTTTTGGGGTACTCTTTATCAGCAGAGGTAAGGGAGATAGTTTCGTTAAAGTTTGAACAACTCATTGTATAACCGCCGTGATTTTGCATAGTTACGTTGAATACAAAGTAAGGCACCGACTTATCACGTTTTTCATAGTCTTCAATAACGATTTTGTAATTATAAGAATCGCTTACATATTGACGAAGTAACATATTCCTGTCAGGATAATACTCGCTTATAAGCTCTTGAAGATAGTCGGGTTTGCCACTGTTTTCAATGTAATCGTTCATAAGGGAAATATCAAGCAAATTTTCAAGACTTTTAAATGCGTTAAATCCCATAAATCTATAAACATTCGGTCTGTTCCAACCGTTTGCATAATACGGATGAAAGGCAAGAGAAGAATATCCCTGACCCTCAAGCGTAGATACCAACGTCGCGATAGGATTTTTAACATATAACATATACGCATTACTGCCCGACGGCAAAAATGCGGTGGAATGGCCTGTCAAGAATTCAAATTCGGTATTGGAAGTACCTGCACCTATTACAGGTACGTAAAGATTTCCCCTGACTGTATTTTCAGTAAGACTTCTTAAAAACGGCATATAATCTTCGTTTGTTGTAAAGTCGCCGAGAACTTTTAAATCTGAAAGCGACTCGTTCATAATACATATTATATTAGGCGTAGTTTCGGTTACAGGCACACTTTCGGAAGTTTGGGTACTGTTATTAAGGGTATTTTCGACATATCCGCCTACCTTATCGGGGTCATAACCGTTAGGCTCTGACATATAAAGATATTTTGTATTACAGAAAAAACTAAAGGCAAACCCGTAGTTTTTATATCCTCTTGACTGATTCCAGAAATCAGGCTTAACGCCCGCGTCTGCAAAAACCGACGTAAAATAAAAAAGTGACATAAGTATTGCAAAAAAAGCACCTGTGAATGTACGCGATACTATTTTTGTAAATATATTGTACTTAGGAGTTTTGCATTTGACACCTATTACCATTATCAGTATAAAGAGAAGCAAGGCTATCATTATCTTATAAGTTATTTTATATGAATAGGTACTTGCAACATTTGCAGCGGTAGTGATGCTTAAAAAGTCCATCGGAATAAAGGGAGTACCTCTGAATTCAACAACAAAACAGTGTGCCAAAGCAAAACCATAAAGTAACGGATTTACCGTTAAAATCGGTACTTTTATACTTCCTGATACTGCAAAAACAAAAAACTCCAACAGTAAAACCAATAAATAATTTGCAATAAAACCGAGATAAGTCATATCGTAAATAAATATACCGTTAAGACATTCGGTCATTGTTATGGTTAAAAACGGCATAACAAACAAAAGGACAAAATGTAAAACTTTGTTTGCTACATCGTTTTTAATCTTTATACTGTACGCCACGGCACTGCCTATCACGATAGGAAGCAACATAGCAACCGCTAAAAGCAACCACTTTTTACGGAAAGTAAGTGATATAAATTGACCGCTGTCGGCAATTACCGCAAGCATAAGTATTGCAGTGAAAACAATGCCCGTTATTTTTGATTTTTTTGTAGATGAAATCTCAAAATTATTTTTGAGAAATTTAGGTAACAGTATTTCAAAAAAAGGTTTAATATAACATTTAATAAAATTGCTTGTAAAATTTTTCATTTTATGTTTCCCTTTCAGTATAAAAGAAATCACCCCCTAATTATAACACATATTTTAAAAAAAACAATAATTCGCTTGAAAAAATTGACAAATTGAAAAATTTGTATAATAATATAATGCAGGTAAAATTGAAATTCAGGTGTAAAATGAAAGATGAGTGAATTATCAAGAGCAGAGAATGCAAAAAATTATTTTTATATGGGGTATAACTGTACGCAGGCGGTGGTGCTGGCTTTTTCCGATTTATCGGGTGCAGATAAAGATACACTGCTTAAAATGGCGTCATCTTTCGGTGGCGGTATGGGAAGACTAAGAGAGGTCTGCGGAACGGTAAGCGGTATGTTTTTGGTATTAGGTCTGTTGCACGGTTATTCAACACCCGAAACAGGGCAGATAAAAGCAAATCATTATGCAGATGTTCAGGAACTTGCCCGAAGATTTGAAGAAAAGCACGGAAGTATAGTGTGCCGTGAACTGTTAGGTTTAAAAGAAAAAAGAGAAGATCCTATTCCCGAAAAACGCACACCCGAATATTATAAAAAACGTCCGTGTCCCGAACTTGTTTACAGTGCCACAGAAATTCTAAGCGAATTTTTAGAAGAAAAATATAATATAAAGTGAGAAAATTTTTATGCAGTACAAAAAATTTGAAAACAAAATTCTTTTAAGAACGGATATCGGAGAGGATATAAGCGAACAAATACTTAAAATTGCCGATAAAGAAAAAATAACGCTGGCAAGTGTGAGCGGTATAGGTGCTGTCAATGATTTTACGATAGGCATATTCAACCTTGAAAAAGGTGAATACGAAACGTCACAGTTTAAGGGAAGTTATGAAATTACTTCGCTTAACGGAAATATAAGCACTATGGATAAAAAACCATACGTACATTTGCATATTAACTGTGCAGGTAAAGACGGTAAAACAGTAGGCGGACATCTGCTTAAATCACAGGTTTCAATTACGGGTGAAATTTTTATAGATATTATTAACGGAGAAATAGAACGAAAACATCAAGAAAAACCGAATTTTAACCGTATGGAAGTATAATTTCACGGCAAATAGAAGTAGCCTCTAAAACACAGTTGTGTTTTAGAGGCTAAAATTATATTACTTAGTTAAAT
Source organism: Clostridia bacterium (assembly GCA_024404325.1). Taxonomy (GTDB): domain Bacteria; phylum Bacillota; class Clostridia; order Oscillospirales; family Acutalibacteraceae; genus UBA737. Next base: position 10,655 of record JAKSQC010000025.1, read on the forward strand.
TCTTGCTACACCGCTTTTTTTAGCGGCATCTGCTACCGCTTTTGCAACGGTTGGGGCTATCCGTCTGTCAAATGCTTTCGGAAGTATGTATTCACTTGACAGTTCATCGTCCGATACAAGTGACGCAATAGCATACGATGCCGCCATCTGCATTTCATCGTTTATGTCACTCGCTCTTACGTCCAAAGCACCCCTGAAAATTCCTGGGAATGCAAGTACGTTGTTAATTTGGTTATTAAAGTCGCTTCTTCCCGTACCAACTATCTTTGCTCCGCCTAGCATCGCCTCGTTCGGCATAATTTCAGGCGTTGGGTTTGCCATAGCAAATACTATTGCATCTTGTGACATAGTAGATACCATTTCCTTTGTAACCATATTAGGTGCAGATACGCCTATAAATACGTCGGCATTTTTTATTACATCTCTAAGTAAACCTTGCTCACGGTTTGGGTTGGTTTTTCGGGCTAGTTTATTATGTGCGTCTGAAAGTTCCATACCCTCACATATAGCACCGAATTTATCACACATAATAAGATTTTTAACACCTAATTTTAATAAATGCTCACCGATAGCCGTTCCTGCCGCTCCCGCACCGTTTATAACACATTTAATATCTTTTATATCCTTTTTTACTATTTTAAGTGCATTAAGCATTGCCGCCGCTACCACTATTGCAGTGCCGTGTTGGTCATCGTGAAAAACGGGTATATCGCATAACTCTTTTAGTTTCTTTTCAATTTCAAAACATCTCGGAGCGGAAATATCTTCAAGATTTATACCGCCAAAACTTCCCGACATTAAATATATAGTGCGTACAAGTTCGTCAACGTCATTTGTACGAATACATAACGGGAAAGCGTCAACATCGGCAAATTCTTTAAAGAGTACGCATTTACCCTCCATAACGGGCATACCTGCTTCAGGGCCGATATTTCCAAGTCCCAATACTGCAGAGCCATCGGTTATTACTGCAATAAGATTACTTCTACGGGTAAGTTCAAAAGATTTATTATAGTCTTTTTCAATTTCAAGGCACGGTTGTGCTACGCCCGGTGTATATGCCAAAGATAATTCTTCGCTTGAAGTTACAGGCGTTCTTGAAACTATCTCAATTTTACCCTTTAAGTCATAGTGCAATTTTAATGATTCTTGTTTAACATCCATATTTTTCACCCTAAAAGCAAAGGGCATCTAACGTTAAGCAGATGCCCTAAATGTTTGTGTAAAAAAATTATAATTCTTTTATTTCGAGTTTGCCTTTTTTGTAAAGTTTTTTAAACTCGTCTATATTCATAGGTAAAGCGGACTCGCCTTTATAGAGGAAATCACCCTTTACTTCTTCGCCACGGCTGTGACGAACACGTACTTCAACTACAGAACCGTTTTCTGCACGGCAGGCAATTTCAAGAACATGCTTTTCGGGGTTAGCCTCTTGCAGAGTAATCCAACCGTCTTCTTTCCAAACTATTTCAAACTTAGCCACTTAAAATCACTCCAAAATAATTATTATATTTGTATATATATTATCACAGTATATTATGGTTGTCAACTGCAATTAAAATATACTTTTGTTTTTTTAATTTATACATATTATACAAGCCATTGTTCATACCCTCAAACAGAGGTGTATTTTTATGAAATTCTTTATAATAACTAAAAAACAAATAATGCTTTGTCTGTCGGTAATAATGGCGGTGACAGCAGTTACGGTAGGTTCTGCGGTAACGTTTGCTCAAAACGACAGAAAACTCCCAATTTACTGTGTTGACTGCAAACAAAAAAAGGTGGCAATAAGTTTTGACGCCGCGTGGGGCAACGATGATACGCAAACGCTTATAGATATACTTGCAGAGTATGATGTTCCCGCAACATTTTTTGTTGTAGGTGCTTGGGTGGATAAATATCCCGAGTCGGTCAAGGCACTTTCAGAAGCAGGGCATCAGATACAAAACCATTCAAATACCCACCCTTATATGACGCAACTGTCAACCGAGCAAATGAAAGACGAGATAAATTCCTGTAATGAAAAAATAAAGTCAATAACGGGTGTTTGCCCAACACTTTTCCGTCCGCCATACGGCGACTACGATAACTGCGTTGTGGAAACAACCGAGTCACTTGGTATGCACGCTATACAGTGGTCGGTTGATTCGCTTGACTGGAAAGACAATGCCACGGCGGAAAGTATATGCAATAGGGTAGTGTCAAAGGTGGAAAACGGGAGTATAATTCTTTGTCATAACGACGCAGAACATACCCCCGAAGCATTACCAAATATATTAAAATGCTTAAAGGATAAAGGTTATAAATTTGTATTCATAAGCGACCTTATTATGAATGATAACTATGAAATCGATCATTCGGGGAAACAGTGTAAAATAAACAATTAAAAAATATGATAAAAACGCAGGATACCAAATCTAAAAAGGATAAGGTATCCTGCGTTTTGCTGTTACTGATAAATACAGGAAATTACGGTATTATTTGAAAACAAGAAGTTTGGTTTGGTTTACTATCTTGCCGTCAAAGTCAAGTACCAAGGCTTTATTTCGGCTTCCCTGCGGCATTACTTCAACACGGGATAAGTCAATGCCCTTTAGCTTCAATTTTTCCTTAATATACGTTTCAAAGTCGGCACAGTTGAATTCCGAAACAGGTTCCACACGCAAAAGCAACTTTCCGTTTTCATTTTCGCCACGGAAATAACGCAGGAAAATATTATTTTCTGCCTCGTATTTCTCAATATACTCGGTTAATTCGCTGGCATAGAGTGTGACACCATCTATATTGATATTATCATACGACTTGCATATAAATTCCATACGGTACAGACCGTCTTCGCCTTTGTTTACGGTTACAATATCGTGTATGTTATATCGGTACAGTCCTGAATAAGATGTTACAATCAATTCATAGTAGGTGTCGGGTTTTGTCTCCGAAATTGTGACAGGCTCTTTAGTGCCGAGTTCCAAAAATTCAAAGAAATAACCGAATAAAGCCGGAATACCCTTAGGGGAAAACGGCTCTACGGGGATATCAAATTTACCCTCTGTTGCACCGTATCCCCAATGTAAAAAGAGTGTATCTTTCGGAAACAGATAAGCAAATTCCTTTGCATTTCTTCCGACACTGCTTGAGAGCCAACAACTTACCATACCGAAAGACGGCCAAAAGTCTATGGCATCAAGGCGTCCCTTTTGATTGTAAATCTCACGCAGTTCGGCAGCACGCTTTGGATTTGCTTTCCACAATCGTAGCAATACTTCCATATCTTCTTGCGGTATATTAGCCGAAAGTGTGCCGTTTTCAATATCTGAGAAAAACCGCTCGGGTTCTTTATTAAGCAGTTTATGTAGATTATAAAAATGAACTAAATTGTTGCAGATTAGCATAACAACATTTTTATCGGCTAATCCAAATAGCATTGTTAAATAGTCAAGGTCGGGTGACTCAATATTTTTAATTTGCAATAATTCGGTTGGAACAACCAACTTGGCCTTTGCCGATGCGTCTGCCCTTGCGACTGCCTGACCGGAAGCAGAGGTGATTGTCTGAGCATCTGTGGATATAACCGTTCCGTTTGTAATTGTGAATTTCATTTTGCCTGCTACGGTCTGTTCAGGATAAATTCTTGCACTTTCGGTAGTTCTCATTTTAACTACGGTGCGTTTGACAAAATCACCCGCTTCACTTTCGGGAATTATCTTGGTTTTTCCGGTTGTACCGCTTGTTCCTCCGAATTCTGTGGCAGTACCGGGGAATAAAATATCAGGCTTACCCTGTATAATTTTTTCTGTATGTTCAGTATAATCTGAATGTTCGGTTACCGAAACCTGATTACGGTAATCTTCTATGCTTTTAATTTCCGAAAAACGGTGCTGTTTTCCGAATTCGGTATCTTTGGCATATTTAAGGATATCCATAAGTACGGCTTTTTGTTCCTCGTCGGGATTTTGTGAAAGTTGACGGAGAACATCGGAAAATTGTTTTGAATCAATATCCCTTAATTCGTTTATTGTAATAGGTTTGCTCATAGTATTTATATCGCTCCTTTTTATAATCTTAATCAGTTATCATCAATAAGTCCAAAGAAAAACTTTTCCTTAAAAGGCGTATCAATAATGCTGACAGGTTTGAGTTGGTTTTCGCTTACACCACGCATAAGCATAACGTCACGGTAGAGTGCATAGGTTTCCTGTTCCACAAAATGTATTGCCATAGGAGAGAGTATACCGTCTTGAATTTTTGCACCGTAGGAGGGGTTGGCTGTACACATTGCTTTGTCTGTAATATCACGGTATTCGCTGTGTTTTTCCTTTGGCAGCGGTTTAGTCGGTTCCATAAACAGCACGTAGCGTCCGGGTGAAATTTCGTTATCCGCATAAACACTGTAATCTTTTACATCAACTCCGGTTTGATTGCAAAAACTGTCAATAACACTAAGCACACAAGATTCGTTTGTTTTTTCTCCTGCAATACTTAACATCTGATTTTTACGGCAGTAAAAACAAATCTTCGGAGATTCTCCCTCATAGCCTACAACCGTGATAATATCACCTATTCTGTAACGGTAAAAACCGGACAAATTAGTAACTATTATTTCGTACTCTTTGCCTACTTCCAACTCGTTGAGATTTTTTGTTTTGGTCATTATTTCTTCATCGGGTTCGTCTGCAATATCAACGGGTAAAAATTCATAAAAACCGCCTTGAGGAATAAGGGTATAGTCCATACTCTCAACTTCGGTTACAACTGCAAACATTGCTTCTGAAGCGGCGTAATTACTAAATGTCATTGGAATATCACCCGTGTAACGGCGAAGTTTATCGGTGTATATGCGAAAACCTCCTGAACCAATGGCGTTAATATATTCCATATCTTTCCATATTCGGCGTACAAAAGGCTCGTCAAAGCCCTTTTTAAATTCTTTTCTTAAAAATTCTGCACGCTTAGGGTCAGGGGATAGTTCCGCTTCAAGATTACTTCTAACTTCGTCTGATATTTTACATTTAGGAGATATGACACCGTTTTCAATATCGTCACATAAAGACTGCCAGTTGAGCTCTATATAGTGAAGCAGGTCATAAACAGCAGTGGTAAACGGTGCGGCAATAGAAGTGATATTTTCCTCTTTGAGTGCATAAAACGATTTCAAATATTTAAAGTCCATTTTTTCTTTTGCAAAAAGAATATCCGCAGGGGATGCTACAACCTGAAGCATATAATCTTTTACATGTTCATACATCTTACCGCTGATTGAACCACGCGAAGTACCGTCTGCTACTTCTCCTTGTGTTACTATGGCAGTCAGCAGACGTTTTCCGTGTTTCATTTCCCGCCCTTCTTTTTCCTTTATATAGCCGTCTATAAGGGCTGTTGCGATATTGGAAGTGTATTCTCCGTAGAGCTGCAAGGTATGTATGGAAACGGGAATGTTTTTCGCCACTCCTATACTTCCCGAAGTAGTGGCATAATGAACTATTGGGTATACGGTTAAAATATTCTGTTCCCCGCGAGTCATACGTTCCACCTGTTTTGCATAGGAATCGTAGGTTGAAAAAGGTATTTTTTTCTTGTAATCTTCGAGAGTTTTTATATCTTTAAAATGATGTTCTCTGCCAAATTCAGTGTTTTCATTGTCACGAACTATCTGCATTAACAAATTTTTACTGAATTCTGTGGCATTATGGCAGTTTTCTTTTAATACTTTCAGTGCTTCTTTTCCTTTATCTACTGCGGTTTGCTTTCTATTATCCATTGGCAACGACCTTTCTAATATATTGACTAATACAAATACTTATTTGTTAAAATTTATAGTATAAATAAACGCAGATTCCGAATTTACGAATGGTTTATACCTTATTTCAATTTCTTGACTGTTTTTTGGAACTTCAAATACAACCATTCCTTTTTTTCTTTTTCCCGAAGCTAAATTACCATCAATATAATAATATTGACTATGATCATCAAAAGAAATGATTGAAGCATTGTATTGGTAATTATCACAATATGCAACAAAATTTCGCAAAGAATTTATTTCTAAATCATAACCGGTATTATTTCCAATATCAAATTCACAAATTAAAAACTCATTTTCTTCCTTTGGCGAGCTGTTTTTTGTACCGTTACTTAAGTATATTGCTGAAAATGTTGTGTTAATATTGAAATTATCCGATGTTTTATTTATTAAAAATTTTCTGTCAGTACTATAATAATGTGTAATGTCATAATTTGAAGATGTATTGTTATAATAACTTTGTTTACGATTTTTGCTATTAAGAATCCAAAATGTCAATAGCAATAAAAGGGAAGAAATGATAAGAGCTATGACAGAAAGGGTGTGTTTGTTTTTTTTATTAAATATAATATCTATTAAAGAGAAAATAAACCCAATAGGATAGAGCAAAAAAATTGTGAATACAAAAGATAAAATTCCTATAATAGAATGTTTTTTATGATTATTTCCACAATTTGGACAGGATTTATAATAATTTGAATATGAAAAGCCACATTTTTTACAAACAATAAAATTGTATTTGGATTTTTTGCTGTTTTTGTCTTGATTTGGCAATAATTCCGGGGAACCATATGCACCCATAATTTCCCTCCAATAATACAAATTTATAAATGTTTATTATTTTCTATCCCAATTCTTTCGTCCTTTTAAAGGATGTGGTTACTGCATCGGCTATACTGCCTCTGAATTTGCCCTTTTCGAGAGACTGCACGCCCTCTATTGTACTTCCCGCAGGACTGCAAACCGCGTCTTTTAGTTCGGCAGGGTGTTTTCCCGTTTTGATTACGGTATCAGCCGAACCGCTTACGGTTTTTGAGGCGAGTTTCAGTGCCAAATCTCTTGGAAGACCACACCGTACACCGCCGTCGGCAAGTGCTTCTATAAACATATATACAAAAGCAGGTCCGCATCCTGATACTGCACTTGCGGCGTCTATCAGGTTTTGCGGTATTTCACATATTTCGCCTGCTGATGAAAAGTCATTTTTAAACTCCTCTTTTTCACTTTCCGTAACTAAATCGTTTACCGAGAAAACTATCATTCCCTCGCCTATTTGTGCAGGGGTGTTAGGCATAATTCTTATAACAGGTACTTTTCCCAATTCTTCGGTAACAGTTTCAATTTTAACGCCTGCTGCCATTGAAATAATAACGAATTCATCTTTTCTTTTTTTAAGTATCGGTTTAATTTCTTTGAGTATCGACGGTAAAACCTGAGGTTTTACGCCAAGTACAATATATTTTGAATTTTTGCAAACTTCGTCATTGGAAACGGCAGTGCCGTTTGTAAGTTCGGCAATTTTTTTAACCGTGTCTTTAGAGCAATCGGCAAGAGCAATATTTTTTTGTGATTTTGATACGGCAAGTGCGAGTGT
>JAKSQC010000026.1 GCA_024404325.1 Clostridia bacterium
TCTTGATACATATAATATTCATATTAAAAATGCTGTTTTGAAATATATTGTGTTTAACAACACAAATATATATGAATAAGTATGGAAGGAGAATGCATCATGAGATTTTCAGAGTTGATTGGCAGTTATAACAATCAAGATAAATCAACATACGGTATCAATAATCGAATTGTTGTTCATTCTGATGATAACGAATGCTGTTGTATGAAATGTTTTGATTGCTGTGAATGTTTAGCTGATAATTGTTCTTGAATCACATAACCAAAAATCATAGGGCAAAAGTGAGTATGCTTTTGTCCTGTGGTGCAAGAAAACGGAGGTTAATTATTATGAAAAACGCACTTCAAAAAGTACTTTTTGAAACAGGAAATACACTTGTGTCAATTCAAGCAGATGGAACGGTTTTGGCAGACAGTTTTAATCCTGCGGTTAAATGTTGGGACGATAACACTTCTATAAGCCTATGCAATGATTATTATAAAACTAAAAAACAATTCTTTTTTCCTGTTGATGCTGCCGCAGGAACATATACATTTTTTTTGATTTCTGAAAATGGAGATGTTATACAAAAAGGTCAAAATGATGATATTGAAAAATACGGATACATAGATACGAAAAATTGGAAAAACATAAAAGAAATTGTGGCAGATTTTCATGCCGTCGGATTAAAAACAGATGGTACTGTTGTCGCTTCCGGATATAACAGTTATGGTCAATGTAATGTCAATAATTGGAATGATATTATTTCTGTGAATTGTTCACTTTTCCATACAGTAGGAATTAAAAAAGACAGGACTGTTGTTGCATGCGGAGATAACAGTGACGGTAAATGCAATGTTGCTGATTGGAAAGATGTCAAGAAAATTATTTGCGATAGTGATTATACTATCGGAATTTGCAATAATGGTTCTGTGTTATATGCCGGATCAAAAAATGCCTTTTCTGATGATATAGTAAAATGGGAAGACATAAAAGATATTGTTACTTGCTCCGACTATTTGGTTGTAGGTTTAAAAAAAGACGGTACGCTTATATTTTCCGGTTCGCAATATGAAGACCAAAATTATGGTGAACTGAATAATTTAGTTTCCGTAGCATTAGCCGGCTATCTTGTTGTCGGATTAGATAATAAGGGTAAAATTCATGTAACCGGCAATAATCCGGTGAACGATTTTTCGTCTTATAATGCAAGGGAATATGAAACATGGGAAGATGTTCTGACACTTATTTCGTTCAATAATGGTTTTATAGCATTGCAAAAGAATGGTGAATTAAAGACCTGTTTGCCGAATAAAACAGCATTTAGGTCTTTGCCTTTACCAAAAGTGAGAAAATGGAGCGGTTTTACTTCTTTTGATTGCTTAGAACAAGATTATATTACTGGTTTCAATAAAATGAAGGAAGAAGCAAGAATAAGATTCAATTGTTGTAGACATTGTGGTGGAAAATTCAGCGGTTTCTTTAAGAAAAAGTGCTCCGTATGTGGAATAGAAAAAGATTATTAAAAATATTTTTGAGGATAGTATTATGGGGAAAGAACAACCTTGTGCCGGTAATTGCGGAAAAACGGTAAGCACTGGATTTTTTTCAAGTGGTTCATATTTGGTTGATGAAAAATATTATTGTCTTGAATGCAGAGAGAAACTGCCCAAGTATGTTGGAGCAGAATGCTATTCATGTGCATATTACGGTGTTGACGCTAATTATGACGGTTATTGCAAGCGTTTTAATGACAAATATGTTGATAGATATAATAAGGCTTGCGAGAGTTATGAGTCAAGATAAATAATACACGAAAACGGTTTTGTGTATTGGAAATGCAATTTAATTGCATAATTAAGCGGAAATTCAAACAAATATTTTTGTAAAAAAACGAACAACCAAGCATGGTAGAAAAAATTACTTTTACTTGGTTGTTTGTTTTTTTACAGTACCTTTTGCATACTTACAAAGACATCTGAATATTATTATATAAAAAAGATGTTGGAGTGAGTTGAGTTTTATGGAGCAGAAAAATTTGAAAACGCCCGTTTTTGCAAATGAAACGGTATTCAGTGAATCGGCGGAGCAACCCATTGACGTTGATTTTACGTTGCCCGATTACTGTCCCGATGTAACAAAAATTTTAAAGTGCAGAGCGGTTTCAAGAATTTCATCAAAGGCGGCAAACGGAAGAAGTATAACGGTAGACGGAACGGTAACAATTACTGTCATTTATTGTGACGGCGAGCAAAACTTGTGTTCTTATGAGTACCAGTATCCGTTCAGCAAGACATTTGAGGCAGGTATTGACTGCGACAGCGGTACACTGCTTTGCAGGACAAAATGCGAATACATAAATTGCAGGGCGGTAACGAGCAGAAAAATTGATATACACGGTGCGGCAGGTATATATGTAAAACTTATAAGGCGTAAATGCACCGAGGTGATTTCCGATGTAGACGATATAAACGTGGAACTTCGCAGGGGTACTGCACCTGCAACGTCGCCTATGGGTAATGCAGAGAAGTACCTTGTAATAGAGGAAGAAATTGAAACGGGGCAGGGACAACCGCCGATACGCTCTCTTATAAGATATGATGCCTGTATTACAATAAAGGAAAATAAACTTTTGGCAGGCAAGGCGATGGTAAAGGGTGAATTGATAGTCACGTTGCTTTACTGTCCTTATGAGGGAAGCGTTCAAACGGTAAGGAGCAGTATACCGTTTACCCAACTGCTTGAAATTGAGGGTGTAACGGAACAGTGCGAATGTAATGCTCAGGCGGAAATTGCGTATATTGATATAAAACCGCGTATCAGTGCGGCGGGTGACGCAAAGAGTTTACAACTTAACGCAAAACTGCTAATTTGTTGTGAAAGTTACTGCAATAATGATGTTGACGTAATACTTGATGCATATTCAAGAAAGTACGAGGCGGACATTACAAAAAATGAGGTTTGCTTTAATAAGATATATAAGAACATTACCGAAACTTTTAACTGCAAGAAAAATCTTGAATTCCCCGACGGTGCACTTTCAAGCGTTGCAGATATGTGGAGTGAGGTAAAGACAGACAGCGTAAAGATAGACGACGGCAATTTAATAGTAAACGGTACGGTAATAGCGGATATAGTGGCATTTGACAACAACGGTGAGCCGTCATTTTACGAGAAACCGGTTGAGTTTGAATACAGGTGTAATTTAGGTAAAACGAGCGACAGTATGCACTGTGAACCGCAGATAGAGGCAGTGAGTGTAAACTATACCATAACAGGCTCAGGCAATATGGAACTGCGAATAGACCTACTAATAAACGCTGCCGTTTATGAATGCAGCAATCTTCCTCTTATCACCGACGTAAGTATAGATGAGAAACGCCAGATAGCAAAGAAAGACAGGGGTGCTATGACCATATACTTTGCACAAACGGGTGAAAATGTATGGGACATAGCAAGACGGTACTGTGCGAGTGTTGAGGAGATAAAACAGATAAACGATATAACAGATGAAAAACTCGATATAAACAAAATGATACTTGTACCGATGAATTAGAATAAAAACACAACTTTTTTATCACAAAAATTTAAAAAGTCCGTATTATGTAATGAAGATAATCTTCACTAAATTTTAGGAGGCTTTTTAAATGGCAGAAAATGACATCAGAAACGATAGTCAACCGACAACTGCCGGCTTTCGGGAAGCGGTCTGCATAGATGCAGGAAGGGTCTATGATTCTTGTTGCGACCGTGATTGCCTCGAAGATTTACGCTGTTTCTTTGCACCTGATGCACAGGTAATGGTAGAGAAGGCAATAAGCGTAAGATTAAAGTCGGCTGAAGTACTTAACGTTTTTATCAACGTAGAACCGGTTAATTTCAACAAAGGGTTTTATTCCTGCGACCTGACATTTTTCTTTGTTCTTGAGTTTGACCTGTTTATGTCGCCAAATGCCTGCCCTGTGCAGATAACCGGTATTACCGCGTTTAACAAGCGGGTAATACTTTACGGTAGTGACGGCAATGTAAAGATATTCTCAAGTATGTACAGAGAAGACGATGACAGTTGTGAAATGAATGTAAGAAGTACGTCTAATATGCCTAAGTGCGTAGTTCAGTGTGTAGACCCTGTAGCACTTTCCGCAAGACTTGGTCACATTCACGACTGTTATGAAAGTGTAACTTATATACCGAAGTCGGTATGCGACGCGGTTGGCGGTACTATTGCTACCGAACTTCCGATAGGAACAACTGCGGTGTATGCAACAATAGGTTTGTTTACAATAGTCCAACTTATAAGAAACGTGCAGATGCTTATTCCCGTTTATGATTTCTGTATACCCGAAAAGCATTGTGACGACAGAACAGACCAACCTTGCGATGCATTCCGCAGAATTAAATTCCCAACAGACGATTTCTTCCCGCCAAGGTCGGCAAACGCCGACTGTGACTGCGGTTGCGGTTGCACTCAAAACGATTAAAAAAGAAAAATCGTCCCGAAAATTCGGGACGATTTTATTAGAAATCTTTTGGGATTTCCAAATAACGGAAATTTTCAAAAAACTGTTTTATTACCGCAATATCTTTCTTTATACCGCCCTTTACATTGCTTTCTAAATTAAGGGGCATAACGGGGTCGTGAACGCTTAACCTTAACAAGAACCAGCCGTTTTCGGTTGATACACGAATTCCCTCACGGTTATCGGGAGCTATTACATAATTTGTGCTTTTCGTAACAAAACTTTCAAGTTCTCTTATAACCGTTTCGCCGTAACTGCGAAAATCTTTACACTTAATGTTAAACCTGTATTCTTCCGCTTCCGCAGGCATTTTTAACGGTTTTAATACTTCGTCAAGTTTTATTCCTTTTGCAAGTTCTATTATTATTTTTGTGACTAAATAAGCACCGTCATCAAGGAAGTAGTTTTCTCTTAATGCCGCGTGACCTGAAGTTTCGATTGCAAGAGGACAGTTAATTCCTTCGTTACAAAGTTCTACCGCCTTGTCAATTACGTTTTTATAACCCCTCTTGTACCTGTAATGAACACCTTTTAACGTGGTTTCGATATATTCTTTCAAACCGTCGGAAGTAACCGAATCGGTAACAATTGTACCGCCTTTATTTCCGTCGAGTGCAATTTTAGACGCTAATGCTACAAGACGGTTGCGGTTTATTTCTTTACCGTCAGAACCTACACAACCTGCTCTGTCAACATCGGTATCAAATATAATTCCCAAATCGGCTTTATTTTCTATAACCGCACTGCATATACTCTCCATTGCTTCTTTGGTTTCGGGGTTTGGGATATGGTTGGGGAACATTCCGTCAGGTTCTAAAAACTGACTGCCCGAAATATCAGCACCGAGTTTTTCTAAAACTTCAGTTGCGTAAAACCCGCCGACACCGTTTCCGGCATCTACCGTGATACGGTATCCTTCAAGCGGTTTGTCACCTTTGCCTACCTGTGAAATTATCATATTCCTTAGTCTTTTGGCGTAATCTTCCATATAATTTACTGCTTTTACAGTGCCTTTTTCTTCACAGATTACCGTTTCGCCGTTTGAGGCAATTTCGAGTATTTCCGAAATATCCGAACCTTCAAGTCCGCCTGACGGGATAAAAAATTTAAGACCGTTTCTGTCAAACGGATGATGGCTTGCGGTAATTTGAATGGCGGCGTCGGTGTTAAGGTCAACCGTTGTCATAAACATAGCAGGCGTAGAAGCAAGACCGCAGTCTAAAACACATACACCCGAATTTACAAGGGCTAGCTTTACGCACCCGCTTATTCTGTCCGCCGTAATTCTCGAATCGTGACCTAATGCTATTTTTAAACCGTTACAGTCCTTTTTGAACCTATTAACGTACCATACGACAAATGCACAGGTTATATCGAATATCGCACTGTCTGTAAGTTGGGTTTCTTTTCCGCCTGCATTAGTGGCATAACCTCTTATATCCGTTCCGCTTTTTAAAAAGCTGTAATCCATTTATTTTGACTCCTTTATATTGGTAATTTAAGGTTTAATATACTTGAATTACCTGTTGAATTTTTTAAATAAAATGCTATGCTTAATATATCGGGAGGTTACTTTATGACTATTGATACTATTGATGAAAACCGTATAAAAATTGACCTTACCGATGATGAAATATATTTGCTTTTCGGTGGATACGAAAAGATTGATTATTCAAACGAACAGTCAAAACGCACACTTAACTTGCTTTTTAAAAAAGCAGTACCAAGCGATGAGTTTCCGCTTGACTGCCGGAAACTTTTAATAGAAGTAAAACCCATTAGCGGCGGGTGTTCGATTTACGTTACAAAAATTTATAAAGATAAGCCACGCAGGTATAAACGGGTAAATATTAAACGTAATTACATACTGAGTTTTAGTAGCAGTGAAAATATGATAACGGGTGTTTGCGAACTTAACCGAAATATCTTGTGTGAGAATGTAAAAAGCGAACTTTACAAGTTTAGTGATAATTATTGCGTTATTATAAATACCAATACAAATATAGATGACGCTTTAACACATATAAAGGAATACTGTAGCGATATCTATAAATCGGATATTATTGCGTCTAAGGTAGCAGAGTACGGAGTTGCTATATGCAGTGAAAAAGCAATACAAAAAATAGGAGAAACGTTTAAAACGACTTAATTTCTCTTACTCTTTGTGCCATATCATCTGCGGAAAAAATATAATTGCCTGCAACCAACACATTAGCACCGCTATTTACTGCAAGCGGTGCGGTTTGGGCGTTTATACCTCCGTCAACCTCTAAATCAATTTTTAAATTTCTGCGTTCACATTCGTTTTTAAGTGCGGTTAGTTTTTCGAGTGCCATAGGCATAAATTTTTGTCCGCCGAATCCGGGTTCTACTGACATAACAAGTACCATATCGCAATAATCTAAAAGATTAAATACGTCCTGCGCTTTAGTGCAGGGCTTTATTGTTATACACGATTTACAGCCTAAATTACGTATTTTTTTAAGTGTAGCCTCATTGTCGCTCCCTGCTTCAAAATGAAAACCGAGTATATCGGAAACTTGTGCAAATTGTTCTATGTATCTATGCGGACGGTCAATCATAAGATGTACGTCTAAAGGCAAAGACGTATGTTTCCTTATAGATTTTATTATGGGAACTCCAAAGGATATATTAGGGACGAATATACCGTCCATAACATCAAGGTGGAGCATATCAACTCCTGCATTTTCAAGTTGTTTAATATCGTTATCTAAGTTTAAAAAATCGGCAGTTAAAACCGAGGGCGAAATTTTTACCATCACAATACCTCCAACTTTTTTATTGTAAACGCAAAACAAATTTTTGTCAACCGCATTAAAAAAGTTTACAAATTATAAATTGAAATTTTTTTCAAAAATGGTATAATAAAGAAAAAATTAAGAGGAGATGACTATGAAAAATTCATATTCTGAAATTACACCTTATGTAAAATTACTTGCGGAAACTTCCATAAAGAACAATACGATAAAACCCGAAATGTATCTTGAACATTCGGTAAAGAGGGGACTCAGAGATTGAGACGGGAAGGGAGTGGTAACGGGGCTTACCGAAATATCTTCTGTTATTGCTAAAAAGACCTTGCCGGATGGCACTGAAATTCCGTGTGACGGAGAACTCAGATACCGCGGTATAGATATAAAAGACCTTGTAAACGGTTTTTACGGAGAAAACCGATACGGGTTTGAGGAAACGGTATATTTGCTTTTGTTTTCAAATCTGCCGAACGCCAAGCAGTTAGAGGGCTTTAAAAACACTCTTAATGACTTTAGAAGTCTGCCCACTTCATTTGTAAGGGATATGATACTAAAAGCACCCGGAAAAAATATGATGAATATTTTATCGCGAAGTGTATTGGCCTTATATGCCTACGACGATAACCCCGATGATATTTCGGTTGCGAACGTATTAAGGCAGAGCCTGTTTTTAATATCGGTTTTTCCGCTTCTTGCAGTATACGGATATCAGTCGTATCAGCATTATCATAATGATAAAGACCTTTTTATACATCTGCCTGATAAAAATCTTTCTACCGCACAAAACATATTACATATTTTAAGGGAAGACGGTAAATATACCGAACTCGAAGCAAGAATACTTGACCTCGCTTTGGTTCTGCACGCGGAACACGGCGGGGGAAACAACTCTACCTTTACCACCCACGTTGTTACGTCTTCGGGTACTGATACATATTCTTCTGTAGCGGCGGCGTTAGGTTCGCTTAAAGGGCCGAGACACGGCGGAGCAAACATAAGGGTAGTAAAAATGTTTGACGATATGAAGCAGAGTATCAATACAAACAGTGATGATGAAATAAAGGACTACCTTATAAGACTTCTAAATAAAAAAGCGTTTGATAATTCAGGACTTATATACGGAATGGGACACGCAGTTTATTCAAAGTCAGACCCAAGAGCCGATATACTTATGCATTTTGCAAAAAAACTTTCGGTTGAAAAAAATCTTGAACACGAATACGCACTTTACGAAAAGGTTGCAAAATTAGCACCCGAAATTATTGCACAGGAACGAAAAATGTATAAGGGTGTCAGTGCAAACGTAGATTTCTATTCGGGACTTGTATATAAAATGTTAGGTCTGCCGTATGAACTGTATACGCCGATATTTGCAATATCGCGTATTGCAGGTTGGAGTGCACATAGAATAGAGGAAATACAGTGTGCAGGCAAGATTATAAGACCTGCGTATATTAACGTTAAAGAACCGCAAAAATATGTAAACTTAAGTGACAGATAAAATTCGGGGCTATCTTTTAAGATAGCCCCGAATTTATGTCTTATTTATACACATAGCGGAGTCGGATGTTACAAGTACGGTTTCTTCTCCTATTACCACTATATCTTTCCACGGTATTACCGTGTCCGCCTCTCTGCCGAAAAGACCGAAAAAGCGTAGTCTGCCGTAAATTATTATTGATGTAAGTATTCCGCTTTCGGTGTCAAATTCCACGTCTGACACAAAGCCCAACACACACCCGTCCTTTACGCAAACCACCTGTTTATTGCGTAGGTCATCTATTCTGCAACTCATATATATTTCACCTCAGTAATATATATGAGTTAATCTTCAAAAACTATACCGTCCTCATCGTCGTCTTCATTTTGCGGTTTGTTTTGTGTTACTTCTATACCTAAGTTTCTACGTTGCTCAATGTCCTCATCGGGGTGTTCTTCATAGTAAGGGTCTATAATATATTTTTTAATTGACGGGAATGTACAAAACTGTATGAGTAAAAATCTGAATGCAGGCAACGTACAGACAGCAAGCATCAGTTCAAGAGTAAGTACTAAATAGTTTGGTATCAGCAAAAACACAGTAATATACAACGCATATATTGCAAGCAGTATTATACCGCAAAGAAGATTCATCTTCATATTTATAAAAACAAACTTAAAACTGTTGCGGTATATTTGTTTAAGTGATAACTTGAAGGTTATAATCATAGTCCAAATATAAAAGTTCATAACAAGAAAAATAAATACAATACAAAGTGATACGCCTAAACCGATAGTATTAAGCAAACCGTTTGAATTATGATAGTAAAAGGAAACCGAAAAAACAAGAAATACGGTAATTATAATATTTATAATACCTGCTATCAAAGACTGTTTCCAATTTTTCTTTATTGTTTCAAAGAAATCGCTTAAACCGAATGAGTGCTTGTCCCTTGCAATGTTTCTTGTGACATTGGTAAGTCCTGCGTTTGCAAGACCGCTTGTAATCAACGGTATACTTATAATAAAATAGACTAAATTGATGGTTATAAATTTCCAAAAGTTCCTGAAAAATGTTTCAAAAAACACAATGAAAGTTTTTTTCTTTGGGGCATCTTTATTTATTCCGGGACCTTCTTTTTCATAATTAAACAGACCAAAAAAACCAGCCATAATTCACCTAATCCTTTTTCTTTTTGTAAACAAATTTTTCGCCCAGTGAAATATTCTTATATCCAAGCAGATAAGCGATAAAAGCAACGAGAGGAATCAGCAATAATAACAAAAACAACAGAAAGAACTGTAAAACTGAAAATTCGCCTACCGTTTTGGTGTTTTTTAAGATGATATCAATAAATGAGTAGTTATAACTGTTGATGAATTTATATAATGCCGACGGCATTTTTGATGAATTAAGAGCACCGATAATAAATGCCGTAAATATAATAAGTGACGGAATTGTTGCCGTAATTCCTATTTTAAGTCCCTTAAAGATATCCTTGTTTTTGTGTTTGAATTTTACAAGGTTATTGTCTTTACAACCAAGGTCCCAAAGCGGTGAATAAACAAAAACCACCGTAATCAATGTACAAAACACTTGAGTAACACAAAGAAACAAAATATTGCCCTTTTTGGTCATCTCACTTATTTTATTGGTTTTTATTGTGTATCCCTGTTTTTCATATTCTGCTTTTTTGGTGTCTTTCCCGTCTTTGTAATAGTATGTATATAATTCTTTATACTCTTCACTTCCCTCGGTGTATCCAAGTGCATTATATCCTACATTTTTTGAAAAGCCGGCAGAGCAAAGCACATTTATTGAAATAATAATAAAAAAACACATAATAATAATTATTATTTTTCTACAGTAAAGTTTTGAACCGTTTAAAAATATTTCCTTCATATTCGTACTCCAATATAATCTTTTACCGAGTACAATTATATTACAATAAAAAACAAAATGCAAGAAGTTAAACTGACTTCCTGCACTTTTAACATTTTATTTACAAAAGTATTATAAGACCTATACCAACCGCCGTTAAAAGCAGACCTAAAACGGCAAGGATTTGAATGTTTTTCTTTCTGCTCATTCTTTTTCTCAGAGGTTCATAACAACTTCCCGATTCATTAAAACTGAACGAAAACTCTCTTGCCGCACGTTTGAGTTGTTTTGCACTTAAATTACCGTATTGCGGGGTAACGTAAAAAACAATTTTTTCAAACATTTTACTTCCCGTATCGTTGACTTCTATGACTGTTTTATTGACGCCCTTTACCATATAATACCGCCTTTATATTTACTGATAATATTTTAGGCATTCGGGATGTAACTTATGCAGGTTGACATAAAAATGTTTATAAGTCGGTGGATAAGTTGATTAACTCCACTGTTTTAGGGAAATATTTATTAACATAGGTTGCATTTTCCTGTTTTATGTAAATCTTTTAACCTAAAAAATCAATAGTACGCTCAACCGAATCTTTTGAATTACCCCAATCGGCGTCAGGTCTGTTGTTTCTATAATCATACATCGAACAGTATTTTGATATATCGTTATATAGGCTTTTTGCATACTCGCCTGTAATACTTGTAAGTGAGTCGGTAAATTCTTTTAAATAATGTGGCATTTTTCTTTTGTCTGCACCGCTTATTAAAAGCTCAAAATGTTTAAGGCAGAATTGCGGTTGGGTATTAAAAAGTTCCCTGAAATCCCGCTCGTTTTCATAGCAACGGTAGACGGTGTCTATCATTCTTGATATTCCCCATTCTATTTTGTTGCATATAAAACAACTGTTACTTAAATCTTTAGCCTTTTGTGCTTTTTTGTTACTTGAATTAAAAAACTTTTTCCCGAAAATATCATCTTCAACACTTTTAATATGAGTTTCAAGCATAAGTGCTAATTGAAGTCTTCCTCTGTGGGAGAGCATTTTATCGTAATGATTTAAGCAAAATCCTGTTTTGTTGGTTTCAATTCTTACGTCGGGTTCCATCATGGCGTCACCCATAATGTAATCAATAATTCTTTCTTCAACCGTATTATACATACGGCATATAGGGCAACCGTCTTTTACTTCAAATACTTCCGATACGGGAATGGTACAAATATCATCTCTCATAATTTATGTCTCCTATTACTTGATATTGAAATATTAAAATGATATAATGTTGTCAGTTGGGGTGAGAAATTGAACAGTGTTATTTTTTGCGGTGATACCGTTCGTATTAAAAATGCCGAAAATTTTTGCCTTAATCAAACACTTGACTGCGGTCAGGCTTTTAGGTGGCAGATGTCAAAAGACGGTGTTTGGAACGGTGTTGCGTACGGTAAATACATAGAAATTTACAGTGATAAAGGCGATATAGTTATAAAAGGCACCAACAAGCAAGATTTCGATGATATATGGTACTCATATTTTGATATTAAGCGTGATTATTCAAAGATAATAAAAACAGTTTCGTCTGATAATACACTGCGTTTGGCGTCGGAGTACGGAAGCGGTATAAGGGTTTTAAATCAGGAACCGTGGGAGGCACTTTGTTCGTTTATTATTTCACAGAATAATAATATACCGAGAATAAAGGGTATTATTGAAAGGCTTTGTGAAAACTTCGGGGAAAAATGTGTTAAGAGGTATTCGTTTCCGTCTGCCGATAGACTTGCAAACCTTGAAATTGAAGATTTAGCACCGCTTCGCTGCGGTTTTCGTGCAAGATATATAATTGATGCGGCAAGAAAGGTATCTACGGGTGAGATAGACCTGAATTCACTTAAAAACACAGATTATGAAACTGCAAAAGCAAAACTTATGACAATTACAGGGGTAGGACCTAAGGTAGCAGACTGCACACTGCTTTTCGGTTTAGGTCATATCAGTGCTTTCCCAAAAGACGTATGGATAAAACGTGCTATGCAGGTGTTGTTTGACGGTGAACTGCCTAACTGTGCAGTACCCTATGCAGGCATAGTGCAACAGTATATTTTCTATTATGCAAGGAGCAATAATCTTAACTTCTAATTTTAAGACTTTTTAAATATTCTTTTTGCTCATCTGTAATACGGTTACTTTCAACCGCTTTTTGAATGGTTTTGTTGTGAACCCAAATATCAAGTTTTTTATCTTTAATATAAATTACAGTACTGTCCCACTGTTTTGCAAGTGCGGTGGCAAAAAACCACGCAATCATCATATTAACGTAGTATTCTTCACTCCTTAAAACAGAAACAAGTTTTAGGTAAAAAGGTTTAAAATCACCGTCTAAGTAATGTGACATCAGCATTTCTATACCAAATCGTACTGTGTACGTCCTGTCAGAACTTAACCAACGTTTAATATCGGTCAAAAGGGCTTCTTTGTTCTTTGAAAATATTTTGGGACTTAACATATCGCAGGTTGCCCAGTTATCAATAAACGGCAAAAGTTTATCTACGTAATCAACCGTTTTGCCGTAGTCCTTGCAAAGTGATATAATTGCTCCGTGCAGGGTGTATTCTTCTAAATACCTATGCGGTAAATCACATAAAAAATCTTCAATATCGGTATTTTTATACAATTCCTTTGATAGTTTTCGCAAAATCGGGGTTTTTACACCGATTATATTTTCGGCGGCAACATTAGGAATAAGTTTTGCCTCAAACTTTTGATGTTTTTCGTCTTTATTTTGAAATAATATATCCTGTATATAATCTGTCATTTTTGATGCCAAAAATATACCCCCTTTTTATTATTTTTTATTATATAATAAAAAAGACCGTTTTTTCAAGACATTTGTTGACATTTTATTTACAAATATTCACATTTTATTAACGAAATTATAATACAAATAATGTTAAAATAAGTTAAAGGACGGTGAACGGTTTGAATCATCAAAAAATTCTTATAGTAGATGACGATTCCAATATTTGCGAACTGCTTAATTTATATCTTGAAAAGGACGGATTTGATACCGTAATTGCGAATGACGGCGAACAGGCGGTAGAGTTTGCTTTAAGATACAGTCCCGACCTTATACTGCTTGATATAATGCTTCCGAAACTTGACGGTTGGCAGGTTTGCAGGGAAATAAGGAAAACAAGCAAGACACCTATTATTATGCTCACCGCAAAGGGCGAAACCTTTGATAAGATACTCGGACTTGAACTCGGTGCTGACGATTATATAAGCAAGCCGTTTGATACAAAAGAGGTTATAGCCAGAATTAAGGCTGTTTTAAGGAGAAGTACAGACGGTGATAAATCGTCGGAAATAAAGGAAGTAAGGTATGACAGATTAAAGATTAATCTTACCAATTACGAACTTTCGGTAAACGGTAAGCGGATAGACACACCGCCAAAAGAACTTGAACTTGTATACCACCTTGCGAGCAACCCGAATAGAGTTTATACAAGAGACCAACTGTTAGATGAAGTATGGGGCTTTGATTATTACGGAGATTCACGTACGGTAGATGTCCATATAAAGCGGTTAAGAGAAAAACTTGAGAATGTATCGGAAGAGTGGTCTCTTAAAACCGTGTGGGGCGTAGGATATAAATTCGAGGTAAAGTAAGAAATGAGGCAAAGGCTTTTCAGTAAGTATTTTTTGGCTACAACCGTTATAGTGCTTATAAGCCTTACGGTAATGCTTACCATTTTGACTTTTGTATATAATAAAAATTTGTCAGATACCAAGTATGATACGCTATCTAATGTATGCGAATCTGTTTTAGATTTTACAAATAAAAAAAACGATGGCAGTATAGGCGAAAGCGAACTGTACTATTTAGTTTCAAATCTTGCAAGCACCTCGGATACGGACGTCTATATAACCGATACTGACGGTGTTATAACCGCCTGTAGTTGTAAAGATTTCACAGAAAACGGAAATTGCGACCATTCGGGCAGTAAAATCGAGTCGGAATTTATAGGCAGTATTTCAAAAGATAAGGTAAATAAACTCAGTGATATAGGTATTTACAAAAATCTGCATCAGGTTACGGCATCTGCCATAAAGTCGCAAAACGGAGAAACAGAGGGCTATGTAATAGCAACAGCAACTCTTACGAGTGTTAAAACGCTTATGAGGAAAATGACGCGGTTATACGTCATTTCTGCTATAATACCGATAGTGCTTATGTTTTTTGCACTTTACTTTATGACATATAGAATGACACGTCCGCTTAAACTTATGTCGGTAGCGGCAAAAGCAATGGCAAAGGGTGATTTTTCAAAGCGTATACCCGTAACGAGTGATGACGAAATAGGCGAACTTGCGGTTTCGTTTAATCAGATGACAAATTCTCTTGCACGGCTTGAAGAAATGCGAAAAAGTTTTGTCGCGAATGTGTCACACGAACTTAAAACACCTATGACAACCATAAGCGGGTTTATAGACGGTATTATAGACGGCACTATAAGTGAGGATAAACAGAGGTATTATCTGTCGATAGTGTCCGACGAGGTAAGACGTCTTTCTCGTATGGTACAGTCGATGCTTAGCGTTTCCAAACTTGAGTCGGGCGAATTCGTATTAAAAAATGAAAAATTCGATTTTAAAGAATTGTTACTTAATATAGTTATAAGTCAGGAACAGAGAATTGAAGAACAGTGTATAGAAATAAACGGTCTTGATGAGATAGAAAGCGTTACAGTATCGGCAGATAAAGATTTAATACACAGAGCAATTTATAATCTTGTGGATAACGCAATAAAGTTTAACCGTAAAGGCGGGAAAATTGATTTTTCTTTAAAGATAGATTCAAAACGAATGCTATTTTATATATCAAATACAGGTAACGGTATACCACAGGCGGAACTGCCGTTTGTATTTGAAAGATTTTATAAGGTCGATAAATCTCGTTCCGATAATAAAAACAGTACGGGACTTGGACTTTATATAGTAAAAACCATAATAAAAACACATGGCGGAACGGTAGCGGTATCAAGTAGGGAAAATGAATTAACTCAATTTGAAGTTTCACTTCCGCTTGTAAAATAGGAGGATATGTATGGAAGAATTTGAAAACGAAGAGGTTACAAACACCGATTTACCTGAGGAACAAGAAGATGAAACGGAGCAGTCACAGAATGAGGCTGAATTACCGAACGGTGATATGGACAAAGAAGAACAAAATACTCTTGATAGGGTAGAGTATACGCCTGTGTCTGCGATTAGTGATTATAAACCCGCAAGTAAGGGACTTAGGGTTTTTGCAGGCATACTTGCATGTGTGATTATACTTACTGCCGCAAGCGTTTCAGGTTATTTTTTGGGCAGAAAACGTGTATCGTCAAGCGGTATAGGTTCATCGGTTAATGTAGATTTGGCATCAAGACCTAAAAATAAAGATGAAAACACCGCCGCAGAAGTTTATAATAAGGTAAATAAGTCGATAGTCGGTATAAGGGTGTATAACTCTACGGGTAACGCTACGGAAGCATCGGGAGTTATATACAGCGAGGACGGTTATATTATTACGAATGACCATATATATTCACAAATAGGGGCACCTGAGTTTAAGATTTATATGTATGACGGCAAGGAATACGATGCTAAATATGTAGCAGGTGATATGATAAGTGATATTGCTGTTTTAAAAATAGAAAGCAAGGATAAATTTGAAGTTCCCGAGTTTGGTAATTCCAACGAAATTGTGTGCGGACAAAGTGTTGTTGCAATTGGAAGACCGGGGAGTGCTATTGATGCTTCGGCTATAACCGGAGGTATGGTTTCACTTACAAAACGCCGTGTAAAGACAACGTCAAACTATTCTTCAAGCCTTATCGAAACAGACTGTGCTATTAACCCCGGAAGTTCAGGAGGAGCACTCGTTAATATGTACGGTCAGGTAATCGGAATTACATCTTCAAAAATTACGAATACTGATTATGATTCTACATTTTATGCTATTCCGACAGTTACGGTAAAAAGGGTTGCAGAACAGTTGATTAAAAACGGCAAGGTAACCGACAGAGCAAAAATAGGAATAACTTATACCGAACTTGATACGGTAACCGCAAAATTAAACGGTTATAAGAATATAGGTTTATATGTTTCTTCGGTGGGTGAAGACAGTGACGTTTACGGTAAAGTAAAAGAGGGTGATATTATAACCCATATTAACGGTATTGAAATAATTAAGGATGATGTTGTCCTTGATTTACTTGAGGATAGTAAAGCAGGGGATAAAATTACACTTACGGTAGTTTCTTCTAACGGCAAAACCAAAGACTACAGCCTTACACTTAAAGCTAATGTTGGTGAATCAAGTTATTCGTCAACCGTTAAAAATAATGAAAACAATTCTAAAGATGATGATTCTTCGGAAGGTACTTTTGATTTCCCATTCGGAGAATAAAATTTAAAAATTAAAAAACAGGGGACATACAAAGGCTTTTTTAAAAGTTTTTGTATGTCCTTTTTATTTTTAAATAATTTCCTTTTTATATTTTTATTTAAAGGGAAAAGTAATATCAGGGAAGTGAAAAAATGCAAAAAATAAAAAAAGCCGTAAAGGCATTATTTTTAATTTGTGTAATATTAAGTGCTGTCACATTTTCGGCAGTTTATATAATGGGGCAAAGTATTTCTGAAAGTTATAAAATAACAAGAGGCGATACGCTCAAAATAGACTCATATATACCTGTAACCGCAGAGTATAACGGTGCAAGAATGTCACAGATGAATACACATAATGTAGGTGACGTTTTTGAAGTAGACCTTAAAATTTTCGGACTTATACCGTTTTCAACTGCACAGGTTGAGGTAGTAGACGAAATGTATGTATCGGTTTTAGGTAATCCGTTCGGTATGAAGATTTATACCGAGGGCGTCCTTGTAATAGAACTGTCGGACGTTGATACCGTATCGGGTAACGTCAACCCCGCAAAAAAAGCAGGAATAGAGGTAGGAGATTATATTATTTCCGTAAACGGTCAAAAAATAACCTGTAATGAAGATTTGTCGGATATAGTGTCAAAATCAAACGGTGAGATTATGAACTTTAAGGTACTGCATAACGGTAAAACCTGTAACTGTAAAGTATCGCCTCAAAAGTCGGTCGAAACGGGTACGTACCGTATAGGTATTTGGGTAAGGGATAGTTCTGCGGGAATAGGAACACTCACTTTC
>JAKSQC010000027.1 GCA_024404325.1 Clostridia bacterium
TTAAAATATTGTATTTTTTGCCTAACAGTTTTTAGTATTTAAAGAGAATAAAAGATTTTTTTGTTAAAAATATACAAAATTTAAGGAAAATATAGTTGCGGATACTACTTGCAAAAGTGATTTGAATAATGTATTATATAAGGTAAATAATAGAATTAAATATATTCTTTTACGGAGATGTTTATATGGCAGATTATACAATAACCCAACTGACCGCTATGCTTGAACGTAAATTGTCGCATAATTTCGGTGTTACACCCGAGCAGGCGTCTGACGAAATTTTTTATAAGGCTTGCGTACTCGTATTGCTTGAAATAATGAGCGAGCGTAAAGCAAAGTTCAAAAAAGCGGTTGATGACCAGTCTGCTAAGACGGTATACTATCTTAGTATGGAATTTCTTATGGGCAGGTCGCTTAAAAACAACCTATACAATTTAGGTCTTACCGAGAATATGAGAA
Organism: Clostridia bacterium; assembly: GCA_024404325.1. GTDB lineage: Bacteria > Bacillota > Clostridia > Oscillospirales > Acutalibacteraceae > UBA737. The sequence goes on from JAKSQC010000027.1 coordinate 460, forward strand.
AGGCACTTGCAAAATTCAAGGTAAAACTTGATAATCTTTACGATTTTGAGCCTGATGCAGGTCTTGGCAACGGCGGACTCGGAAGACTTGCCGCCTGCTTTCTTGACGGTCTTTCTTCGGGCGGTTATTCCGCTATGGGTTACTGTATTAAATACGAACTCGGTATTTTCCGTCAGAAGTTAGTAGACGGTTGGCAGACAGAAATGCCCGATTTTTGGCTTCCGGGGGGGAGTGTTTGGCTTGAACAGCGTCCGTCATCTGCGGTTGACGTACACTTTGACGGCTATATAGACGAATGGTGGGACAACAGTTACCATCACGTTGAGCATAAGGGATACAGCAACGTAAGGGCTATGCCTTACGACCTTAAGGTTGCAGGTAAGGACGGTAAGACCGTCAACGTACTTCGCCTTTGGAGTGCGGAGTGTCAGGAATTTGATATGTCGGCATTTAATCAGGGCGATTATGTACGTGCACTCGAACAGCGTGCTATGACCGAGGCAATTTCAAAGGTACTCTATCCTGAAGATAATCACATAGAGGGTAAATCTTTGCGTCTTCGTCAGCAGTACTTCTTGGTTTCTGCCTCTATTCAGGATATACTCAACCGCCATATGAGGAAGTATAATACACTTGATAATCTTCCCGAAAAGGTTGCTATTCATATTAACGATACCCACCCGACTTTGTCTATTCCCGAACTTATGCGTTTGTTGCTTGACGAATGCGGTTACTCATGGGATAAAGCGTGGGACATTGTAAAACGTACCGTTGCGTACACTAACCATACGATTATGTCAGAAGCCCTCGAATGTTGGCAGATAGGGCTTTTCAAAGAGCGTCTGCCGAGAATATACCAGATAGTCGAGGAAATTGACAGACGTTACCGTGCAGAGGTTATGGGGCTTACAGGAGACAAAGCCCTTGCCGAAAGAACTGCTATTATCCAAAACGGGGTAGTAAGAATGGCAAACTTATGCGTGGCAACGTGTCATACCGTAAACGGTGTGTCAAAGCTTCACAGTAAAATAATAACCGACGAACTGTTTAACGATTATTACAGAATGACGCCCGAAAAGTTTACCAACGTTACTAACGGTATAGCACACAGAAGATGGCTTTGTCAGGCTAATCCCGAACTTACCGGCCTTATTACCGAACTTATAGGAAACGGTTTTGTAAAAGACGCAGGTGAACTTGAAAAACTAATGCAGTTTACAGACGATAAGTCGGTACTTTTAAAATTAGCAGATATAAAACATTCAAATAAAGTCCGTTTTGCAGACTATGTTAAGGAAACAAACGGAATAGTGCTTGACCCTGATTCTATTTTTGATATTCAGGTAAAACGACTTCACGAGTATAAGCGTCAGCATATGAACGCACTTCATATCATTACAGATTATCTGTATTTAAAGAACAATCCAAATGCAGACTTTACGCCTAAAACCTACATTTTCGGTGCTAAAGCGGCGTCGGGATATCTGTTTGCCAAAGAAATCATACAGATGATTTATAAACTTTCAACGGTTATAAATAATGACCGTGCGGTAAACGATAAACTTCGTGTGTTATTTATAGAGGACTACCGTGTTACACTTGCAGAACTTATGATACCAGCAGCTGAAATAAGCGAGCAGATTTCCCTTGCATCTACCGAGGCGAGCGGAACAAGTAATATGAAGTTTATGATGAACGGTGCTGTAACACTCGGTACGGAAGACGGTGCAAACGTCGAGATACACGAGGCGGTAGGTGACGATAATATCATAATTTTCGGTATGCGTACACCCGAAGTTTTAAGTCTTCAAAAGCACGGCTACTCACCGATACAGTATTATAATAACAACACCGACCTTAAAAACGCACTTGATTTTATAGGAAAGGGTATTGCAGGCAAGTCGTTTGATAACATCTATAACACGCTAAAAACGGTTGACCGTTATATGGCACTCGGCGATTATGCAGACTATTGCGTAGCACAGAATAAGGCTACACAGCTTTATAACGATAAAGAAAAGTGGAACAGAATGTCACTTATAAACATTGCAAAATCGGGTATATTTGCCGCCGACCGTTCTATTGACGATTATGCTAAAAACATTTGGCATATTAAGCCTGTAAAATAAAATTATGCAGTATTATCCTTTTGATTCGAGGAACAGTTTATACAGACCTATTATCGGAGCCGTAGAGGCAGGGCAAACCCTGCTTTTACGGCTGTTACTGCATAATGATGCACATTGCCATAATGCGTATTTGCGTATAAGACGTGACGGTAGTGATTTTACAGAGGAAATAGAATTAACCGCAAAAGAATGGCTCTGTGATTACCGATTTTATGACTGTGAAATATCAAAAGATGAGGGGCTTTATTGGTATTCGTTCAGGTACACAAGCGACTACGGTGATTTTAATGTAATAAAGACTGAAACATCTTTAGGTATTGTGTCACAAGACGAGGGTGATTGGTGGCAACTTACGGTATTTGAAAAGGACTTTTCTACACCTAAATGGCTTGAGGGCGGAATAATATATCAGATATTCCCCGACCGCTTTTTCGCATCGGGTACATATAAGAACAATATTCCCGAAGACCGCTTTATTTGCAGTAATTGGAGAAAACAACCCGAATATAGGCAGACACATGAAAAGTGTTCGCTCGGTAACGATTACTACGGCGGAGACCTTAACGGTGTAACCGAAAAGTTAGGGTATCTTAAGAGTTTAGGGGTAAGTTGTATATATTTAAACCCTATTTTCGAGGCACACTCAAACCACCGTTATAATACCGCCGATTATATGAAGATAGACCCGAGTTTAGGCACAAAACAAGACCTTGAAAATCTATGCCAAAAAGCAAAGGAACAGGGAATATCCGTAATACTTGACGGTGTGTTTTCCCATACGGGTGATGACAGTATTTACTTTAACCGTAAAAACCGTTACAATAGCGTAGGTGCGTATAACGATTACAATTCACAGTATCATAATTGGTATAAGTTTAATAATTTCCCCGACGATTATTCGGCGTGGTGGGGCGTGCCGTCACTTCCCGAAACCAATGAAACCGACAGCGGTTTTTTAGAGTTTATAACGGGTAAAGACGGTGTTTTAAGACATTGGCTTAGGTGCGGAGTAAGCGGTTGGCGTCTTGACGTTGCCGACGAACTTCCCGACGAATTTTTGGATAGAGTAAGAACTGCAATAAAGGAAGAAAAAAGCGACGCATACCTTTTGGGGGAAGTGTGGGAAGATGCATCTAATAAGATAAGTTACGGTGCAAGAAGACGCTTTTTAAGGGGTAAACAACTTGATTCCGTTATGAACTATCCGTTTGCAAATGCAATTATCTCGTTTGTTAAGGGTGATAACGCACAAAGCCTTGTAAATGTAGTACTCGATATACTCGAAAACTATCCGAAACAATGTGTAAACGTGCTTATGAATCATATCGGCACCCACGATACAATGCGAATTATAACCGAACTTGGAAGAAATGATGACTATGTAGGTGATAGGCAGTGGCAGTCGCATCAGTCACTAAGTGAAAGTGAGTATAATAACGCAATAAGGAAACTTAAACTTTCAGCCGTTTTGCAGTATACACTGCCCGGTGTACCGTCGCTTTTCTACGGTGATGAGGCGGGTGTACAGGGTTACGGTGACCCGTTTTGCCGTGCTACCTACCCTTGGGGTGCAGAGGATAAAAGTTTGCTTGAATTTTATAAGGGTTTGGGCAATACAAGAAGAAAGAGTAAGGCACTCAAAAAGGGTAATTTTGTGCCTTTGATTTCAGATAACAGTGTGCTTGTTTACGAGCGTACAGACGGTAAGGATAAAACTCTTGTTGCGGTAAACGCAGGACAAAATGATTATGAATACAGTCTACCGAATGAGTATTTAAAATCAAAAACCGTTTTCGGCACACCGATAAAAGACGGTAAAATTAAATTAAATGAATACGGTTTTGCAATAATAACTGTATAAAAAAGAAATTCATCGGTTTACCGATGAATTTCTTTTAATGTGCGTTTTACCTTTTCTAAATCACTGCAAGTAAGTATTGGTATCAGGTCATTTATTTCTTCTGTTTTTAAGTCCCACCATTTCAGTTGCAACATAATTTCTATTAGTTCGTCGTCAAAGCGTTTTCTTATCGGCTTGGCAGGGTTGCCCGCTACTACCGTGTATGGCTCAACGTCAGAACCCACTACACTATTTAGTCCGATAATAGCACCGTCGCCTATATGAACACCCGGCAGTATGGTTGAGTTTTGACCTATCCATACGTCGTTGCCTATAACCGTGTCACCCTTTAACGGCATTTCGCTTGGCGGAGGTGCTTCTTGGTCCCAACCGTCAAATATATAAAACGGATAGGTCGATACTGCATTCATTTGGTGGTTTGCTCCGTTCATTACAAAGTTTACGCCCTGTGCTATTTGACAAAATTTCCCTATTATGAGTTTGTCACCGTTAAAATCATAGTGATGTGTAACGTGGCTTTCAAAATCAACGTCACCGAAATATGTAAAATCACCTACTATAATGTTTGGATTTTTAACGGTCGGTTTAACGTATGTTAAAGTGTCTATACCCTTTATGGGGAAAACCGTATTTGGGTTTGGCTTAATACCGTTACGCATAATCTAACACTTCCTTAAAATGATTATATATTATACACACTTAAGTTTCAAGAATTAGTTAAAAAAGCACTACTGATATCAAGTATCAATAGTGCTTTAAAATTATTTGAATGTTACGGGTTTAACATCTGTTTTGCGAAACGGACTGTCATTTGGTGACGGCTCGGACATACTGAAATACATCTTTGCCGCTTTGGTTGTTCCGAAATCTCTGTTTGAGCCCGTGTTCTGTACCTTGTTAAATGCTTCGCGGAACATAGCATTGTGTGCTTCTTCACGGTTTAAAAGAAAATCTATTGTTTCCTTAACCTTTTTATCGTTTATCTGACGGTAAAGGTATTCGTAAACCACCTTTGCACGCTGTTCGGACGCAATGTTTGAAAGCAGGTCGGCACATAAATCACCCGTTACGGTAACGTAGTCACCCGTCCAAGAGTAGCCCGATGCGTTAATAAGACCGGGATTTAGACCTAACAAAACGTGGGTTTGAATTTCACCTGCGGGAACAGATGTGGCATCTACGTCGTGACCGTTTAAAAGATTTATTGTTTGTGCTACCATTTCCATATGACCTAATTCCTCTGCGGCTATATCAAGAAACAGGTCTTTAATTTCTTGGTCTTTAATGCGGAAACTCTGCGACATATATTGCATAGCTGCTTTCAGTTCTCCGTTAGCACCGCCCAACTGTTCCTGTAATAAAGCGGCATACTGTGGGTTAGGACGCTCTATTTCAACAGGATGAAACAGCATTTTTTCGTGTTTGAACATTTTATCACCTCAAAAAAGTATTGTAGATATAGTTTTTCACGAAAAATCAGGTTTATTACAAAGTTGTTTAAAGCAAAAATTAAATTCTTGACTTTTAAGTATATATGACGTAAAATACTTTATGGCTTTGTAAAGCCGTGTATAAATGCGGGTGTGGCGGAATTGGCAGACGCGCCAGCCTTAGGAGCTGGTGTCACCGATGTGCAGGTTCAAGTCCTGTCACCCGCACCAAACAAAAAAGAACGCTACGGCGTTCTTTTTTGTTTGGTGCAATGAAGTCCTCCGTTGGGGCTGATGAAAAATGAAGACGCAACGCTTATGAAGGAATGAAAATGAGAGAAACGGAAAATGCGACTTCGTTTCATTAGTGAGCAAAGCGAACGACTTCATAACGAGTGAAACGAGTTGCTTCATTTCTTCATTAAAAAAGTTCAATGCGATAATATTATAATGAAATTTGTGGGTTCAACTCCATATACGGCAGCAAATTATATTCACATTGTTTTGCAGGTTTGTTAATAACAAAAGACAAAATTGACATAATAATTGTATGCGTTCAACATAAAAAGCAATCAACCATTCTGTCTTATGGAAGACAAACCGAACTGATCGTTTTTGATATTTTTGTCGGAGGAAATAATGAAATTACTATACAAAATATTCCATCAGGATCCAAATCATCGAGAAGGAATTATTGCGGTAACTTCCGGCTTGGGAATTTCTGTAAATTTTTTGCTTGCGGCAGTAAAGATTGTGCTTGGCTTATTGGTATCTTCTATTGCAATCGTATCAGAAGGTGCTAATAATGCCGCCGATGCTTTGTCATCCGTTCTGACATTCATTGGAACGAAACTTGCGGGAAAGCGACCTAATCCAAAGCATCCGTTCGGTTACAGACGGATTGAATATCTAACCGGTCTTGTAATCGCACTGTTTATTTTGGTGACAGCCATAGAACTGTTAATCAGTTCCGTCCGGCTTATTTTTCATCCGGAAGAACTTAACATTTCCTATTTGGCGATTGTCATTATTGCCGTTTCGGCACTAATCAAATTTTTTCTTGGCATCTATACCATAAAAATGGGTAAAAAGGCGGGCTCATCTGCATTGCAAGCGGTTGGAATTGAAAGTCGCAACGATTCGTTTGCATCGGTTATTACCATACTGACTGCTGTAATTTTTCTAATCAGTCATTTTTCTTTGGATGCGTATGCCGGAATTCTTATTTCCGCACTGATTATCAAAGCCGGATATGATATTCTCAAAGAAACACTGTCGGAGCTGATTGGTCGATCGGGCAAGATAGAACTGGCAGACAAATTGTATCAAGTAATTCGCAGTACGGACGGTATTATCGACGCCTCCGATATGATGTTACACAACTATGGTCCGGATACATGGTCCGGATCAGTCAATGTCGAAATGAATCATAAAAAGACAGCCGGAGAAATATTTCAGATACTTCATACACTGCAAATGAAAATAATGCACGAATATGCGGTGCTTATGATATTCGGAATCTATGCTGTAGACAACGACCGTGACGATGTTAACGCAATACGTGAGGATATTGCCTCTTTTGTTGAAGAACAGGCACACGTTAAAAGTTTTCATGCAGTTTATCTCGAACCGCAGACCAAAAAAATTTACTGTGATTTAATCGTAGATTACGAACTAAATGATTGGGTGGCGTTAGAAAAGGAATTTACAGATTATATGAAGCAACGTTATCCGCACAGTGAAATTGGTGTGACGATAGAAACCGAATACGTATAAAAACATAAATTTCACTTTTGCCTTATATAATAGTAGATGTAAAAACGGTTTGTTTGGTAAATCATTGTTTACTTTTTTACAACAACCAAAATAATTTTAGGTGTATTTTTTAACCGATCTTTACTTTTCGCAACTTGCGGTTGCAAAAAAATCAATGTTTTGTTGCTTGAAAAATAAATTTTTTTATTGTATCATTTGACGTAACAGGCAAAACCTGATTAAAGTATCGAAGGAGATTATTATGACAATAGGTGAAAAAATTACCCACCTGAGAAGTACCTCAGGTATGTCGCAGGAAATTTTGGCAGATAAACTGTCGGTTTCAAGGCAATCGGTTTCCAAGTGGGAAATGGACCAAGCACTCCCGCAGATTGATAAGGTTTTACAGATTTGCGAACTTTTTAACATTTCGGCGGATGAACTGCTTTACGATAAGATTACAATTAACCGCGAGAAAAACGGTATACAAAAAAAGTGTAAGTATTTTGGTACAGACGGTTTCAGAGGTGAGGCTAACCTTAATTTAACGTCTATGCAGGCATATAAGGTCGGCAGATTTTTAGGTTGGTACTATTCTTCCTCACTTTCGGGATGTCAAAATTCAGGATACCGTCCGCGTATAGTTATAGGTAAAGATACACGCCGTTCAAGTTATATGCTTGAGTATTCTATTGCGGCGGGTATTACTGCGTCGGGTGCGGATGTTTATATGCTCCACGTTACAACTACTCCGAGTGTGTCTTATGTAACCCGTCAGGACGAGTTTGACTGCGGTATTATGATAACCGCATCTCATAATCCGTTTTATGATAACGGTATAAAGGTAATTAACCGCTACGGCGAAAAACTTGACGATGAAACAACTTTACTTATAGAGGCTTATATTGACGGCAATTTAAGTGCTTTGGGTGTTCAGGGTGATGATTTACCTCTTGCACGCAGGGAAAAAATCGGTTGCATAATAGACTATGTTTCAGGAAGAAACAGATATGTAGGATATTTAATATCCATTGCGTCTAATTCTTATAAAAATCTTAAAATCGGTATTGACTGTGCAAACGGTGCGTCATGGATGATAGCAAAGGCTGTTTTTGATGCACTCGGTGCACAGACGGTTATTGTGGGCAACGAGCCGGACGGACTTAACGTAAACACAAATTGCGGTTCTACCCATATTGAAAATCTTTGTAATGTTGTTAAGGAAAAGCACCTTGACGTAGGCTTTGCCTTTGACGGCGATGCCGACCGTTGTATTGCGGTTGACGAGAATGGCAAAGAAATTGACGGCGACTGCATTATGTATATACTTGCAAACCGTTTAAAGTCACGCGGTATGCTCAACGGTAACACGGTTGTAGCAACGGTTATGTCAAACAGCGGTTTCTTTGCGTCGCTTAAAAAGATTGGTATTGATTGCGAGCAGACAAAAGTGGGTGACCGATTTGTTTATGAGTGTATGCAGGAAAAAGATTTCAGTATAGGCGGTGAGCAGTCGGGTCATATTATACTTAAAAAGTATGCAACTACCGGCGACGGTATTTTAACCGCTATTATGCTTGCAGAAGAAATTTGTGACAGAAAGTTATCGCTCGGTAAACTTGCCGAACCCGTAATGCTTTATCCGCAATACGTTTACAATATGCGTGTTAAGGATAAGTCGGCGGTTATGAATGACAGCGAGGTTTTAGCAGAAGTTAACGAGGTTGAAAAACTTATTAACGGTAATGGCAGAGCATTGCTTCGTCAAAGCGGTACAGAGCCTGTTATTCGTATTATGATTGAGAGCGAAACAAAAGAACTTTGTGTTAAATACGCCGATATGATTGCAAAAGTTGTTAAAGAAAGAGGACATTGTAATGACTAAATGCGTTAAAACTTCAGAACTTTTTGAATGTAACGTTCCATATTTAAAAGATTTGTTTGATAAAAGCGAGTATCCGTGGGAGATGTTGCCTAAAATCAAAGATTTAATACTTTCTTTGATTGAAAAGGGAATGCCTGATTTTACCGAGTTAAAAGAGGGTGTTCTTATAGGTAAAGATGTAAAAATAGCCGATACGGCTACTATTGAAGCACCTGCAATTATAGGTCACGGTACTGAAATAAGACCGGGTGCATTTATCAGGGGCAGTGTTATAACGGGAAGTAACTGTGTAATCGGTAATTCTTCGGAACTTAAAAACTGTATACTTCTTGACAGGGTTCAGGTACCGCATTATAATTATGTAGGTGATTCTGTCCTCGGCAATCACGCTCATATGGGAGCAGGTTCTATCTGCTCCAACCTTAAATCGGACGGTAAAAATATTGTAATTCACGGCGATACCGAAATAGAAACCGGTCTTAGAAAAATCGGCGGTATTTTAGCAGACGAGGCAGACGTCGGTTGCGGATGTGTGTTAAACCCCGGTACGGTTATCGGAAAAAACACATCTGTTTATCCCTTGACTTCGATTCGTGGAGTTATTCCGTCGGGTTGTATAGTAAAAGCACTTAATAATATTGTTGAAAGAAGAATTTGATTTTTAAGGAGAAATTTTTATGAACTACATTGTAACAAAAACTTATGACGAACTCAGTAAAAAGGCTGCAGACATTATCGCCGCACAGATTATAAATAAACCTAAGTGCGTTTTAGGTTTGGCAACAGGTTCTTCACCCGTTGGTACTTATAAGCAACTTATTAAGTATAATAAAGAGGGTACAGTTGATTTTTCAACCGTAACTTCCGTAAATTTAGACGAATATGTCGGACTTGACGGCACTAACGACCAAAGTTACCGTTATTTTATGAACGATAATCTTTTTAATCACGTTAATATTGATAAGTCAAAAACTTTCGTTCCGAGCGGTCTTGCAAAAGACCTAAAGGCAGAGGGCGAAGCGTATGACAATATGATTAAAGAACTCGGCGGTATTGACCTTCAGCTTTTAGGTATCGGTCTTGACGGTCATATCGGTTTCAATGAGCCTGATAAGTATTTTGTAAAGGCTACCCATGAGGTAAAACTTGACGAGTCAACAATTAAGGCAAATGCCCGTTTCTTTGAAAAGGAAGAGGATGTTCCGAAAACCGCTATTACAATGGGTATGATGTCTATTATGCAGGCAAAGAAAATACTTTTGGTAGCAAACGGCAAGGCAAAGAAAGAAATAGTTGAAAAGGCTTTCTTCGGTCCTATCGACCCGATGGTACCTGCTTCGATTTTACAACTTCACCCCGATGTAACCGTTATCTTCAGTGAAGAATAATAATTATATAAATGTAACGGCGTATCTGTGCAGATACGCCGTTATTTTATGCACCTTTATAATATTCTACTGCTTTTAGCATAAAGTCTGTAGTTACGCCGAAGTACTCCGCAAGGGAATATACATTATCATATCCCGACTTTAATGCTTTTTTGTACTGATACTTAGGTATCAGTTTTTTTATTGCCCAACAGTTTGCCCTGTTTTCATGCTTGCCTCTTATATCAAGCGGGGAATAAATGTTATAAAAACTAAAAGTTTCACAATGCCCGAGTTCGTGTGCCAAACACACCTTTTCTTCCGCACGTGTCATATTGTTATCAATCGCCACGTACATACTGTCTTCACATTTTACCGAAACAGAACGGTTTTGCGTAAGGTCAAATCTATCAACCGTAATACCGTCCCTTTCGGCAATTTCGTAAAGTTTAGTTGTTTCCATTCTTTCTCTCCTTGATATATTGTGCGTAACGCTTTACCTCGTTCCACATTTCATCGGTAACTTCGCCGTCCCCGCCGAACAGGGCAACTTTCAGCGACTGTTCGTCAAATGCAGAAGATGTTTTCCCGTAGAGATAATCAACGGTAACGCCGAAGTAATCTGATATTTTAGAAAGTGTTTCTGCCGACAGGGTTTTCTTTCTTCCCATTTTAAAGTCCGAGAGAGATGCACGGGGTATTTTACATTCACTGCACAATACAGTTATATTTATCCCCTTATTTTTACACAGTTCCTCTATACGTTCGTATATCGGTGACATACATATTCCCCCATAAAAGCCAAAATTACGAAATTTCATAAAATAATACTTGACAATTACGAAAATTCATAATATAATATGCTTACAGTTATGAAAATTCGTAATTATTTATCCACAATTTAGATTTTATTATATAATTTCATAATTGTCAAGTAATTTTTAGGAGGAACAAAAGATATGTACCGTTGTACGGACTGTGGAAAAAAATTTGAGGAAGTAAAAACTATTTATGAAAGACACGGACTTGATACACCGCCTTATGAAAAAATTGCGGTATGTCCGAGTTGTAACGGGACAAGCATTGAGGTTGTAAGAGCGGAACATTGCAGATGTTGCGGAGTAAGACTTTCTGCAAACAAGACAGATTATTGCAGTGATGCTTGCAGGATAAAGGGAAGGAAACTGTGGCAGGCACAGTCTGCAAGACGAAGACGCTATACCGAAAGTTCGCTTATAAAGGTCGTAACTATGCTTGAAAGATACAATAAAGAGCATAAGACAAATTTAAGTTACGGCAATTTTGTTGCGAAGATACTGCCGAAAATGAAAGGCGGAAATTTAAGTGGACTTTGAAGAAAAGAAAAACTATTTGGGACTGTACCGCATTTTGCAGGCAAAAATTTTAAGGCTTGGTCAAATGATGGACGAGCAGTCGGACAATGCGGAAAAGTATTTAAAGCAACGCGAGAATGCCCGCACTATGCGAAATAAAATAGAGGACGATATAGATGCGGTGGACGGCGGTCTGCTTACCGAGATTTTATCGCAAAAGTATATATGCGGTCGGTCGCTTGAAGAAATAGCATTTATGACGAATTACTGCAAACGGCAGATAGAACGTCTGCACCTAAAAGCCCTTGACAGACTTGTAATTTCCTGAATTTGCACTTTACAAACAGACAAAAACGGTATATAATGTGTTTGGAACATTTGTTCGGAAAGTGTGGGGTTTCTAAATGAAAGACAGGGTAATACTTCACTGTGACCTTAATAATTTTTTTGCCTCGGTGTCTTTGCTTTCAAATGCCACCCTTTATAATTTGCCTGTTGCGGTATGCGGAAGCGTTGAGGAAAGGCACGGTATAGTGCTTGCCAAAAACGAGATAGCCAAAAAATACGGAGTTAAAACGGCAGAGGCGGTATGGGAGGCAAAGGCGAAGTGTAAAGACCTCGTAATACTTGCACCCGATTATAAAAAATATAAGGAATATTCTGTAAAGGCACGTAAAATTTACGAGCGTTATACCGATTTAATAGAGCCGTTCGGAATAGACGAATGTTGGCTTGACGTGACCGACAGTACCTTTCTTTTTGGCAGTGGCGAGGAGATAGCAAATAAAATACGTAGCGTTGTAAAAAGGGAACTTGGAATAACTATATCGGTAGGGGTAAGTTTTAATAAAATATTTGCAAAGTTAGGCTCGGATATGAAAAAGCCCGACGCGGTAACGGTTATTTCAAGAGAAAATTTCAAAGATAAAGTATGGAATTTGCCTGCAGAAGATTTACTGTTTGTGGGCAAAAGTACTGCAGAGAAATTAAGGGCAAACGGAATATTTACGGTTGGTGATATAACACGGTGCGACACGGCTGTACTTGAAAGACTTTTAGGCAAGAACGGTCAAGCACTGAAAATGAGTGCTTTGGGTGAAGATAATTCACCCGTTACGCCGATAAGTGAAGACGATAAACCCAAGAGTGTAGGCAGGTCTGTAACGCCGAACCACGATATAACCACGTCTGATGAGGTTTGGCGGATATTTTTAAGTCTTGCGGAGGATATTTCAAGACAACTTAGGTATAAGGGGCTTTATGCCTGCGGAATACAGTTGCATACACGCAATACCGCATTAAAGGTAAAGGAAACCGCACATACATTTTCAGTTCCCGTAAATTCTGCTATGATGCTTGCAAAGAAGGCTATGGAATTATTTAAATCTGTTTACAAATGGGATATTCCGCTTCGTTCGGTAGGTTTTAGGGCAATAAATCTTAAAGACGGAAGTTGTGCAATACAGCAGGATATTTTCGGTGATACCGAGGTTGCAAAAAAGCAAGAGGATATAGAAAACTCAATACAGACGGTAAGAGAAAAATTCGGATTTGAAAGCGTAAAGCGGGGAAGAATAATAAACGACTGACAGCAACATCGCAAAATTTTGCGGTGTTGCTGCTTTTTTCGCTTGACGAAAATACTATATGTGGTATATAATATATACTGTATAATATTGTAAATTGTAAGGCAGGTAGACTGAATTTGGCTAAAACCAACGTCGAATACGGTAACGAAAGTATAAAAAAACTTGAAGGCCCCGATAGGGTAAGAAAACGTCCGGGAGTTATTTTCGGCTCGGACGGTCTTGACGGTTGCGAACATTCGGTATTTGAAATAATTTCAAATTCGATAGATGAGGCACGCGAGGGCTACGGAAAAAAAATAGTAGTTACGCATTTTTCTGACGGCTCTATTGAGGTGCAGGACTTCGGACGCGGAGCACCCGTAGATTTTAATAATAAGGAACAGTGTTTTAACTGGGAACTGTTATACTGCGAACTGTATGCAGGCGGTAAGTATAATACCAACGAGGGTGCTAATTATGAGTATTCGGTAGGTTTAAACGGCTTAGGTCTTTGCTCAACGCAGTATTCGGCAGAGTATATGGACGTTGAAATTAAAAGGGACGGTTATAAATATAACCTGCACTTTGAAAAGGGATATAATGTAGGCGGTCTTAAAAAAGAGCCGTATGCGGGTAAAGATACGGGTACTAAAACCAAATGGAAACCCGATATTGATGTATTTACCGATATAAATATACAAAGAGAATACTTTTTGGACACCCTTAAACGTCAGGCAATAGTAAATGACGGTTTGCTTTTTGTGTTCAGAGAACAGCAGGGTGCTCATTTCATTCAAACCGAAATCAAGTATGATAACGGTATAAGGGACTATGTAAGCGAGTTTGCAGGTGAAGAAAAACTTACGTCGGTACAGTTCTGGCAGACCGAAAGAAAGGGTAAGGACAGAGAGGACAAGCCCGAATACAAGGTAAAGATAAACGTAGCACTTTGTTTTTCAAATAAACATATATTAAAGGAATATTACCATAACTCAAGTTGGCTTGAATACGGCGGTGCACCTGAAAAGGCGGTAAGAAATGCCTTCGTTTATTCGGTGGATAATTATATTAAACAGGCGAATAAATACAAGTCGGGAGAAAGTAAAATAACGTTTTCGGATGTTGAAGAATGTATGGTACTTGTCATGTCCTCATTTTCTACGATGACGTCTTATGAAAACCAGACCAAGAAATCTATTACAAATAAGTTTATTTGTGATGCTATGACCGAATTCTTGCGTCATCAACTCGAAGTGTACTTTATAGAAAACAAGGCTGAGGCAGATAAAATTGCCGACCAAATTCTTGTAAACAAGAGAAGCAGGGAACGAAGCGAACGCGAGAGGATAAACCTTAAAAAGACGCTTGCTACGGGCAATTCAATGGTTGATAGGGTGCAAAAATTCGTTGATTGCAGAAGCAGGGACGTGTCGGAAAGAGAACTTTATATAGTTGAGGGTGATTCGGCACTCGGTTCGTGTAAACTTGCAAGGGACGCGTCTTTTCAGGCTATTATGCCGGTAAGAGGTAAAATACTCAACTGTCTTAAAGCAGAGTACGATAAAATATTTAAAAGCGAAATCATAACCGACCTTTTAAAGGTTTTAGGTTGCGGTGTTGAGGTTAAATCAAAGGCAAATAAAAGTCTGTCAAACTTTGATATGGCAAATTTAAGGTGGAATAAGATAATTATATGTACCGATGCAGACGTTGACGGTTTCCATATAAGAACGCTTATCCTCACTATGATATACAGGCTTATGCCCACCCTTATAAACGAGGGCAGGGTGTTTATAGCAGAAACTCCGCTTTATGAAATAAACACTAAATCTATGACCTATTTTGCCTATGATGAAAACGAGAAAAAGGATATACTTGATAAGATAGGCAACGAAAAGTATAATCTTCAGCGTTCAAAGGGACTCGGCGAAAACCAACCCGATATGATGAACCTTACTACTATGAACCCCGATACAAGGCGTCTTATTAAGATTATGCCCGAAGATGCTTTAGCCACAAGCGAGATGTTTGATTTGCGTTTGGGCGATAATCTTATAGGAAGAAAAGATTATATTTCGGAAAACGGGTATCTTTATATGGAAGATGCCGATATAAGTTAGCCTAACAAGAATAATCCGAACCCGCCCGAAAGAGTGACTTTTCGGCATATTTTTGCTTTTCGATTTTGATGGGCGTCAGCCCACCTGCAATCTCAAAGAC
>JAKSQC010000028.1 GCA_024404325.1 Clostridia bacterium
GTACTGATTTTTCATTGTTTGTCTAATGCCATGTATTCTATTTTATACATTTTTCCATCAATAAACACATGCTGATCAGAAATAAATAATTCCTTACATGATCCTATGCTTTTTAAAACCGTTCCTTTATCTGTAATTATATGAAAACTTTTCTCATATGTACCATATCCGTTTTCAAAAAGAACAGCTAATCCAGTTTTTTCGGAAAAAGATGTCACATAAATACGATTGATATTTAACTTAACATCATATATTGACAAAATATCTCCACTATTATTTATTAAAACTGATTTTCCGTCATTTGTAATTGCAAACGCACGATTATTTGTAAACTCACCAATAAACTTAAAATCAAACGGTATAACTGTTTCTCCCTTTAAATTAACGGCTCCCCATTTATCATAATTGCAAACTACACATACACCGCTGTCATAAGCACCAACAAAATCATATTCATAATTTATTTCCATTTTACCATTTGTTAAGTTCAGCAATCCCCACTTATAATCTGCGTTTGGTATATTAACACACCCATTTTTAACAAATATCGAATCATATGCTGTGAGCCCTCCAGAAGTTGAAAGGGGATATCCTTGACCTATTGCATTCCAAAACGCACTCGCTGCCTCGCCAATACCCGGAGTATTATAATTTGTTTTTGCATATTCCTGTGACCAAATTAAATTTCCACTGATATCATTTATAATTTCAACATATTTCCCATTTCGGTACAAACCAGTCAAAAATCCGTCAAATGAATCAGTATATAGTCGCTTGACTTTTATAAAACCATTAGAACTACCTTCTATTTTAATGGGATTTATTGACATATCAGCATTAATTACATTTATCTCATATGTATTTGGTTCTAACATAGAAGTATAAATTGCCTTCCCATTTTCAAATTTTGCTTTTATTAAAGAATCACTAATGTTTATGCCTGATGAAATTGAGAGCAATTCACTATTTTTATCTAATACCTTAAAAATGGGCTGTTTGCTTTTAATACCGCTATCTGAACAAACGATTGCTTTCCCATTTGTAAATATGTTAGGTAATACATAGTTTTCTTTTATCACTACATTTCCGTTTGCATCTGCATATCCGTATTTATCTTTATAGACAAACGGAAATATATCTTCTCCTTCGTCACCGCAACGATTTAAAAATTTTTTATTATTTGAAAAACAATCATATGTGATTTCGCCCGTCGATGTCATTTCCGTCAAGTGAATTGAACCACGGTCGCCACCTATTCCTTTTGTTACTTCATTTGTCGTATATTGATCGTTTTTCTTGGTTTCATTAACACTGCAACCGCAAAGGCTTAAAATAACTATTAATACTAAACTTATAAATATTTTATTTTTAATCATGATTTTAACCTCTATCTTTATAATTTATCAAATGCTAATATGCTTAACCTATAGCCCCCTTAAAACAAAAAAGTGTGTGCAACCGAAGTTACACACACCGAAAAATGCATAACTCCAATTGTTGTCACACAAACGTAAAATCCCTATAAGAGTATACGAAAATAGAGAATGCATTTTTTCAAAATTAAAATACACTCCTATAAGGATAATTATTCAGTTTGTGTGACAAATTTATTGTATCAGTAAATGCTATAAATTACAACAAAAATTTTAAATTATTTAAAACTATCTGCAAATTACTTCAAAATATTTTTCGTAATTAAAAAAGTAGATTATTTTCCACTTTTATGCTATAATGAAACAAATAATTTTTAATTTGCGGTGAATATTTTAATGAAATTAAAGAACGTTTTAATTGTTGTAAAAGATATTGAAAAATCGAGAAGATTTTATAAAGATTTATTCGGTCTTGATGTGGTAGTTGACAATGACGGCAATATGATTTTAACTGAAGGTCTTGTTCTCCAAGATGAAAAAATATGGAAAAAGTTTTTAAATAAAGATATACTTAAAAACAGTAATTCTTGTGAACTTTATTTTGAAGAACAAGATATAGAAGCATTTACCCAAAAATTAGAAAAGTTATATCCCTCAATAAATTACGTTAATAGACTAATGACGCATAGTTGGGGACAAAAGGTTATACGTTTTTACGATTTCGACGGTAATTTGATTGAGGTTGGAACGCCTATGGAGGAAAAATAATTAATAAAGTAGAAATTTTCAAACCATATTTCAAGAAATTGCTTTAAATACAGAAGTCCAAATACCGTTTTTACAGACGATCCGGCGATAATGTGACGGGTGCCGAATTTGTTGTTTTGCTCGGCTTTTCTGCACCTCTCAACACGACATATTCCTTATAACTTGACTTTTTATTAGTTTATGATATACTTAATATATCTATTTCTACATATATAGATAACAATCTTTTTTATCTTTCACATTTGTAAAAACGGGGAATAACCATGTTTGATTTTGAGATTGCATATTATTTATACAAGATTTCACGAATTTTAGAGCTTTTTGAAAATAAACATTATAAATCTAAAGCGTATTTTAATGCTGCAATGGCCGTAGACTCGTATGATAGTTATTTTTCTTATTTACATAAAATAAATAACATAAAGAGCGTTGAAGGTATTGGAGACAGTAGCGAAAAAATAATAAAAGAGATAATAGAAACTAATCAATGTTCTCTACTATCCCAATTAGAACAAAAATATGGCATTGATGATTATTCCTTGATATTATCCCACGGTTTACCAGTAAAAACACTACAAAAATTATTTTCTTTTGGAATAATAACTGTCTCTAAATTGGAAAATGAAATAATGAATTTCGAAAGTCAATTAAGAAAACAAATGTCAAACCGTGATTTAGATAAAATTTTAAAGTTTTTATCCGATAATAAGAAATATTCATACAAATATTTGTTTTCATATGGAAATAGTTTGGCCGATGAATTAGTAACTCTAATAAACAATAGTATTAAAGATAAAATTGCATATTATTCAAATAAAATTTCTAACACACTAACTTCCATAGATGTTTATGCTCTATCTACATATAAAGATTCTGTTTTCTCGCTTATGTCTATGTCTAAACGATATAAAGATGTATGTTGGAACAGTGATATACCTAACTCTATATCATTCATCAGTTCCTTTGGTATGCCCGGTACCGTCAAGTTTGTTGATAAAATGCCTGCTATTGAGTCTCTTACAAAAAATTTAAAAGGCGATTTACATATGCATACCAAGTGGAGCGACGGGAAACATGATATTGCTGAAATGGCTGAACGTGCCAAAAAACTTGGACTTAAATATATTGGTATTACCGATCATTCTTTTTCGCTAAAAGTTGCTCGTGGTATTTCCGAAGTAGATGCTTTGCAACAAATTGATAGTATTCATCAATTAGAAATTGATGGAATACAAATATTATCTGGTATAGAAGTTGAAATACTGAAAGATGGTTCTCTTGATTTTTCAAATGATATTCTTAGTAAATTTGATTACGTTATTGCAGGAATTCATACCTTTTTAAATCAAAGTGCAGAGGAACTTAACAATAGAATTGAAAAAGCATTAAGCAATCCTTATGTAAATATTTTTGCACATCCAACCGGAAGACTTTTAGGATATCCCGGTGTTATGTTTTCCGGACGTGAACCTATCGCCATACCATTTGATAAAATTGTTGACATATGCAAAAAACACAATGTGGTTTTAGAAATCAACTGTTTTCCAGAGCGTTTTGACATAGATATGTGTTATTTTGATAAGTTAATATCAAACAATATAAATGTTTCATTTGGAACAGACTCACATTCTGTCGCTCATTTAAACTGCATTGAATATGCACAAAAAATGGTTGCTCAATACCCACAATTAAAAGAAAATGTTCTTAACACTATGGAATACGAAGAGTTAATCGATTATTTCAAAATGCAAACCGAAAAAAAGATTAATCATAGTATTCCCATTACTTCAAAAATCAAAAAAAAAGATTACGCTTTCTATTTCCGTCACAATTTAGAATTATTTAAAGGAAAACAATCTATTATTGGGATTGATTTAACGGGCAGTGAAAATAAGCCAAGCGGTTGGGCTGTCATAAATGGGAACAAAGCTTTTACGCAAAGTATTTCCACAGATGAAGATTTGATTAATGAAAGTATGAAGTACAACCCCGCTGTTATTTCTATTGATTCGCCACTTGCATATCCCCAAGGACGTGATTGTACCAATCCTACATGTGAATGCAAAAAATATGGTATAACCAGATATTGTGAACGTCTTCTTTCTAGTTTTGGAATTGGTGTATATCCTTGCTTAATTCCTTCAATGGTGAATTTAACAAACCGAGGAATGCGATTGGCAAAAAAATTTCGTGCCTTAGGCGTTACAGTTATCGAAAGCTATCCGGGAGTCGCTCAAGATATTTTGAATATTCACAGAAAACAAAGAGGCGTTGAGCATCTAAAAAACAGTTATAAACATTTTGGCATCATAGGAGATTATGAAACTAAGGAAAAAATCACTCACGATGAGCTTGACGCAATTGCTTCCGCAATTGTAGGAGCTTTTTATCTTGATAATCAATACATCGGACTTGGGAATGAAAAAGAAGGATATTTAATTGTTCCAAGTATAAAGAAAAATAACGGCGTTCAATATGTTTTTGGGTTAATTGGCGATATTGGATCTGGAAAAACAACTTTGGCTGAGTATTTGAAATTTAAATATGGATTCAAATCTTTGCAATATAGTCAAATCTTACAAGAAAAATATGGTTGCGAATATAATCAAAATATATCGCAAAATCTTGCTACAGATATTGATAAAAACGATTCCCTTTTGAAATCTCTGTCCGTTGAGATGATCAAAACAATACATGACGATTCTACACATAATTATGTTATAGATGGATTATGTTATGAAATGGAATATGACACATTAAAATGTGCTTTTGGAGAACGTTTTATTCCTGTCTATATTGAAACAACATTCAATAATTGCCTTAAGCACTACAACAAACAGTTTATTGATGAAGTATCCGAAAACGAGTTCAAATCTATTATAAATAACGAAACACAAAAGGATATATTATATTTAAAATTTAAATGTAATACAGAGGGGTACTTTTTACAAAACAATAAAACATACAAAAACTATTTTGAAAAATTTGATATTGAATTTAAGGAGTTATTATGTCAGTAAGTATTGTTTTTGGAGGACAATTTGGTTCAGAAGGAAAAGGCAAAGTCGCACATTACTTTGCGGTCAAAGAAAAAGCAAAGTATTGTGTTCGTGTTGGTGGTCCAAATTCCGGTCATACCGTTTATCAAAATGGAAATAAAATCATTTTTCGTATTCTACCAACAGGGATTATTGAATCAAATGTGATAGGAATTATTGCACCTGGGTCTTATATAGATTTAGATATTCTTAAAAAAGAAATGCAAATTGCCAAAATAGTACCGGGTAAATTACTTATTGACAAAAATGCTGTAGTTATTCCAAGTAATGCCAAACATGAAGAAAGTGGTATGATGACCCGTATCGGCTCTACAGAGAGTGGTACAGGTGCGGCGGTAATGATGCGAATCAAACGAGAAAACAATATGATTTTAGCACAGAATTGTTCTTTCCTTTCTGACTACATCTGTGATACATCAAAAGTCTTACGTCACGCCTGTGACCGTGGAGAAAATGTCATTATTGAAGGAACACAGGGATTCGGATTATCTTTGCTCCATTCACCATACTATCCTTATACAACAAGCAGAGATACTTCTGCAGCATCTTTTTTATCAGAAACCGGATTAAGTCCGTTTGATGTAGAAAATATTATTATGGTTATCCGTACTTTTCCAATTAGGGTTTCCGGTAATTCCGGTCCGCTTGTCAATGAAACTTCATGGAACGATATACAAAAAGAATTAAAAACAGAAAAGGATTTGACAGAATACACTTCTTGCACAAATAGAATAAGGCGGGTTGCTAGATTTGATGCTGATATTGTTAGAAAAAGCATTATAGTTAACCAACCCAATATTATCGTACTCAATCATACAGACTATTGTTGTGACCCTCAATCTTCCATATCACTTATCGAAAAAAGTATTAACCGTATGGTTGATTATATAGGAAAATCGCCAATAACATTGGAGGCAAAATAGTATGCCAAAAAATAGCAATGATAATAAAATTCTTGATAAAAGTATTATAAAATTTATTGATGATATCAAAGCTATCGATTATGATGAAAATAAAAATATTGACTATGAAGACATTGCAATACAAAAATATAAAAAATGGAAATGTAAAGATCCATTTCCAAAAATTACGTCATCGCTATTAAATCATGAAGAAATCCTTAGATACATTTCCATAACCGGAATGATTACTCCTTTTCACTATAGTGATTTACACGGTATTACATATGATGCAAGACTAAGTGGCAAATGTATTTATTGGGAATATATAGAAGATAGCAATTATTCTGATAATTTAAATAAACAAACACATAAACGATTTAAGAAAAAAATAATTGACGTTATTGATAATACAAAAGATTCAAATAAGGAAATTATTATTAAACCCAATTCCATAGTATTTGTAACGCTTGAACCAACATTTAGAATACCGGATTATATCGTTTTACGCTATAATTTCAGAATAATTAACATTTATCGTGGTCTTCTTCTCGGAACAGGTCCAATTATTGATCCGGGTTTTCAAGGTAAACTATCTATTCCAATTCATAATTTAACAAATAATGAATACCGATTCCAAGTAAATGATGCTATTATTTCTATAGAATTTACGAAAATTAATCCTATGTCTAATTTGATAATGAAAACTATTGATAACAATTCAAAGTTATCCGACAAGTACAATAAAAAGATAATGAACCCGAAATTATGGGTAAAACCTTTTAGTGGAAAAAAGACGGTAGAGGATTATATATATGATTCATTAAAAGATCAATCTGTTGATACTGTTGGAAATTCCATACCCGCAGTTAGAAATATCATTGATGAATGTAACAAAAATGTTACTGAAGAAACAAAAAAAACTAAGTCAATAATCCAAAAATTTGAAATTATCGGCATTTTGAGTGTTATTGTTGCCTTGGCCACTTTAGCTTTACCAACATGGATTGCTTTTAGTGATATACAAAAAGAACGTGTTGAATACAATCATAACTTTAGTTTATTTGAAGAAAAAACGGAAAGTCTTGAAGAGGATATAATTAATATACTGCTAACTGATTGTGATAAAGAACTGTCAGTTCTTTGTTCTGATTTGGACAAGTGCCCCGATGACATAAAAAAATCCATTGAAGATATAAAATCCAGATTTGAAAAACTAGAAAAAAAATTTTTTAGTAATAAAGACCAAAATGCAAATGAAATGATAATAAAAGAAATCAAAGAGATAAAGCAACAAATTGAAACCATTAAAAACTATCTCTTTGACACATAATTATTACTGATAAGCAGTTATTTATACAGAACATAAAATATTTAACTTGCAGAAACTTTAGATAGTCTTGACAAAATTGAAATGGGAAAATGTTAATAAAATCATAAAAATATAAATGTTTTCAAGGAGATTACTGTATGTTTAAAATGAACTTTAAAGTTAATAATAAATTGAAACTTTTTAAATATTATTATGATTATAACTATTATTATAATAAAATAAAAGAAATTAAAAACAATAATGAAGAAAATATAGATATTGATGAAATAGAATTGCCAAGAAAATTACTGTTAAAATCTGCCTTTGCTGAGGAAATGTACAAGCAAAGCAAATTAAACGTATGCATAATACGTGGTTTTTTTGTAATAGATATTTTTTTGGAAATTTTTGTTATTTTAATATCTATTAAATATTTCAAACTGCTTGAAATAATAGCAAATCAATATATTAGTAATAAATGTAATATCAGCACATATAATACAATAATCATTTTCACAGTATTATTATTATTAATTCTTACCACCTCAATGGTAGTAATTGCTTTATTAATATATAAATTGTTAAAAAATAATAACAATTCCGAAAAAATAGACTTTTTTAATAATTTACGCTGAAATATTATACACATTTATCATTTACGTTGTTTTAAATGCGTCTGTTTCTGTACTTTTTAATTTAAAGTAAAAAAGCCACCAATTGTTCAAACCCTTGTTCAATTCTGTATTGGACAAGGGTTTAGTATTTATAAACATATCATAACGGTATTTGTGTAAATTCACCGTTGTATAAAATATTCACGGTTTTAAAACCTATATCCTTTAGATAAAGTTTTGTTTCATCAAAATGACTGTCCAAATCGTCCAAACAGTGGCAGTCGGAAGAAAGTATAATCTTCCCTTTTCCTTTACAGATTTCATAAAGCAGTTCTCTGCACGGATAAGGCTCAGCTCTAAGCCCTGAAGAAATTGCCCTTGTATTCACCTCAAACAGACTTCCGCAGTCGATTACCCTATTCAAATACCGTTTTGCTATTCTTAAATATTCTTTATTATTTAAAAGTAAAGTTTCTTCTGTTTCATCATACTTTGTAAGTATATCAAAATGTCCTATTATTTTAGGTTTTCTTTGCAATATGTAATCGGTAAATGCCGAAAAATAGCTTTCGGCAAATAAAGAAAGGTCATTATTACATACCTCATAGCATTTTTTAGTATCATCTAAACTTTCATCTACGGGATAATAGTGTCCGTCTTTATATAAATAATGAGAAGAACCTATTATATAATCGAAATACTTTCGGTCTACCCTGCCGTACATATCTTCTTCGACACCCAAATATATTTGAATTTTATCCTTGTACTTTTCTTTCAGGTTGTTTATTTCTTTGATATAGCCATTTATATTGGTCATACAGTAACTTGTATCAAACTCTGTATAACTATGACCTGAAAAGCCTATTGAACAAAAGCCTTTTTCAATTGCCGAAAGCACTATTCTTTCAGGTGTATCGGCACCGTCGCAATAGGTTGTATGGGTATGCAAATTTGATAACATATATTTTCATCTGCCTTTAGCAAAATAACTTTTATTCGTTAAACATAGGGGTGGAAAGATATCTTTCACCTGTATCGGGTAAGAGTGCCACTATTGTTTTACCCTTATTTTCAGGACGCTTTGCAAGTAAAGATGCCGTAAAAACTGCCGCACCCGAAGTAATGCCGACAAGTATTCCCTCTTTTCTTGCCAAAAAGCTTCCCATTTTGTAAGCATCTTCATCGGTTACGGTAATTATTTCGTCATATACAGAATTATCAAGGGTATCAGGTACAAAGTTTGCACCTATTCCCTGAAGACCGTGAGTACCCGTATAGCCCTTTGATAATAGCGGTGAGCCTGACGGTTCAACGGCAACAACCTTTATATTTGGATTTTTTTCTTTTAAGTACTTACCCGTACCGCTAAGCGTTCCGCCTGTTCCCACACCTGCTACAAATATATCAACCGTACCGTCCGTATCGTTCCAAATTTCAGGGCCTGTGCTGTTATAATGTGATTTTGGGTTTGCCATATTTACAAACTGTCCTGCAATAATACTGCCCCTTATTTCTTTCCTTAGTTCCTCTGCCTTTTCAATTGCACCTGACATACCTTTTTTACCGTCGGTAAGTACAATTTCTGCACCGTAAGCCTTAAGCAGATTTCTTCTCTCTACACTCATAGTATCAGGCATAGTAAGTATAACCTTATATCCCTTTGAAGCCGCAACAGCGGCAAGTCCTATTCCCGTATTACCGCTTGTAGGCTCTATTATTACCGCACCCGATTTAATAAGCCCCTTATTTTCAGCATCTTCAATCATAGCTGCCGCTACCCTATCCTTAACACTTCCCGCAGGATTAAAGTATTCAAGTTTTGCTAAAATTTTAGCATCTATGCCGTTTTCTTTTTCAAAGTTTTTAAGCTCATAAAGAGGGGTTGAGCCTATTAGTTCGGTTAATTCTGTATAAATTTTCATAAGATTTACCTACCTTTTAATATTTTTCAAGAAATGAATGTATCTGTCCGCTGTCACTGTCACGCCAAGCGGGTATGGTTGCCATATTTACGTTATGAAGACTTCTGAAAATATTATCGTCAACATCACGGTTTGTCTTTCTTAAAGTTTTTATCAGTTCTTTAATTTCCTTACGCTTTGATAAATCTTCATTATGACTGCTTTCTTCTGTAAAATGACAGGCACACTGTAAAAATTTCAGGTCATTGTAATTCGCCCAAGAAATTATATCACGTTCTTTAACCTTATAAAGCGGTCTTATAAGTTCCATACCCTCAAAGTTGGTACTGTGAAGTTTAGGCAACATTGTCTTTATTTCAGAAGAATACATCATACTCATAAGTAATGTTTCGATAACATCGTCAAAATGATGCCCTAACGCTATCTTATTGCACCCTATACTCTTAGCCTTGCTGTAAAGTGCACCTCTTCTCATTCTTGCACACAAATAACAAGGTGAGCCTCCCGCAGTATCTACAACATCAAAAATATCACTTTCAAAAATTTCCGCGTCTATATTCATCAGTTTAATATTTTCTTTAAGCAAATGGCGGTTTTCATCTGCGTAACCGGGGTCCATTATTATATACTTAACGGAGAAAGGTGCTTCGCTATGGCGGGACAGCTCTTGCATACACTTTGCAAGAAGCATTGAATCTTTACCGCCCGATATACAAACTGCTATGCAATCGGCTTTTTTTATAAGTTCGTATTCTTTTACCGCACCTATAAAATTATTCCATATCGTTTTTCTGTATTTCTTTATTATACTTCTTTCTATTTCCCTGTACTTTTCAAGTTCTCTTTTCATATAAACCCTCTGTATAAAAATAAAAAAACCGCTACGGATAAATTATACCCGCAACGGCGTAAATTTGCAACTAAAAAATCAATCGTTTACATACGGAAGAAGTGCTACCTGACGTGCACGCTTAATAGCAGTCGTAAGTTCACGCTGGTGAGCGGCACATGTACCCGTAGCACGACGCGGTAAAATCTTTGCACGCTCCGATACAAACTTACGGAGTTTTGCAACATCCTTGTAATCGATTTCTTCTATACGGTCAGCACAGAAATGACATACTTTCTTGCGTGCCTTTCTGTGAACAGCTCTATCGTTCTTTTCCATCGAAAAGCTCCTCCTTTAGATAATTAAAGATGAGTTTAGAAAGGTAAATCGTCGTCCATATCGCCGTCAATCTCGGTGAAATCACTTGAATCGGCATTACTGAATGATGCAGGCTCGCTTGCAACCGCTGACGGTGCTGATGAGCCGTCCTTTTTTGACTCTACAAACTGGGCATTGTTTACAACAACCTCAAATGCTGTACGGTTGTTTCCGTTCTTATCGGTATATCTGCGTGTCTGAATAGAACCCTCTATACCTATCAAATTGCCCTTTTTAAAATACTTTGATATAAATTCTGCATTCTGACGCCAAGCAACAATGTTGATAAAGTCAGTCTGCGGTTCCTCGCCTGAACGGTAACGGCGATTTACTGCAATGGAAAAAGATGTTACGGAAATTCCGTTTGGCGTTGTCTTAAGTTCGGGGTCTGCCGTAAGACGACCCGTCAAAACTACTAAATTGAACATTTATATTCCTCCATTACTTCTTGATTACCATCAAACGAAGAACACCGTCGGTAATACCTGCAATACGCTCAAGTTCCGCAGGGAAAGCAGGCTCGCTTGTGAATGTTGTAAACACATAGTAGCCTTCAGCCTCATCGTTGATAAGATAAGCTAATTTACGCTTACCCCATTCATCAACGTTTTCGACCGTACCGTTCTTTGCTATAAGGTCATTAAACTTATCTTTCAGTGCATTTACAGACTCTTCGCCACCTGCTACCGAGTAGATAAAAACTGCCTCATACTTATTGGTCATTTCGTTGCACCTCCTTTTGGTCTGTTGGCTCCGCCATTTTTGACGGGGCAAGGAGCAAAATTGAGTTTTCTCAATCAGCGACACTAATTATAACAGTTTTTTCCGTTTACGTCAACAATTTTTTTATTTTTATTGATTTTAAGAAGAAATTATAATATAATACTCTAAAATGAGACAAAGGAAGTATTTGCTAATGTTACTTGCCATTGATATCGGAAACTCTAATATTGCACTCGGCTGTTATGATAATGATGTTCTTACTTTTACCTCTCGCATAGCAACAAGTGCTAAACATACAGCATCTCAGTATGCAATTGAGCTTAAGGATATACTTGCCCTTTACAATCAAGATTACCGCGAAATAGACGATTGTATAATATGTTCCGTAGTACCGACGGTAGGTGCTACACTCAGTAAGGCGGTATCCTTGCTTTGCGATATAGTACCGCTTTCGGTAGGTCCCGGTGTTAAGACAGGTCTTAACATAAAAATTGACAACCCCGCACAACTCGGTGCAGACTTGGTTGCAGGTGCAGTTGGTGCTATCAGCGAATATACACTTCCGTGCGTTGTAATAGATATGGGTACTGCATCAACCGTCAGTATTATTGACAGTGACGGCTCTTTTTTAGGTGCAGTAATATCCGCGGGCGTAAAACTAACCCTTAAGGCACTTACGGAAAATACCGCTCAGTTGCCGTCAATAAACATTACCGCACCGAAGTCGGTTATCGGTAAAAACTCGATTGACAGTATGCGTTCGGGGCTTGTATTCGGTACTGCGGGTATGCTTGACGGACTTATAGACAGAATTACAGATGAATTAGGCGTTTTGCCTACTATCGTTGCAACAGGCGGACTTGCAAAAGAAATCATCATTCACTGCAAAAATGACATTATTTATAACGAAAATCTTCTTTTAGACGGTCTTCGTGAAATATACGAAAGAAATAAATAAAAATTTTTAATAAAAAATATTTGAACTGTACCGCTTTTGCGGATAGTATCGGAGGTATTTTTATGGCAAAATCAAAAAAAATTGCAATTTTGGGACTTTTCACCGCACTCGTAATTATTTTACAAATGATAAGTTATTTTGTTAAAATCGGAACTTTCAGTATTTCTCTTACTTTAGTGCCGATAGTCCTTGCGGCGGTAATGTACGGTCCGTCGTATGGTGCGGTTTTAGGTGCAATTTTCGGTACCGTAACCTTTATCGGTGCGGTAGTCGGTATTGATGCGGGCGGACAAATGCTTTTTCAGGCAAGTCCCGTTATGCTTATTGTTTTGTGCCTTTCAAAGGCTACTCTTGCAGGTCTTATTCCCGGTTTGATTGCAAAAACATTAAAGGTAAAAAATCCAAAATCAGCAGTGTTTTTAGCTGCTATGTCCGCACCCATTGTAAACACAGGAATTTTTCTTATTATGCTTACTCTGTTTTTCAAAGAAACGCTTAATATTTGGGCGGCAGGTACTAATATTGCCTACTACGTTATCTTTTCTCTTGTGGGAATAAACTTCTGTATAGAGTTTTTAGTTAATGCAATTCTCTCCCCCGTTATACTTCGTATCGTTAAAATATTCAGTAAATAACATAAAAAGCGGTGAATTTCATCGCTTTTTTTATATTATTTATAAATTTTTAACTTATTTTCAAAAAAATGCTTTATTTTTCAGGGAAATGTTGGTATAATATTTAGGATACTGAAATGTATTATTGTTTACTTGTTTAAATTTGGATTTCATATCCATAAATTATTTAGGAGGTTGATTCGATAATGAGTCACAAGTATGTCTACCTTTTCAGCGAAGGCAACGCAACAATGCGTGAGCTTCTCGGCGGTAAGGGTGCTAACCTCGCAGAGATGACCGGTTTAGGTCTTCCCGTTCCGCAGGGTTTCACCATTTCTACCGAAGCCTGCACACAGTATTATGAGGACGGTCGTCAGATTAATCCTGAAATTCAGGCACAAATTATGGAATACATCGAAAAGATGGAAAACATCACCGGTAAAAAGTTTGGTGATAAAGAAAATCCGCTTTTAGTATCCGTTCGTTCAGGTGCACGTGCATCTATGCCGGGTATGATGGATACCATACTTAACCTCGGTCTTAATGAAGAGGTTGTAAATGTTATTGCAAATAAGTCTAACAATCCGCGTTGGGCTTGGGATTGCTACAGAAGATTTATTCAGATGTTCTCCGACGTTGTTATGGAAGTCGGCAAGAAATATTTCGAGCAGTTAATTGATAAAATGAAAGAAGCAAAGGGCGTTACATTCGACGTTGAACTTACTGCCGATGATTTAAAAGAACTTGCAAATCAGTTTAAGGCAGAGTACAAAAATCAACTTGGTAAGGACTTCCCCGACGACCCGAGAGAACAGCTCTTTGAAGCTATTAAAGCCGTTTTCCGTTCATGGGACAACCCCCGTGCAAACATCTACCGTATGGACCACGACATTCCATATTCTTGGGGTACTGCCGTTAACGTACAGATGATGGCATTCGGTAATATGGGTGATACATCAGGTACAGGTGTTGCGTTCACACGTAATCCTGCTACCGGCGAAAAGGGACTTATGGGTGAATTCCTTGTAAACGCACAGGGTGAAGACGTTGTTGCAGGCGTTCGTACTCCTATGCCTATTGACAAAATGAAGGAAGTATTCCCTGAGGCATTTGCTCAGTTTAATGAAATCTGCCACACCCTTGAAAACCACTATCACGATATGCAGGATATGGAGTTTACCATTGAGGATAAAAAACTATATATGCTTCAGACCCGTAACGGTAAACGTACCGCTGCCGCTGCTATAAAGATTGCCTGCGACCTTATCGACGAAGGTCAGATTACAGAAGAAGAGGCACTTATGCAGATAGATGCCAAGAGCCTTGATATGCTTTTACACCCGACATTTGACCCGAAAGCTTTAAAAGATGCTGATAAGAATAACGTTGTAGGTAAAGGCATTGCCGCATCTCCGGGTGCTGCCGCAGGTAAGATTGTATTTACCGCAGAAGATGCCGCAGAAAAGGGTAAAAAAGGCGAAAAGGTTGTTCTTGTTCGTCTTGAAACTTCACCTGAGGACATCGAGGGTATGAAGTACGCACAGGGTATACTCACCGTTCGTGGCGGTCAGACTTCACACGCTGCCGTTGTTGCACGCGGTATGGGTACCTGCTGTGTTTCCGGTTGCGGAGATATAAAGATGGACGAGGAAAACAAACAGTTTACCCTCGCAGGCAAGTTGTTCAAAGAGGGTGACGGCATTTCTCTTGACGGTTCAACCGGTAACATTTACGATTGCCTTATCCCCACCGTTCCTGCTGACCCGAGTAGTGGTTACTTCGGCAGAATAATGGAACTTGCAGATAAATATAAGAAACTCGGTGTTCGTACAAATGCTGATACACCGGCTGATGCTAAGCAGGCTGCCGCATTCGGTGCACAGGGTATCGGTCTTTGCCGTACAGAGCATATGTTCTTCGGTGAAGGCAGAATTGATGCTTTCCGTGAGATGATTTGTT
>JAKSQC010000029.1 GCA_024404325.1 Clostridia bacterium
GCAAGCGTGGTTTTGCCCGCATCCACGTGGGCGATAATACCGACTGCCGCTTTTGCAGAGAAATACTGTGCAGTAACGGTTGAAGATAGACCTAAAATACCAAGTACAACCAATAAAACCGCCATTTTTACTATATAAGCACCGTCATTATTCTTAATACCCGTATCAATTATGCTTTTCATAACCAGCGGAACACAAAGTTCAAAGGATACTTCGAGCAGTTTAAAAAAAGGTCCGCATATACATTCAAAAAGATACTCTCTTGCGACTTTAAACAGATGTTTCAATTCTTCACTTCCCCTCAAATATATTATACATATTTTTGTAAAAAAAGCAAATTACTGATAAAAAAATAAGGGCTGTTTTTCACAGCCCCTTAGTTGTCAGCGAAACATAGTTTGTACGCCCTCTACAAAATCGCCTACCGCTTTTACAAGTTTGGTTGAGCCTTTTGTTACGTTGTGTTTATCCTGTAGAACTACTTTCCCTACAACTACCGCTGCGGCACCTGCTACCATACCGGCACCAAGACCTTTAATAAATGTCATACCTTTATTCAAATTTAAAACCTCCCTTACAACGGTAGTTTTACCGCTAAAGGGAGATTTTATTTATAGGTGTTAATCTATTTTAAATTCACTAAACGGAGGATGTATTTTATCCTTATCGGAAAGTTTAATCTCCATACCGTCTTCGATAGGCCATTTAATACCTATATCGGGGTCATTCCACATAAGACCGCCCTCATCGTTGGGGTGGTAAAAATCGTCAACCTTATAAACGAACTCTGCCTCATCGGAAAGTACCAAAAATCCGTGTGCAAAATTCTTCGGTATAAAGAACTGACGTTTATTTTCAGCTGAAAGTACAACACCCTCCCACTTACCAAAGGTAGGTGAGCCTTTACGCAGGTCAACGGCAACGTCAAAAACCGAGCCTCTTATACAACGCACAAGTTTTGACTGACTGTACTGCTTTTGGAAATGAAGCCCCCTGAGAACGCCTTTTGTTGACATAGACTGATTATCCTGAACGAACTCAACATCTATACCGCCCTTTATAAAATCTTCCTTTTGATAGGTTTCCATAAAGTAGCCCCTGCTGTCGCCAAACGCGGTAGGTTCAACAATAATAACGCCGTCTATAGATGTTTTAATAAAGTTAAATTTGCCCATTATAATTCCTTCTTTGCACTGTACATTTTATCATAGTACTTTTGGTAATCGCCGTTTACAACATTCTGTACCCAATCTTGATTTTCCAGATACCACTTTAAGGTCTTCTTAATTCCTACTTCAAAACAGGTTTCAGGATACCAACCAAGCTCGTCTTTTATCTTTTGCGGGTCAATACCGTAACGGCGGTCGTGTCCCTTACGGTCGGTAACGTGCTTTATCATATGTTCGCCGACGGTTTCGTCAACGTTTTCCTTAATATATTCGATTATCGACTTAACTATAAATATATTAGGTCTTTCATTATGTCCGCCTACGTTGTATACCTCGCCTAACTTACCGTCTCTTATTACCATATCAATAGCCTTACAGTGGTCTTCAACATAAAGCCAGTCGCGAATTTGCATACCGTCACCGTAAACAGGCAAATCTTTATGTTTTAACGTGTTATTCATAATAAGCGGTATAAGTTTTTCAGGGAACTGATAAGGTCCGTAGTTATTAGAACAACGGGTAATGTTTATCGGGAATTTATAGGTATCACCAAATGCCTTTACAAAAAGGTCGGCAGACGCCTTTGATGACGAATACGGCGAATGTGGGTCAAGCGGTGTTGTTTCCATAAAGAAGCCCTCAGAACCCAAAGTACCGTAAACCTCATCGGTAGATACCTGAAGATATTTAACGCCGTCTTTATAGGTATCGTCACCGACAGTCCACGCAACCTTTGCACACTGCAACATATTAACAGTACCCTCAACATTGGTCTTAACAAAAATTTCGGGGTTTGTAATACTTCTGTCAACGTGGCTTTCTGCCGCAAAGTTTACAACATAGTCTATATCATTATCGGCAAATATTTTTGAAATTGCCTCTCTGTCGCATATATCTGCCTGAACAAAACTGTAATTTGGGTTGTTTTCAACGCTCTT
The DNA here is from genome assembly GCA_024404325.1 of Clostridia bacterium. Lineage (GTDB taxonomy): Bacteria > Bacillota > Clostridia > Oscillospirales > Acutalibacteraceae > UBA737. Next base: position 2,108 of record JAKSQC010000029.1, read on the forward strand.
TAAATTTTCAAGATTACCTGCATAGGTAAGTTTGTCCACGTTGATAATTTTAACGTCATCATATTTATTAAGCATATAAATGACAAAGTTTGAGCCGATAAAACCGGCACCGCCTGTAACTAAGTATGTTTTCATAAAATCAGTCCTCCACTTTTGATATATATTCTTTTAAGGCTTCCTGCCAATCACGCATTTCATCTCCGACACTGCACTCAAGTGCCAAATTACGAAGTGAGGAATACATAGGACGTTTTGTCGGTACGTTAAATTTAGTATTGTATTCCTCTGTTGTGCAGGGTGTAACCGCACCCGCAAAACCTGAATACTCTGCAATTTTTGCCGCAAAGTCGTACCACGAACATTCACCCTTGCCCGTACAGTGGTAAATACCGTATTCCTCTGTAACGGCGATTTTTAGCAAATGATGTGCCAAATCACTGGCGTTAGTGGGGTTGCCCCTTTGGTCATTAACAACAGAAATACCGCCGTTTGCTTTTATCACTCTGCGTACTGTCTTAACAAAGTTTTTGCCAATATAACCGTATAGCCAAGCGGTTCTGACGATAAATGTTTTATCACAAAATGAAAGTGCATACTTTTCCCCTAACGCTTTTGACGCACCGTAAACACTCTGAGGATTTATAATGTCCCACTCAACGTAAGGCTTTTTGCCGTTGCCTGCAAAAACATAGTCGGTAGAAACGTGAATAAATTTTGCACCAATCTGTTTAGCCGATACCGCAAGATTTCTTACACCTACCGCATTAACCTTATATGCCGTCTCGTAATTGCTTTCGCAACCGTCAACATTCGTCATAGCGGCACAGTTTATAATTATATCGGGTTTATTATCATTTACAAACTCTTTTACCGCATTAAAATCTGTTATATCAAGTGTATCAATATCAACGGGTAAAACATCAGCACCAACGATACTGCTCGGTATATTACCGATTTCACTTTTACCGCTCTTAATTATTCTTTGCAGTTCGTTTCCGAGCTGTCCGTTACTGCCTGTTATCATTATTTTCATTTTGTAATTTTCCTCCACTTAAGCAAAAATTTAAAACTTGAAATAAGATGAATTAAAAGATATTTAAAACTTTTTGCACTTTCTCTTTTCCATTCGTGCTTTACGGAAATATCGGGAAGTATTGCCACTCTGCCGAAATTCTTTGCCCTAATAGTTAAATCTGCATCTTCAAGGTACATAAAATACCTTTCATCAAACCCTGAAAGTCTTTTAAATATATCCGACCTTATACAAAAGAAACATCCACTGCAAAAATTTATATCGGTAATACCGTTTATTTTTCTGTTTTCCCAAGTGTAATCTGCCCTTAAATCGGCAAAGTTCTTTGAAACAAACGCTAATCTACCGCCGAAAAGACGCTTAAAAGTAGGTATTTCCTTTGGCAGATACTGAACAGTACCGTCCGTATTTAAAATATTAGGCATTGTAAGTACCAAATCTGCATTTTCGTCCATTACGTCCGCCATATCAGACAAAACGTCCGAATAAATAACAATATCGGGGTTTACAACAAAGTGATATTTTCCCATAGGTAATTTAAGAATTTTATTATGTGCTTTGCCGAAGCCTAAGTTTTTTTCCTGCCTTATAACCTTAACACCGTCGATTTTTGAGAGCAGGTCAACCGTATTATCACTTGAGGCGTTATCAATTACATACAAAGTAACATCGTATCTTTTAGTGTTTTCAAGAATTGATTTACACGCCTTTTCCGCTTTTTCGCCGTTATTATAGGTTACTATTACAGCGGACAAAAAGTCTTTATCCAACCTAACGCCCCCAAACACCAAAATTTTACCATATTTATAAGTACTTTTCAACCATTATTTAACTGTACGACATATACAGTTTTGAATAAATGCCATCTTTTTCTATAAGTTCATTATGTGTACCGTTTTCAACTATACCGTCTTTGGTAAGTACTATTATTTTATCTGCGTTTTTAATTGTTGTAAGACGGTGTGCAATAGTAATGGTTGTTCTGCCCTTTGCAAGGCGTTCAAGAGAATGTTGTACTATCTTTTCACTCTCGTTATCAAGGGCGCTTGTAGCCTCGTCCAAAATAAGTATCGGAGGGTTTTTTAAAAATACCCTTGCAATGGATATCCTCTGCTTTTGACCGCCCGAAAGTTTTACACCCCGTTCGCCTACATAAGTATCATATCCGTCAGGTAATGACTTAATAAATTCGTCAGCACCTGCAAGGCGTGCAGACTCGTATATTTCTTCCATTGTTGCATTGGGTTTCCCGTAGGCTATATTTTCATAAACAGAACCCGAAAAAAGATATACGTCCTGTTGAACTATACCGATATTTGCCCTTAAAGATTCAAGTGTTACATCTTTTATATCTATTCCGTCTATTGTTATACTTCCACTGTCAACATCGTAAAATCTCGGAATAAGGGAACAAATAGTTGTCTTGCCGCCCCCCGAGGGACCTACCAACGCAATATTATCTCCTACGCCGACACTGATATTGACGTGGTCTAAAACCGTGTTGTTTCTTGAAACATATTTAAAACAGACATCATTAAGTTTTACTTCGCCCTTAACGTTTTTCAAAACTACGGCATTTTCTTTATCAACTATATCAGGCTCGCAGTCTACTATTTCAAAGAAACGTTCTATGCCCGTCATACCGCGTTGAAACTGCTCTGCAAACTCTACAATTCGCCTTATTGAAGTTAAAAGCGTATTAACAAAAAGCAGGTATGCAACAAGGTCGGCGGTATTTATTTTGTCTTTTATTATGAAAATAGCACCTGCTATTACAACGGTTATATACATAAGACCGTCAAAAAGTCTTGTACAGGACTGAAAACCGCCCATATACCTATAAACTTTTTTCTTTATATTAAGGAATTTCACATTTCCCTGTTCAAACTTTTCCTCTTCTATATACTCATTTGAAAACGACTTTACAACCCTGATACCAAGCAAACTGTCCTCAACCGCGGAATTTAGTTCTGCTACCGTTCTTCTCGACTCCCTGAACCCCGATTTCATCTTACCGTTAAATATCATAAGTATGACTATCATCGGCGGTACTACCGAGAATATAATCAGTGTAAGCGGAACGTTTATAACACAAAGAATACAAAAAGCCGCGGCAATTTTTATGAATGCTATAAAGAATTCCTCAGGACAGTGGTGTGCAAATTCCGTAACGTCAAAAAGGTCGCTTGTTATTCTTGACATTATACTGCCTATTTTTGTATTATCATAAAACTCAAAGGAAAGCCTTTGAAGATGTGCGAACATATCCCTACGCATATCGGTTTCCATTTTAGTACCCATTATGTGACCGACAGACGCCATATAATAGTTTGCTACCGTATCAATAATTCTCAGTACTAAATAAAACAAACCTACTCTTAAAACAAAAGACACCGTAAGTGCCGATATGTTACCGCCGGTTGCCCTATCGGTTATCTCTCTTACAATCATAGGAAGTACAAGTTCACATACCGTTGTAAGCAAGGCACAAAAAAGGTCAAATACCAATATTCCTATATATTTTTTGTAGTACGGCAAAAACCGTTTAATTAAATTTGATGACTTTACACTCATTTTAAAAACCCGTTTATTATTTCCTGTTCCGCCTGTTCCCTTGATAGACCTAGCGTCATAAGTTTGATTAGTTGTTCTCCTGCTATTTTCCCTATTGCCGCCTCGTGAATAAGGGAAGCGTCTATATGATTTGCACCGAGTTGCGGTATAGCCTTAACAATTGCATTATCCATAATGATTGCATCACATTCCGTATGACCGTTACAAAGGTTATTTCCGTTTATATTTGACTTAAAGCACTGCTTTGAACTGTCCCTTGCCACCGAACGCGATACAACGTTTGCACTCGAATTAACTCCGTTTAAATCGACCGAAAAATCGGTATCGGCGGTCTGGTTTTTATGTGTCATAATCTTTTCGTGAATAACAAGTGTTCCGCCGTCTGCAACGCTTGCCCTTGTTGTGCGGAAAGTAGAATCAATACCTTTAATTTGGCTTGTCTCCATTTCTAAATATCCGCCCTCGGCAATATTTATAACGGTTGTAGGGTTCATATTCCTGCCACCTGTACCGTCACCCTCGCCGTAATGACGCTCTATATACTTTACCCTTGCATTTTTGCCTACAAAAAAGGTGTGCACACCGTCGTGACGTGATTCGTCATCTCCGCAGTTGTGTATTCCGCACCCCGCCATAATCGTAACGTCGGCATTCTCACCTATTATAAAATCATTATACACAAGGTCAGATATTCCCGACTCGCTTATTATTACGGGTATATGCACCGTCTCACCCTTAGTGCCTGCACGTATTATTATATCTATTCCGTTTTTATCGGTTTTGGTCTTTATATCTATATTTTCGGTAACGCGTCTGTCCGCAAGCTGACCGTTTGAGCGGATATTATATGCACCCTGTGGTACACCGTCCATATCCGCAATTATCTTTAATAGTTGCTGTTCGGTATTATTCACGGTTTAATTTCCTCCAATTTATCTGTGAGAACTTTACAAGCGGAAGCGGTTACGTCAAGAAGTTCGGGTAAAATATCGTCCTTTGCACCGTAGGCTTTTAATATACCGCCCGATATTACCGCAACCTTGTCCGCTATGTTAAGAATACGCTCCTGATGTGAAATAATAATAACCGTACCGCCAAGACGCTCGTGCATTTTTTCAAATACGTTTATAAGATTATTAAAACTCCATAAGTCAATACCTGCCTCAGGCTCGTCAAACAAAGACACTTTTGTACCCCTAGCAAGTACCGTTGATATTTCTATACTCTAGAGTTCACAGCACGAAAGAGATGCATTTACATCGCGGTTAATATAGTCCCTAGCACAAAGTCCGACTGCCGACAGATAGTCGCACGCCTTAGATATACTTATTTCTCTGCCCGAAGCTAAACGTATAAGGTCGTTTACGGTAATTCCCTTAAAACGTACGGGTTGCTGAAACGCAAAACTTATACCCGCCTTTGCCCTCTCGGTTACAGACATATCGGTTATATCAACGTTGTCAAGAAAAATTTTCCCTGACGTAGGTTTTATTATACCGGCAATGATTTTGGCAAGCGTAGATTTTCCGCCACCGTTGGGCCCTGTTATTGCAACAAACCCATCGTCTGCCTTAAATGAAATATCCTTTAATATCTCCTTTTCGCCGTTTTCTCCGTTTGCCGAAAAAGAAACGTTTTTAAGTTCTAACATTAAATTCCTCCGAAACCGCAAATTACCAATTTAATTATACAATTTTTTTCAAAAAAAAGCAACAATAATTATTATTTGCGAAAAATATTAAAATATGGTATAATAGATTTGTTATGATAATGATTTTACGGGGTGAAAAAATGTTTTCTACGGTAATTGAAATCGCGGGTATCTGTATTGAAGTAAATCATACATACGATTACTTTCAAAAATTGTCACGCCCCTATATTTCTGCCGATAAAAATATAGATTTTTCTGTAACCGCCTATGAAACTGATATAGATTTTGAAAGAAAAAAATATATAGAAGAAAGTAAATATGAAAAAACGCCATACCGCCCCCTACCCGTTCATTACCTTGAAAGCACCGCCATTTACCGTAAGATAGCACAGAAGTTACCCTCATTTAATGCAATCGTTTTTCACGGCTCGGCAGTAGCGGTAGATAACAACGCTTTCATTTTTACCGCTAAATCGGGTATGGGGAAAACAACACATACTAACCTTTGGCTTAAAAATATAAAGAACAGTTTTGTTGTAAACGGTGACAAACCTATAATCAGAATATTTGAAGACGGTGTAAAGGTTTGCGGGACACCGTGGTGCGGTAAGGAAAATTTAGGTACAAATATCTGCGTACCGCTTAAAAGCATCTGTATTTTAAACAGAGGAAACAGAAATTCAATTTGCAAAACCGACTTTTCAGATGCAATTTCCACGCTTATAGGTCAAACCTACCGCTCAAATAATACGCAAGTTTTGGTGGATACACTGAAAATACTTGAAAACATAGCAAAAAATATAGAATTATATAAACTCTACTGTAATATGTCAGATGAAGCGTCAATTATATCTTATAACGCAATGAAAGATTAGGAAGGTAATAAAAATGGAACAGTATCCAAGGTTAATAATTAGATATCCCTTTAAATTAGTTGAAATGAATGATGAAACTGTTGCCGTTGCTACAGCAGAAGGCACAGCACATTTTAGCGGTATGATAAAATTAAAAGAGGAAAGTTCAAGATTTATCTTTGAGCATTTACAAAAGGGTATAAATTTACCCGATATGATTTATCTTTGCCTTAAGAAATATCCCGACAGTTCTATTGATGACGTAGGTCCTATGGTCATAGAATTTATAAACACTTTAAAAAAAGAGGGGCTACTTGCCGTAGTCCCTGAAAATAAGTTATAAATAAGTTAATTGGCACAATAATAAAAATACTAAAAAGGGAGGAAATTTAATGGACTTTAAACTGCACTCCGATTATAAGCCCACTGGCGACCAGCCACAGGCTATACAAAAACTTGTTGACGGAATAAACGGCGGTGCTAAAGAGCAGGTGCTATTAGGTGTTACGGGAAGCGGTAAAACGTTTACTATGGCGAATATTATTGAGCGTGTAAACCGTCCCACATTAGTTTTAGCCCACAACAAAACCCTTGCCGCACAGCTTTGCTCGGAGTTTAAAGAGTTCTTCCCTGATAATGCCGTTGAATATTTTGTTTCATACTATGACTACTACCAACCCGAAGCATATATCCCCGGTACGGACACATATATAGAAAAAGACTCTGCCATCAACGATGAAATAGACAAACTGCGTCACAGTGCCACATGTGCATTATCCGAAAGACGTGATGTTATAATTGTTGCATCTGTTTCGTGTATTTATTCATTAGGCAGTCCTATTGATTACAGAAATATGGTAATTTCACTGCGTACGGGTATGCAAAAAGACAGGGACGAAGTGATAAGAAAACTTGTTGATTTGCAGTATGAACGCAACGATATAAACTTTGTGAGAAATAAATTCAGGGTACGGGGTGACACGGTTGAAGTTTATCCCGCGTATTCCTACGGGAATGCTATTAGAATAGAATTTTTCGGCGACGATATAGACAGAATTTGTGAAATCAACACACTGACAGGTGAAGTAAAACAAATTTTGTCGCACGTAGCCATTTACCCCGCATCTCATTATATAGTACCGCAGGACAAAATGAGTGAAGCACTAAAGGAACTTGAACGCGAAATGGAGGAACGGGAAAGGTTCTTTATTGATAACGGAAAACTTATAGAGGCACAGAGAATACGTCAGCGTACCGAGTATGATATAGAAATGTTGCGTGAAATAGGTGTTTGCAAAGGCATAGAAAACTATTCGAGGGTTTTATCGGGCAGACCTAAAGGCAGTACGCCGTCAACATTGCTTGACTACTTCCCCGACGATTTTTTGCTATTTGTTGACGAATCGCACGTAACACTTCCGCAGGTAAGAGGTATGTACGGCGGTGACAGGGGCAGAAAGGACAACCTTATTGAATACGGTTTCCGTCTGCCGTCCGCTTACGATAACCGTCCGCTTAATTTTGAGGAATTCTATTCGCATATAAATCAGGCGGTTTTTGTATCTGCTACGCCGTCGCAGTTTGAAAAAGACCACGCAGTACAAATAGTTGAACAGGTAATACGCCCTACGGGACTTTTAGACCCTGTTGTTACGGTAAAACCGTCTGACGGGCAGATTGACGATTTGGTTTCCGAAATCAATATGCGTACCGAAGCGGGCGAGCGTGTGCTTGTGACAACTCTTACCAAAAAAATGGCGGAAGACCTTACGGAATATCTTGAAAACCTTGATATTAAGGTAAGGTATATGCATTATGATATTGACACGATAGAGCGTATGGAAATAATAAGAGATTTAAGGCTCGGAGAGTTTGACGTTTTGGTGGGTATCAACCTTTTAAGAGAGGGACTTGATATACCAGAAGTTTCTTTGGTTGCTATACTTGACGCCGACAAAGAGGGCTTTTTGCGTAGTGAAACGTCGCTCGTACAAACGATAGGCAGAGCAGCGAGAAATGCAAACGGTCAGGTTATAATGTATGCCGACAGTGTTACGCCCTCTATGGAACGTGCCATCACCGAAACCGAACGCCGCCGTACAATACAGCAAAAGTACAATGATGAACACGGCATTATTCCGAAAACCATCAAAAAGGATGTACGCGATATAATTGAAATCGGCAGTAAGGTTGAAACTGACAAACCCGACAGTAAACTGAGCAGAGCCGAAAGAGAGGCACTTATAAAACGTCTTACAGAAGAAATGAAGCAGGCGGCTAAAATACTCGAATTTGAACACGCCGCATATCTTCGCGACCGTATAAACAAACTGAAAAACGGCAAATAATTCAAAAAATGGGTTAATTCGTGTTTTGTTTCTTGACTTTTATATATAATGATAGTATTATTTTATAGGTAATTTTAAACATTTTGAAAGGTTCGCCTGTATGGAACTTAATACTGACACAGAAAATAATTATTCTTTATCAAAGAATGATTTTTTCATTAAAAAAGTCACAGGAAAATTTATTGTAAATTCGGTTATTTCTACTTTATTTGTTTTTTTAGGGTCATTTATCGATACATTACTTGTAGGAATATTTTTGGGTGATAAGGGACTTTCTGCAATGTCTCTTGTAAGTCCTGTTTATCTTATATTTTATACCGTTGGTGCAACTATCGGAATTGGCGGAAGTATTCTTGCAAGCCGTGTACTCGGTGGTGGCAAAATAAAAGAGTACCGCAAAATTTTTTCCTGTGCATTTTACATACTCGTTTTAGCAGCTGTCATAATGACGGTGGCGGGTTATCTGCTTCTTGACCCGTTTTCACGATTTCTTTCGGGCGGAAGCGATGAGCATACCGTTCGGCTTGTAAAAGACTATCTCACCTACTACATTCCCGCCGGTGCATTTACGCTTGTTTCATATATTCCGCTCTATTTTTTGAAAACCGACGGCAGACCGCAGCTTTCTTTGCGTTTGTTCTCTCTTTCGGCAATCATCAACGTGGTACTTTCGTGGCTGTTTATGAGTCCGATATTCAATATGGGAATAGGCGGTGCAAGTCTTGCTACCGCAATTTCAATGGGTACCGTTGCCCTGCTGGGACTCATATTGCTGTTGTGCCGTTCGACCGAGCTGAAGCTGGTCCGCAAATGCTTTGACCTGAAGACGGTAAAGAACATAGTCATCGCCGGTGTCCCGAATGGGTTAAGCAACCTGCTCGAATCGGCACAGATACTAATGATAAATATGCTACTGCTCGGCATCGGCGAAGGAAGACTTCTTCCCTGCTACACGGTGCTTCGCAATATTATGGGACTTCAAAATTCCGTCATTATCGGAATGTCCTCCGCACTGCTCCCGCTTATCGGTGTATTTTTCGGTGAGCGTGATTTCGAGAGTGAACGTTTGGTTATGAAGCTTTCTAAAAAGCTCGGAATCACAATAATGATTCCGCTTATAGTTGTCGCCTGCGTTTTAGCGGGAGTATCAAGCCGTGCTTTCGGCGTATCCGACTATGCGGTCATAATTGAAAGTTATTGGGCAATGCCACTTGCCTGCGTCGGACTTGTTGCAGGATATATTAACGCTCTTTACACAAGTTATCTTACCGCCGTAAAGCGTGAATGGACGGCGACACTGCTTGTTGCATTACGCACTTTCGGACTGCTTGCCGTTTTTGCCGTTCCGCTTGCCTTCTTAGTCGGCTCAAAGGGTATATGGTTCAGTTTCTCACTCTGTGAGGGTGGCACTCTTTTGGCATATTTGCTCATTCGCTATATCTTACAGCACAAAAACACGAATCTTGACAAATATCTGCTTGATACTTCACTTGAGAAGGACGGTAATATTTCATTCTCGGTCAAAAACGATGTCGACGATGTTGTGAATGCCTCACGGCAGTGTTCGGAATACTGCGAGGAGCATGGTGTTGATATGAAACGGTGCATGAAGGTCTGCATGGCAATAGAAGAACTAATCTCTTTCCTTTCCGCAAACTGCTTCGGTACCGATCAAAAAAAGTATATAGATGTGCGTGTTTGCAAGATTGGCGAAGAAGTTATGCTTCGTTTTCGTTACATAGGTAAAATATTTGATCCAATCAACTTTTATGAGGAAAACAGCGACAACCTCGATATGAGCGAAGATTTGCTCGGACTCAAAATGATTTTTAAATCGGCGACACTTTCCGATTTCAGACAGACGCTCGGCACAAACAATCTTATAATCATGTTCTGATATATTATTAAGAATTATTAAAGCAAAGGTTTTTTAAAATGGTACAAATTGATTCCGAAAAAATAAATATACGCCCTGCAAATAAGGGCGATTACGATATTATTATAGAGCTATGCGATGAACGTTTTGGCGACGGATATATTGATAAAAGTGAGTTGGACCGATGGATAAAATACCCCGATTTATTTTTGGCACTTGATTATGACGGCGAATTTGTCGGTTATGTCTGCATTTTGCCCTCGACTCCTGAAAGTGTCTGTGCCGATATGAAGTTGCCACTTGATCAGGTTAAAGCCGAATGTGAGGGCAAAAAGGTGGTACGCTGTCGCAGTGCAGTGCTGAGAAAAAAATTCGAGAGTATGGGATTTATGCGTCTGCTATGGGAAAAGGTGTTTGAAAACGCCCGTCAGCTCGGATACGGAATCTCTTACTGCCCCGCGTGGAAATACGATGGCTTCGTGCCGATGGATCATCTTCTCACAAAGCTCGGATTTGAGCCAATAGCCGAAAAACAGATGCTCTGGTATGATGAGGAAACTTATACCTGTGTGCTTTGCAACGGAAGATGCAAATGTCCCGCAGTTATATATAGATATAATATTTCATAAAAAATCGGAGGAATTTTAATGAAAAAAATTAACGTAAAAATGTCGCTGTTGTGTATACTTATGGCGGTCATTATTTGTGCCGGATGTTGTATCAGCGGTTATCTGCAGTATCGGGACTCCATTTACAAAAGCTCGAACAACTTTGCCTATGAAATAGCTCAGGTTGCACGTTCATATGTAAACGGTGATAAAATTGCTTCATATCTCGACACCAAACAGACCGATGCCGAATATGATGAAATGGCACAAAACATCTATAACCTTTACCGCAATACCGACATACTTTACAATTACAAAAGCGGAATTTATATTTTCGTGCCGGACTGCAAAAGATATATGTGTAAAAATGTATTCGATGTAAGAATTATCGAGGCCGAAGATGATATCAAACAGTATTACGAAATAGGCGTTGAAGATCCCATCACCTTTAAAAACCCCAAGCTTGTAACCGATATATATAAAACCGGCAAACGTTCAACCGATTATTTCATACATGAATCTAAATTCGGTTATAATTCCTGTGCAATCCTTCCGGTATGCAATTCCAAAGGCGTTCCGACTGCCCTTATAGTTGCCGATATGCCGATGCCGACAATCAATGAAACTCTCAACAGATACCTTTTGTCAACAATACTTATCACAATTCTTATTGTTGCCTTGTTCATGGCAGTGTTCATTATCGTAATGATGTACACCGTTACAAAACCGTTGAAGCTCATTGCCAAAGAGGCACAATCGTTTACCGAATCTGACATTCGTCTTTCCGAGGTGCTTCCGAAAATCAAGCAAAAGGATGAAATCCGTCTGCTTGCCAACAGTATATATACAATGGAAAAAGACATTCAGAATTATGTTGAAAATCTGACTGCCGTAACTGCAGAAAACGAGAGAATAGGTACGGAACTTAACGTTGCCACACACATTCAAGCGTCTATGTTGCCCTGCATATTCCCTGCTTTCCCCGAACGTGACGAATTTGATATTTACGCAACGATGAACCCTGCAAAAGAGGTCGGAGGCGACTTCTACGACTTCTTTATGGTTGACGATACCCATATCGCAATCGTTATGGCAGACGTTTCGGGTAAGGGTGTTCCTGCCGCATTGTTTATGGTAATTGCAAAGACACTTATTAAAGACCATACACTTGTCGGTAAGGAATTAGGCACTGTATTTACCGATGTAAACGAACTTCTCTGCGAGTCAAACAGCGGCGGTATGTTCGTTACGGCATTTGAGGGTGTACTTGACCTTGTTACGGGTGAGTTCGTATTTGTAAACGCAGGTCACGAAATGCCCTTTATCTGCAAAAAAGACGGTAAATATGAGCCTTATAAAATACGTCCGGGATTTGTCCTTGCAGGTATGGAAGGTATGAAGTATAAAGCAGGCTCCATTATGCTTGAACCGGGAGACAAGCTCTTTGAGTACACGGACGGTGTG
>JAKSQC010000003.1 GCA_024404325.1 Clostridia bacterium
TGACTTTATTAACTCCTTCATTTTTTTCACCGCCGTAAGTTTTAAAAATTTTTACAAAAATATTATATTATGTAAACCAATAATATTTTGTCAAAGTGCGGTGCAGAAAATGAAGTTTTTTTGTAGATAGAAAACTGTTTTTTGCGAATGTATAAATCCTATGTATTTTGGAATACTAAATCAGACGGGGGAAATAAAATATGAAAAAATTTTTAATAGTTTTATTAGCCTTTACGGCACTTGTTTTACTTTTGTCGCTTTCTGTTTACGCACTCTCAAAAATAGGTTCAACGGGCGACGAGGTAACGTCTATACAGTCGGTGCTTAAGGAAAAGGGCTATTATACGGGAAATATAGACGGTATTTACGGAACACGCACAAAAAATGCCGTAACCAACTTTCAAAGGGATAACGGTCTTGCCGTAGACGGCATAGCAGGGGAAAAGACTCTTGCGGCACTCGGTATATCAGGTTCGGACTCATACGGAAACTATACCTCCGCAGATTATACACTGCTTGCAAGGATAATATCCGCCGAAGCAAGGGGAGAGAGTTATTTGGGGCAGGTAGCCGTAGGTGCGGTCATACTTAACAGGGTAGAGCATCCGTCCTTTCCCGATACGGTTTCGGGAGTAGTTTATCAAAACGGTGCATTTTCCTGCCTTTATGACGGACAGTTTTACGAGAGCGTTGCCGATAGTTCATATGCCGCCGCAAGAGATGCACTTAACGGTTTAGACCCGAGTGGCGGTGCTATATATTATTATAACCCCTCTACCGCAACAAATAAGTGGATATTCGGCAGAAAGGTTATAACAACAATAGGAAAACATGTTTTTTGCGAATAAATAAAAGGGTGCAGAATAAAGTCTGCACCCAAAAAAGTTTATATATCAAGTTCGGCAAGGCGTTCTATTGTTTCACGCTTTACCGCGTAATAACTGCCGTCTTTCGTAAGCATTATGATAGGCGGACGCGGAATTTTGTTGTAGTTTGAAGCCATAGAGTAATGGTACGCACCCGTTGTAAGACAGGCTATCAGGTCGCCCCTGTGTATGTCCGACGGAAGATAAACGTTTTCCTGAATTATATCTCCGCTTTCGCAACATCTACCCACCACAGAACACTGCATATCTCTTACAGTATCTGTATTTTCTACGGGGATAATCGTATACGGGGCATTATAAAGTGCAAAACGGATATTATCAGGCATACCGCCGTCAACCGATACATAGTTTTTATAATTCGGTATTCTTTTTACCGTACCTACGGTGTATAACGTAAGTCCTGCGTCTGCAATAATACTTCTGCCCGGCTCAAAACAAATTATAGGCATATCTATTTCAAGATTTTTACATTTTTCCGTAATAAATCTGCCTACTTCAGCAATATTGGAAGCAATATCAATTTCGGGTTGACTTGCTACGTATCTTACGCCGTATCCACCGCCAAGGTCGAGAATTTCACACTTAAAGCCCAAAGAAGTATTTACTAAAGCCACGAAATCAAGCATTTTTTCAGCCGCCGCAATATAGACTTTGGAGTCAAATACCTGACTGCCTATATGACAGTGAAATCCGCAAAGACGGATATTTTTGCACTTTAGTGCCACTTCGGTTATCTCTTTTGCCTGACCTGTTTCAATGGCACTGCCGAATTTTGAATCTACCTTTCCCGTATTAACCGCCTCATAAGTGTGGGTGTCAATACCGGGGGTAAGCCTTAAAATAACAGGTTGTATCTTACCCTTTTGCTCGGCGATTTTATCTATCGCGTCAAGTTCTTCAACATTATCCACAACGAAGTAACCTACACCGCTGTCTATACCGTAGGATATATCAAGGTCGGTTTTATTGTTTGAATGAAACATTGAATTTTCCATCGGGAATTTTGCAAGACTTGCCGTATAAATTTCTCCCGATGAAACAACATCAACGCCCAAACCTTCCTCTTTCAGTATTTCATAAATTCTTTTAAAGGAACTTGCCTTTGAGGCGTAATAAACCCTGCCTTTATCACCAAACGCCTTTTTAACGGCGTGAATATAGGTTCTGCAACGGTTTCTTACCCTTTCTTCATCTATAAAATATGTCGGTGTACCGTATTCCTTTGCAAGTTCACTTAAATCGTGACCGGCAAAAGTAAGGTGACCTAAATCATTATATGAAATGTTTTCACAAATAACATCGGTATTTTCGAATGGTCTTTGGCTCATATTTTACTTCCTTTTACAGGTATTTTGCCCTGATTTCTGCACCGTCAAGAGGGGAGAGGTCGGACGGCGATACGTCAAATACCGTTATACAACCTCTTTCTCCTCGGTCAAACTTTCTCTTTAATGCCCTGCAATATGCAATTATAACAGATGATGTAAATTCGGGGTTTGAATCAAGCGTCAACTTATATTCAATAGTATTTGTATTTCCGTTTTTCTCTCCCGTTTTACCCGTTCTTATAACCATACCGCCGTGTGGCAAAGAGGAGTGATTTTTCTTCATTTCCTCTTGCGAAATAAAGGTTACGGTAGTGGTATAATCTGCAAAATAATTGGGCATTTCTTTAATTTCTTTTTCTATTCTTGCCTTATCGGCATTTTCTTCTGCTACAACGTAACATTCTCTTAAATGCTTTTCGCCGATAGAGAGTTTTGGCATTTCACCGCGTTTTACACGTTCTACGGCGTCCTCTATCGGAACGGTGTACTGACGTGCGTCAATAACGCCGTCTATTCTTCTTATAGCGTCCGAATGTCCCTGACTTACACCTCTGCCCCAAAATGTGTAGTCCTCACCGTCAGGAAGTACTGAGGATGCGTAAAGTCTGTTTACACTAAACAGTCCCGGATCCCATCCGCAGGATATAAGGCTTAAGTTTCCGCCTTTTTTTGCAGATGTATCTACCGCATTAAAATGCTCGGGTATCTTTGCGTGCGTATCAAAAGAATCTATTACACAAAAGTCGTTTGCGAGTTCAGGTGTCATCTTAGGCAGGTCGGTAGCAGAGCCGCCGCATATTACAAGAACGTCTATCTCACTTTTATGCTCCTTTATTTCAGATACGGAGTATACGGGTGTGCCGAATACCGTTTTTATATCTTTCGGATTTCGTCTTGTGTAAATGCCGGTAAGCGTTATATCTGCGTTTTGCTTTGACGCACATTCAACACCGCGTCCTAAGTTTCCGTATCCGTAAATTGCAATTTTGATGTTTCCCATTTTTTTCACCGATTTTTTAAATAAAAGTTAAAATTTAATTCCGTTTTCACGCATAAGCGATAAAAGTTTGCTTTCGTTTTCCTTGCTCATAGGAGTAAGGGGCAGGCGAAGTGTATTTTCACAAAATCCCATAGCTGAACAAGCCGCCTTTACGGGAATTGGGTTTACTTCGCAGAAAAGAGCGTTTATAAGAGAGAGTGTGTCAAGCTGTATCTTACGGCTTTTCTCAATATCTCCCTTTGCAAAACTTTCATACATTTGATGTACCGCATTAGGCATAATATCAGCCAAAACAGAAATACAACCCTTTCCGCCAAGTGCAAAAATGGCAAGGTTTTGGTCGTCATTGCCTGAGTAAATATCTATCTTGTCTCCGCAAAGAGAAGCAACCTCGGCAATCTGCGATATATTTCCGCTTGCTTCCTTAATTCCCACAATGTTTTCAATCTCTGCAAGACGTGCAACCGTCTGCGGTAACAGGTTACACCCTGTACGTGACGGAACATTATAAAGTATACAGGGTATATCAATAGAATCTGCTATTGCCTTAAACGACTCGTAAAGACCGTTTTGCGTTGCCTTATTATAGTAAGGTGTTACAAGCAGTACCGCGTCCGCACCGACTTCGCAGGCATACTTAGAAAGACTTATTGAATAAGCCGTATCGTTAGCACCCGTGCCTGCTATTACAGGAACACGTCCCGCAACGTGATTAACGCAGAATTTTATAGCCTCTTTATGCTCAGCATCTGTTAAAGTTGAGCCTTCTCCGGTAGTACCGACCGTTACAATGGCATCAATATTATTGTCAATAAGCCAGTCGATATATTTACCGTATGCGTCAAAATCAATTTTACCGTCCTTAAAAGGAGTGATTATTGCCGCCGCCGCACCTGTGAATACAGTTTTCTTTGTCCCCATAAAATATTACCTCACAATAAAAAATTAAAGAGCAGGCTTGCAATCGCAAATACATAACCCACTCTCACATAGCCTTTTTTAAAAATTACTTTTTCCTTTACTAAAGTCTTTATTTATACAAAAAACTATATCATTTTTCCTTTATTTTGTCAAGCGTTTTTGCCGTTTTGCAAAAATACTTTTCTTTATTTCATTGCAATTTTTTTAAATCTATGTAATAATAAACAAAATAAACTAAGGGGAGCAAAAATTTGACCGTTTCAAATATTCTTTTAATATGTTTACCTGCCGTGCTTATAATATGTATAACTTTAATGTGCATTTATCTTAAAAAGTCTTTAAAGAAAACGCTTTATACATATAAAAACATTCTGCTTTTAGGCGGTATACTGTTTTTTTCCGTTCTTGCAATAGTGCTTATAAAATGTCTTATCACTGCTGTTTTTTCAGGCGGTGTAACAAATATTTTTCTGTTTAGGGAAATTATTAAATTCCCGAAAAGATTTTCATTTTATGCAGTGTTTTTTATGATAGCGGTAAGCGTCTTGTTGGGGGTAAGCAATATTGCTCTCATACGTCACGAGGGTATGCGTCTTCACAATGCGTTAAGTATTGTTTTCGCTCTGTTTTATATCGGCGGTACTGTAATTATATACATAATTTCCGATTTGCTTACAAAAAAGGTTTTTATACCGAGGGGAATTTATACCGATAGTCTGTTTTTGGTTCTGAATACCGTAATACCGCTTTTTTTGGTTTTAATGCTATGCTATTTTGAATGTATACTCGTGGGTACGGCAGTAATGGGGTATAAAGCCTCAAGAGAAGTACCTACTTATGACAGGGACTATATAATAATACTCGGTTGTTCGATAGATAAAAGGGGCGGACTTTTACCGCTTCTCAAAGGCAGGGTAAACAGGGCAATAAGATTTGCGTGGGAACAGGAAATTGCAACCGGCAGACCTATGAAATACGTACCGTCAGGCGGTCAAGGGGCAAATGAGATTATGAGCGAAGGCTCTGCTATGGAGTTGTATCTTTTAACAAGAGGAGCAGAAAGTTACGAGGTGTTGCCCGAAAAGAAGTCGGCAAACACGTGGGAAAATCTCTGCTTTTCAAAAAAAATAATTGATGAGATAAACCCCAACGCTAAGGTTGTTTTTGCCACTACTAACTATCATATGCTCAGAAGCGGCATTTTGGCACGAAAAGCAGGACTTGACGCACAGGGTATAGCAGGCGATACAAAGTGGTATTTCTGGCCGAACGGTTTTATAAGAGAATTTTTCGGTATTCTTGCAATGAACATAAAGTCGCATATATTTACCGCTACGGTTTTGGCAGTAGTATGTGCGGTAATAGGCGTAGCGGGGTATTTTGGGAATTTTATTTAGATAAAGTTGTATTTCGGTTATTGCGGTGATATAATATTTGTACTAAATAAAAAAGGGAGAATGTTATATGTCTTTACAGAAAAACAAGTATTCCGGCACTAAAACCGAGCAAAATTTAATGGCGGCTTTTTCAGGAGAGTCCGAAGCGAGAAACAAGTATACCTATTTTGCATCCAAGGCTAAAAAAGAGGGCTATGAGCAGATAGCGGCGTTGTTCCTTAAAACTGCGGACAATGAAAAAGAACACGCAAAAATGTGGTTTAAAGAGTTAAACGGTATCGGCGATACAAAGGAAAATTTAAACTCTGCGGCAGACGGCGAAAATTACGAATGGACCGATATGTACGAGGGCTTTGCAAAAGACGCCGAGAAAGAGGGCTTTACCGACCTTGCCGCAAAATTCCGTGCGGTAGCACAGATTGAAAAGCACCACGAGGAGCGTTACCGTGCATTATTAAAGAACGTTGAAACCGCAAAAGTATTTGAAAAGAGCGAAGTAAAGGTTTGGGAATGCAGAAACTGCGGACATATTGTAGTAGGAATGAAAGCACCGCAGGTTTGTCCTGTTTGTGCCCACCCGCAGGCATATTTTGAAATAAACGCAGAGAATTACTGATATTTTAACAAATAAAATCGGAGATGCATCTTAGTTTGCACATAAGATGCGTCTCCGATTTTCTCTTTCCGAAATTTATTGTAATAACTGTTTTTTCTTTTCATCAAATTTTTCTTGTGTTAATATGCCTTTGTCAAGCAAATCTTTATATTCTTCAATTTGCTTTGCATTACTGCTTACAGTATTGATGATTTTCTCTTTTTTTGTTATAAACGCCCAAACAAGACATATTATCCAAGCAATAACAGTCCAGCCGGCAAATAAATTCAATACGAATATGGCAGTTTGTTGTTGATGCAACTTGTAATGTGCAATTACATAAGGTAAAAAATACAGAAATTGTGTAAGTATACCGGGAATAATCATTAAAGCCATAATTCCTATTGCTTCACCGGTCGAAAAATCCCATTGATAAATAAAACCGATTATTACAAAATCAATGACAAAACCAAGTCCACATAAAATATAAAACAGCGGATTGAATTTTTTTCCTTCACCGTTTCTGATTTTTTCTCGTTTTGCTTTAAGTTTCGGTATTAACGTTTTTCTTAATAAAATAATTATCAATATCCAAATCGTCAAACTTATCAATATAGAAAATAAATTTTTAACGCTGTAAAGAATTCCAGAAGCTTCCATTGCCATTATCATTATATAACCCCCTCTCTTATTTTAGTTTATATTATCACAAAACATCAACTATGTCAATATGTAAAACATACAACAATACTTGATGTTAATTTGCAAAAAAATAAGCAATACTATATGCAGAGGTGATAGTATTGCATTTAAGAATAAGAAAAGCAAGGGAAGGACAGGGGTATACAAGAGAAAAATTTGCCGAAGCACTGGATGTCAGCGTTTCGTATTTAGCGGAATTGGAACGTGGAAGAACGGGTATATCCGTAAAAATGCTTGTGAAAGTCTGCAAATTGTTAGGTTTGTCTGCCGATTATGTTCTTTTCGGTAAAGAACGCACATCTGATGAAAAACGGCTAGACAATATTCACAGAATCGACGAAAAATACTTACCGCTACTTGACAGCACTATAAATGAATTATTGGTTTTAAGTAAAAATGAAAAGTAATTTACAAAAAAACTGCGGATAGTCAAAATTTTGACTATCCGCAGTTTGCAGTATATAAGTAATTTTGTTACACGGTCTCTTTTGTGTTTCTGAAACGCTTTAAATAAATCTTTTTTGCATTTAAAATTTCTATATCTTCGTCTACGTGGGAAACCATAATTATGGGTTTGCCTTTTTCGGTAAATTCGCGGTTTATTATGTTTGCCATAAGCACTTTATTGTCGGTGTCAAGACCATTAAACGGCTCATCAAGTAAAAGTGCGTCACCGCCAAAGGCTACGGCACGGACTATACTTAGTCTTCGTTTCATACCTCCGCTTAATTCATCGGGTTTTTTATTTATAAACTCGATTAGTCCTGCTTCGCCTATAAGTTCTTTCGCAACCGCTTTTCTATCTTTAGGCAGGAAAAGAGTTACATTTTGAAGTACGCTTAGATGCGGTATCAGTCTGTCTTCTTGGAAAACGTATGAAACATTTTTAAGGTTAGTAATACTTCCCGACTGCGGTTTTAAAAGTCCTGCTATTATCTTTAAAACGGTCGTTTTTCCGCAACCCGATTCACCGTATAAACATACACATTCGTTTGCATTGACTTTTAAAGAAAAGTCATTTATTATCTGCTTTTCGTCGTATGAAAAATTTATATTTTTGAGTTCTGTCATTTTGCACCGCCCTCTTTTACAAGACGTTTTAAGAGCATTTCAATAATAATACTGAGCAGTACCACCGTCAGCGTTACTGCGTACACCTCGTCAAAACCGAGAGATGCTTTTGCACTGTATATTTTATGACCTAAAGAAACGTCGGGAGTACACAAAACCTCTGCCGCCACACCCGATTTCCACGCAAAACCGAGTGCGTTTATGCAGGCAGTCACTATCTGCCTTGTGCATTGCGGAAGTTTTACCAAAAACAGTGTTTTAAATCGGTTTAACTTAAACGTTTTACACATTTCATCAATATGTATATCGGTTTGTGTTATACTGTCGTGAACGGTCTGCCAAACAAGGGGTATAACCATAAGTAAAGATATGAATATCGGCAGACTGTCAACATTTATAAACAAAAATGCGAGGATAATAAAGGACACTACCGGTACAGCACGGATAATCTTCATAACGGGGGATAAACATAAATTTATAATTTTTAACTGAGAGGTCAAAAGACCAAAAACAAAGCCCGATAAAACACCCGTTATAAAACCTGCAATTACCCTTAACAGAGTAAACAGTGCCGCTTGTATGTAATCGGGTTTAAAACCTACCTCAAACCATTTTTTTATAACGGCAATCGGGCTTGGTAAAAACAGTTTTAAATCGTCTTTTACCACAAGGCTTGCCGTCTGCCAGACGGCAAGCCAAAATATTAAAACTAAAATTGCCTTGATTGTTTTTTCAAGGTTTTTATTTTCCTTTATAATAGAAATCATCTTGCGGTAATTTACCTCCTATTGAAGTTTTATCGGCATCTAATAAAACCTTAAAATAATCTTCGATTAGTGCCTGTGTTTTTTCTCCGCTTACAAAGGTTAGGTTACAGTCTTTTATACATTTCTCTGCAATATTTGCCGACGGAATAATTTGGTATTTTTCGCATAGTGTTGCGGTCTCGGTAACATTGCTGTTTGCAAAATTTATCGAATTTTCGTATTCTTTCAAAAAGTTATTAAGGGCATCTTTATTGTTTTCTGCGTATGACTTCAGGGCAACAACACAACCCATCATCAAATCACCTTTTGAGATTTTTTGCCATTCGTCATTTAACGATATTACTTTTTTAAGTGAACTTTTCTTGACAATGGCACTCGTTGCGGCAGGTTCGGGAACCATTGCGACCTTTGCCGTACCGCTTACAAGGGTTGCTATAAGTTCGTCGTTATTTGCAACAAAGTGAATGTCTACGTCTTTGTGTGAATCAATGCCGTTTTTTGAAAGTACATATCTTAAAATAAATTCGGGGTTAGAGCCTTCGCCTGTTGTGTATATCGTTTTGCCTTTAAGGTCGGCTACGCTTTTTATACTGTTGCCGTCCTCAAGTATTGATAAAACACCGAGTGTATTTACCGCAAGCATAGTGATTTTACCCTCGGTTTTACTGTTAAGTTTAGCGGCAAGGTTTGTAGGTACAGACGCAATATTTATTTCGCCCGAAACTATTTTACCGCTTATCTCGTCTGCCGACGATGCCAAGATAAAACTATAGTTGTTTTCGGTTTTTTTATTTTCGCTGTCACTCATAAGTTTTGCCATACCTACCCCCGTAGGACCTTTGAGGCAGGCAACCGACATATCGGAGTTTGTGTTATCCGACTTACAACCTGCAAAAATAAAGATAAGTGCAAAACATAGTATAATTGCAATCGTTTTTTTCATTACTATCACCTTATAATAAATAAATTTCTATCTCTTTTAATTAAATTTCCCTTTTCGAGATTTTCTATACCTCTGTAAAGACTGCTTCTGCCTATTTTAAGCCGTCTTGCAAGCTCTGCCATACCGAAATCAATTTTCACGCGGTTTTCACCGTCCGCCTGAGAAATTAAGTACTCATATAACTTTTCTTCACTGCTTTCTGCCGTAAATGTATCAATTTTTTTATTCAAAAAGCGTATTCTGTCGGTAAGAAAATAGATATAGTTAAAAGCAACTGTTGGGTTTTTTGTAAAAATATTTTTCAGTTGTTCCTCGGTAATATAAAGAACTTTGCAAGGCGTTTTGGCAATTATACTGCTGAAATCCTCGTTCCACTCGCCAAAGACTGATGCAACGCCGAAAATCTCGTTTTCGCCTATCGTCCTCATAGTCACAGACTTTCCGTTACCGCTTTTTCTGACAATTTTTGCACAACCGCTTATTATTATTCCGATACTTCCGCATCTGTAAAGTTCGCCTAAACTGTCTATTTTAAAGGGGTTTTGGACACCCTTTAGAATATCACTGTATTTTTCTTCGCTTATGCCGTCAAAAAGAAAGTTTTTCAATCAATCTACCTCCATAAGTGTATCAAATGGGACACTTTTGTTATTATATATTATTTTATGTGATTTTTCAAGTGCAATTGCAAATATATATGTGTCATATTTCGGTACATAAAAATTCTTGAAAAGAGCATAGACCGTATGGTATAATATTTAAAAAAGGAAGTGGTTTTTTGAAGTATAATATTAAAGGCGAGCCTATGCCGGTTGTAATCTGTGATTTAGAGGAAAACGAATCTATGATTACCGAAAAAGGCTCTATGGTATGGATGAGTCCCAATATGGAAATGAAAACTGCGGCAGGTGGGTTTGGCAAGGCGTTAGGCAGAATGTTTTCGGGCGAGTCAATTTTTCAAAACATTTATACCGCAAAAAACGGTGTCGGTATGATTGCCTTTGCATCAAGTTTCCCCGGTTCTATCCGTGCTGTTGAGATAACACCTGAGCATCCGATAATTGTTCAAAAGTCTGCTTTTCTTGCCGCAACAGGTGATGTAAAACTTTCGGTTTTCTTTCACAAAAAAATCCGTACAGGGCTTTTCGGCGGTGAAGGATTCATAATGCAGAAAATATCAGGCAGCGGACTTGTGTTTTTGGAAATTGACGGCTCGGCAGTTGAGTATCAATTATCCGCAGGTCAACAGATGATAATAGATACCGGAAATCTTGCTATGGTTGATGAAAGTTGTTCTATTGATATAAAAGCCGTTAAAGGTGTTAAAAACGTATTTTTCGGTGGCGAGGGACTTTTCAATACGGTGGTTACAGGTCCGGGAAAAATTCTCTTGCAGACAATGCCCCTTTCGGGATTTGTAGATACTATTGTTGCTAAACTTCCGAAGAATAACGGCAACGGCAATTAAAAAAGTACAAAAAAATACGGTGCGAACCTTTCGGTTCGCACCGTATAATAATGTCTTAATATTATTTTGAAAGTTGCTTTTTAGTTCCGAATGCTATTGCTAAAGACATTAAAGCAATAATGCAAAGGCTCATTGTTAAAGCGTCATTAGTTTTAGCAGACTTTGACTCCTTTTGCTCTGCGGTAAGAGGGTCTGTTATCTTGCCGTCATAGTTTGCACAAGCAATGATATCTTTGTTTCCTTTGATAACGATATTGATTTCGTTTGCACTTCCGCTTACAATTTTGTAATCCTGATCGAGTACGGCAACCGAACCGTCAGTCGTATAGAATGACCAACTGTCAAACTTTCCTACGCTTTCGTCTGCGGTAAGTTTAATCTGGTCGCCTATTTTTTGAACGTTTACTTTACCCCTTGTTCCGGGCTTTGTAATAACCGTTATATTGATTGATGATTCCGGATTACTTGGGCTTACTATTGGGTCAAGTGCAAAAGCAACGGTTGAAAGGCTTAATGCCAAAACCAATGCAAGAGCGATAGCAATTATCTTTTTCATTATAAATAACCTCCAAATTTATTTTAAGTATTGACATTATAACATATAAATTCCAAAATGTAAAGAACTTTTTATTGTGAAAGTAACATTTTTCTCATTTCGACAAGTTTTCCTGAATATTCACAAGAAGAAGTAATATTAAATGCTTCATTATTCATAACAGCACTGTTTGCAATACACTTTTTAAGCCTTACCAAATCTGATAGATTAAAACTGCCGTCACTGTTGACGTCACCGTACAAATAAAGCGTAATATTTTTAACCTGTGAAATGGTATAATCGCCGATTATTTGTTCAGTGTAGGTCGTGTGGCCGTCTTTTGATACTTCTAAAGTGTAATTATCTAAAGCAATATTATTAAAATTGTAATCATTTATGGCGTCGGTTAATTGCTGACTGTATTTTACTTCACCGTTTTTAGTGAGTTTTACAACCGTATTTTTCGAATTGTCAGTGCTTACCACCGTTCCACATACGGTCATAGTGTTTTTTCTGTACAGATATGCGATTATTTCTCCGTAAGTTTGAAGCCCTCCGTAGGCATATCCTCCGGTTATACCAAGAGACCTTACAATTTCTTTGCTTTCTTTCATATCTTTTTCGTACAAATCAAAAAATTCCATAAATAAATTATCATCGAAAGTTATAATATGTACAGTTCCGCCGTTTGCGGACAAGGCGTTTGCAATTTGTGAAGTGTTAAACTCGTCTATAATAATGCCTCTGTCATAAACGTAATAATTATACTGCGTACTTACACATTCGGGTATATCATATTTGTCATGCGGGAAATGGTCATATCCGATTATTTGATAGTCATCAACATTAAAGTAGGCATAACTTGTAAAGCCCTCTTTGTCATCCCAAGTCGCATCTACATAATAGTAATCTCCGTGTATCTTAACAAGATTCCAAGCGTGACTTGTGTATACAATATTATCGCCTTCGCTTGCTTCGTAATCAATTGCCAATCCCGTTACCGTATGGGAAAATATCCCAGCCCGCATTAAAAGATACTGAAATGCACGGGCGTATCCTTCGCATACTGCATTTCCGTCTATAATGGCACCGTAAGCACAGGAACTATGCTCTGCTTGAAGATAGGTTGTTTTTGCAAGCAGTCTGTCATGAATTACTTTTTCCCGTGTATATTCGTCTGTGTTGCTCGTAAGTCCGTAAAGAAGTTTTTTGACCTCATTTTCAAATTCTGCTTTTTTTGAATATAATTCGGCATCATAACTTGGTCTTATTATAAGTTTAATTTCTTCTGTGTCTATTGTGTCTATCGAAAAAGTAGCACTTATAAAAGGAGATACTTGGTTATTGTCTTTTTGAACATATGCCCACCAAAACTGTTCGGGATGGTCGTTTGTATACGCTTCCCAAGCAGGATACCATACGGAATTAAAAAAGTCGTTAAGATAGGCGTTTAGTTTATCTTTATCCGTCATAACTTCATTGCTTGGAAGCGGTACATCTATTTGTATTTTCTCCTCCATATTTTCAATGCCGTTATATAATGCATCGTATAGGTTGAGCAAATGAGTGCTGTTTTGCATACCTGCAAGCTGTTGTCTGCCGTACAGATATTCGTCTGGAATTTTATAGTCATTAACGGCGGAATAGACGATTGTATTACCGTTTGTAGTAGCTAAAGCAGGTACGCAAAATATACCGAGCATTACAATTGATGATAAAAGCAATGCGAATAAACGTTTAAATTTCATAAATAAACCTCCGAACAATTAAAAAATAATATTGCCAAGTGTATAAACTATAAACGCCGTTATCCAAGCAACTGCACACTGCATAAGCACTACCCCTATGGTAGCCCATACAGATTTAAGTTCACGCTTTATCGTGGCAACGGCGGCAATACAGGGTGTATAAAGCAGGGTGAACACTAAAAAGCTTACCGCCGATACAGGTGTAAACATAGAAGACAGTACGGTGCTTAAATTTGCGGTGTTTGTGTTAAGCAGTACCGAAAGGGTGGATACAACCGCCTCTTTTGCGGTAAACCCTGAAATAAGGGAGGTTGCAATTTTCCAATTACCGAAACCGAGGGGCTTAAATATAAATGCTATCGCCATTCCTATAAGGGCTAAAAGACTGTTTGAACTGTCTGGGACTACGTTAAGTCTTGTGTCAAACGTCTGTAAAAACCATATGATGATAGTACCCAAAAATATTACCGTAAATGCACGCTGTAAAAAGTCGCTTGCCTTTTCCCAAAGTAACAGACCTACGCTTTTAAGTGACGGCAGACGGTAGTTGGGCAGTTCCATTACAAACGGAACGGGGTGACCTCTAAAAGCGGTGTTTTTAAGTAAAAATGCCATAATAACCGCAAGAATTATACCTGTTATGTAAAGCCCTATCATTACAAAAGCACCCTTGCCGGGGAAGAATGCGGCGGCAAATACCGCATAAATAGGTATTTTTGCTGAGCAACTCATATAGGGCGTTAAAAGTACGGTCATTTTACGGTCACGGTCGGAAGATACCGTACGCGTTGCCATTATGGCGGGTACTGAACAGCCGAAACCTATAAGCATAGGCACAAAACTTCTTCCCGAAAGCCCGATTTTTCTGAGCGGTTTATCCATAACAAAGGCTACCCTTGCCATATATCCCGTATCTTCAAGTATTGATAAAAAGAAAAACAGCGTTACTATTATAGGCAGGAATGAAAGTACGCTTCCCACACCTGCGAATATACCGTCAATTATAAGGCTGTGAACGACTGTGTTAATTCCGTATACCGTCAGTGCGTGGTCAACAATTTGGGTTATTTTATCAATGCCTAAACTCATAAGTGTTGACAGTGCCGAGCCTATTACGTTAAAGGTAAGCCAAAACACCAAAAATATTATACACAAAAATACGGGTACTGCTGTATATTTGCCCGTAAGCACTTTATCTATCATCATAGAACGTTTATGCTCTATGCTTTCGTGACACTTTACAACGGCTGATGACACAACCTTTTCAATAAACGAATATCTCATATCCGCAAGGGCGGCGTTTCTGTCAAGAGCGGTTTCGGTTTCCATTTCAACGATACAGTGTTCGAGCAAATCTTTTTCGTTATCGTCAAGTTCCAACTGTTCTGAAATTTTTTCATCGCCCTCTATAAGTTTTGCCGTTGCAAATCTTGTGGGTATTTCGGCACGTTCGGCGTGGTCTTCTATAAGGTGGACTACTGCGTGTATACAGCGGTGTACGGGCGAGGAAGATGAACAAAAATCATATACCGACGGTTTGCGTTTTTCCTTTGCGGTACTTACCGCCTTATCTATAAGTTCCGATACGCCCTCACCCTTTGAAGCACTTATGGGTATAACCGGTATTCCGAGTTCCGCACTCATTCTCTTAATGTCTATCGTACCGCCGTTGGCACGTACTTCGTCCATCATATTAAGTGCCAAAACCATAGGTACACGAAGTTCTAAAAGTTGTAAAGTAAGGTATAAATTTCGCTCGATATTGGTCGCGTCTACTATATTTATAATGCCGTCGGGTTTTTCGTTAAGTATAAAATCTCTCGATACTATTTCTTCCTGTGTATACGGGCGAAGCGAGTAGATACCCGGCAGGTCTACAACCGAACAGTTTTTTTCTCCCTTTATCTGACCTATCTTTTGGTCTACCGTAACACCGGGGAAATTTCCAACGTGCTGATTAGAACCCGTAAGTGCATTAAACAGTGTGGTTTTTCCGCAATTTTGGTTTCCTGCAAGTGCAAAAATCATTCCTTTGCCTCCACGTTTTCTACCTCTATTTTCTGTGCGTCCTCTATCCTCAGCGTCAATTCATATCCGCGGACTAATATTTCAATAGGGTCACCTAACGGGGCTACCTTTTGCAGTTTTACCTTTGTATGGGGTATCAGTCCCATATCAAGCAGACGGCAACGCAAAGCCCCATCTCCGCCTACGGTCGTTATAGTAGCACTCTGACCTATTTTCATTTCGTTAAGTGTCATAAATATTCTCCTGAAACATATTCAAAAATATTTTATCATACAAATAATTGAAAGTCAACTTGACATTTAAGAGGTTTTTTGGTAAAATGAAAAAAATTAAATCTCTATGAGGGAGTAGCAAGCGTTAGAAACGTAGCAAGTCAACATCCTGGCTGTTTTTTCAGTCTGGCTTGTTTTAAATTGCGAGACTCAAGTATGGCCTATGGGTTATACTTGGGTCTTTTTTAATAATTTTCGGAGGTAAGATATGGAACTGTTTTTGTGTATACTGTTGTTTGTGGTTGGTGCTGTTTTTGTAATAAAGGGCGGGGACTACTTTGTAGACGCCGCATCGTGGATAGCAGAGGTAAGCGGAATACCCAAACTTATTATAGGTGCTACCGTTGTAAGCGTTGCTACCACTCTGCCTGAAATGTTGGTGTCCGTTATGGCGGCGACACAGGGTAAGGTTGATATGTCAATAGGCAATGCGGTTGGGAGCGTTACCGCAAATATCGGTCTTATAATGGCAATTTCTCTTATTTTTATGCCGAGTATAATAAACAGAAAAGATTATCTTTTAAAATCAGTTTTAATGCTTTTGGCATCACTTGTTATTATTTTATGCGGTTTCACGGGTAAGATAAGCGTACCTTTTTGTGTTGTTTTGCTCGTTATTTTTGCCGTATTTATATACGAAAACGTATCAACGGCAAAGAAAAATATTACCGATAATAAATCGGACGAAAGTGAATCGAGTATTAAAGATAAAAAAACAGTCATTGTCAATATAATAAAGTTTGTGGTGGGTACTGTCGGTATAGTTTGGGGTGCAGATTTACTTGTTGATAACGGCAGTGAACTTGCAAGAATGCTCGGTGTATCGGAGAGGATAATCGGGGTTACTCTTGTAGCTGTCGGTACTTCGCTTCCCGAACTTATTACTACCGTTACGGCAATATTAAAAAAGCAGTCAGCACTGTCGGTAGGTAATATTTTGGGTGCTAATATAATGGATTTAACACTTATTATGCCGCTAAGTGCCATTATTTCAGGTAAGTCTCTGCCCGTATCAAGAATTTCCGCTATTATTGATCTGCCTGCCTGTTTAATAGTAGGACTTATTGCGGTTGTCCCTGCTATGGTTCGTTCAAAATTCAGTCGCCTGCAAGGTTTTGTTTTACTCGGAGTTTATATTGCCTACGTAATACTTACCTGCTTTATAATTTAAAAAGGGCGGTATTTTATGCAACTTAAAATACATAACGGTGCGGTAGACCTTTCGGGTGTGCCGATACTTAACAGTATAAATATAGAAATAAACACAAACAGCCGTATAGCCGTAGTAGGCAGAAACGGTTGCGGAAAAACTACGCTTTTGCGTCTTATATCAGGGGAACTTTCTCTTTCGAAAAACGAGGGTGAAGACTCATTTTTTGCCGTTTCAGGCAGTCCTACAATAGGAAAACTCGACCAAATGACATTTGAAGAAGAAAACATCAGTATGATAGACGAAATCCGTAAGTCTTACAGTGATATTATCGGTATGAAATCACGTCTTGACGAAATGGCTGAAAAAATGGAAACAAGTGAAGACGAAAAACTTATTACAGAATATACGGCTCTGCTCGAACTTTTTACTAATCTCGGCGGTTTTTATTTTGAAAAGGAATATGAGGCGGCAATTGAAAAGTTTGGTTTTACCGAACAGGACAAGCATAAAAAAGTTTCGGAGTTTTCGGGCGGACAGCGTACAAAAATAGCTTTTTTAAAACTTTTGCTGTCAAAACCCGATTTACTTTTACTTGACGAGCCTACAAACCACCTTGATATAGATGCGGTAATGTGGCTTGAAGATTATATAAGAGATTATAAAAAAGCGGTAGTAATAGTATCTCACGACCGTATGTTTCTTGACCGCACCGTAAACGAAGTTTACGAGATAGAACACGGCAAAACCGAAAGATATGTAGGTAATTACAGTAATTTTTCAAGGCTAAAAAAAGAACGCCGTGCCTTGCAGGCAAAACAGTATGAACAGCAACAAAAGGAAATTGAAAGAATAAGTGCTACGGCAGAGCGGTTTCGGTATAAAGCAACAAAGGCTTCAATGGCACAGTCAAAACTGAAACAAATTGAACGTATGGAAAAAATTGATGCACCGCAGTCTTTTGATAACCGCACCTTTAAAACTACTTTAGAGCCGAAAATTAAAAGTGCCAAAGAGGTACTTAATGTAAATGAACTTCAAATAGGCTTTGATAAGGTACTTAGTACCGTAAGTTTTTCGGTACTAAGAGGTCAGAGGATAGGTATTATCGGCGGAAACGGACTCGGCAAGTCTACTCTTTTAAAAACTATTGTCGGCAAAATCCCCCGTCTTGGCGGAGAATTTAAAATAGGCGACAATGTAAATATAGGCTACTTTGACCAGCAGATGGCACTATATTCGGGAGCGGAAACGGTGTTTGATAACTTCAGCAATGCCTACCCTGAACTTAACGATTTCGAGGTGAGAAGTGCACTCGGCACATTCCTTTTTACGGGAGATGACGTATTTAAAACGGTCGATATGCTTTCAGGCGGAGAAAGGGTACGTCTTGCACTTTGCAAACTGTTTAAGAAAAGTCCCAATCTTTTAATACTTGACGAGCCTACCAACCATATGGACATAATTTCAAAAGAAACTTTGGAAGATTTGCTTTTATCATATACGGGAACGCTTATTTTTGTTTCACACGACAGATATTTTGTAAAGAAACTATCGGATAAACTTTTGGTTTTTGAAAACGGTACGGCACTGTTTTATGAATACGGATATGAGCAGTATACCGAAAGTAAGAAAAATACCGAAATTACAGAAAGTGTACAAAAACCGCAAACGGTAAAAAGTGTCAAAAAGAGTTTTACAACCCCTGCCAAAGAGCGGTCAAAAAGAGAAAAGGCACTTAAAAAAGCGGAGGAAAAAATAGCCCTTACAGAAGAAAAACTGTCAGGACTTAAAGAGGAACTTACTTGGGAGGAAAATATAACCGATTATCTTCGGCTTGATGAACTTCAAAAAGAAATAGCCCAAACAGAAGATATACTTTTGCAACTTTTAAGCGAATGGGAAACTATTGCAAGTGAACTTGAAGAACAATAAAAAATCGGCATATCGGATTTCCCGATATGCCGATTGGCTTTTGCAAGTAACTTAATTACTTAAGTTCAACAGTTGCACCAACTTCAGCAAGTTTTGCTTTCATTGCTTCTGCATCGTCCTTACCGACTGCTTCCTTAAGTGTCTTAGGAGCACCGTCAACAAGAGCCTTTGCGTCTGCAAGACCAAGACCTGTGATTTCACGAACAACCTTGATAACCTTAATCTTTTCTGCACCTGCGTTTGCAAGTACTACGTCAAACTCTGACTTCTCCTCTGCTGCTGCTGCCTCACCGCCTGCGGGCGCTGCTACTGCTACTGCTGCTGCGGCAGATACGCCGAATTCCTCTTCTACTGCTTTAACGAGTTCTGAAAGTTCAAGAACGGTAAGAGTTTTTAACTCTTCAATCATAGCACTAATCTTTTCTGATGCCATTTTAATTTCCTCCATTTATTTCTTTTTTTGTTAGATTTTTTTAAAATTTAATTATTCTGCTGCGGGTGCTTCTTCGGCAGAATCGCCTTTATCAACGATTGCCTGTACGGCACGGGCAAATGCTGCTATCGGGGCTTGGAACGCACCGAGAACGGTAGCAAGAAGTACTTCCTTGCTCGGAAGTTTTGCAAGAGATTTAATAGTATCGAGGTCGATAAGTCTACCGTCAAGGAAACCTGTCTTAATGGTAAAGTTTTCGTGGTCCTCTGCAAACTTGTCTAAAATTCTTGCGGCTGCGGTATAGTCCTCATTTGAAAGGGCAATAGCGGTAGTTCCCTCAAGAACCGACTTGATACCCTCAAGGTCAGTACCCTCAACGGCACGGCCTAAAAGTGTATTCTTAACTACGAAGTAATTAACACCGTTTTCGCGAAGTTCCTTACGAAGAGCGGTATCGTCTGCAACGGTAATACCCTTGTAGTCAACTACAATACCCGTTACTGCCTTACCTATCTTTTCGGAAAGTTCTGCTACTAACTGTTGCTTTTGCTCTAAAACCTTTGCGTTTGGCAATGTGTTCACCTCCGACAAAATAAAATGTCCACCCAAAGTAAGAGTGGACATGAAAAAACCTTTAATTTCACGCTCACCTCGGTAGGCGGTAAACTTACGACCTTTACGGTCACCTACTGTCTTTGGATATGCTTTCGTTTGATTATAAACCAACTGTCTTTATTTGTCAAGCATTTTTTTGGGGAAAATATATTGTCTTTTCCCCTTGCGAAAAATAATAAAATAATGTATAATAAATTGATTATATATATATTTACGAGTATTTTAACGAAGCCACAGCGGAAAATTCTTGTTCCAAAATCTGGTTCAGGTTTAAATGCTGAGGTATACGGGGGATAATTTATATTGTTTTCTTATGATGATTTCGGTGCCTTTCCGCCCGAACAAATAGCGTATGCAAAGGCGGTATCGGACAGGCTTTTTGACATATACAAACATAAGCCGTTAGCGTATATAGTTACATACGGCTGTCAGCAAAACGTAAGCGATTCCGAAAGGATAAAGGGTATTTTGGAATTTTTGGGCTACGGCTTTACCGACAGTCCCGATAATGCCGATTTCGTACTTTTTAATACCTGTGCTGTACGCGAACACGCGGAGGATAGGGTGTACGGCAACGTGGGTGCAATTAAAAAGTTAAAAAAAAGCAACCCTGATATGTTGCTTTGCGTTTGCGGGTGCATGGCACAGCAGGAAAAGAATGCACAAAGGTTTAAAAGCAGTTTTCCTTACGTTGATATAGTTTTCGGTACGCAGGTATCATACCGTCTGCCTGAATTTATATACCGCAGGCTGACTACGGGCAAAAGGGTGTTTGAACTCTCCCTTGACAACGGCGATATAGTAGAGGATATTCCTGTAAGGCGTGACGGAAAAATACGAGGTTGGCTTCCCATTATGTACGGTTGCAATAATTTCTGCACATACTGTATAGTGCCGTATGTAAGGGGCAGGGAACGTTCGAGGTCGCCTGAAAGCATTTTGCGTGAAGCAAAGGAAATGGTTAATGCGGGATTTAAAGAGATAACGTTGCTCGGTCAAAATGTCAATTCTTACGGTAAGGGTTCGCCTTATGGCGTTAATTTTGCACAGTTGCTAAAAATGATTAACGGTATTGACGGCGATTTCAGAATACGGTTTATGACATCTCACCCTAAAGACTGTACCTCCCAACTGCTTGACGCTATGGCGGAGTGTGAAAAGGTTGAAAGGCATCTGCACCTGCCGTTTCAAAGCGGTAGTGACAGAATACTTAAGCTTATGAACCGTCATTACGACAGGGAAACCTATTTGAAACTTATTGATTATGCAAGAAAGCGTATGCCCGATATTGCATTTACAAGCGATATAATAGTGGGCTTCCCTGGGGAGACGTATGAGGACTTTAAACAGACGGTAAGTCTTGTAGAAAGGGTAAAGTTTGCGTCACTGTTTACATTTATTTTTTCTCCGCGTAACGGTACGCCCGCGTCTAATATGGAAGACAGTATAAGCAGGGAAGAAAAGGGCAAATGGTTTTCACAACTCCTTGAAGTGCAGGACAGAATTTCAAAAGAGTATTCCATAAGTCTTGTAGGTAAAACGGTACGGGTTTTATGCGAAGAAAAGTCAACTAAAGAGGGCTTTTTAATAGGCAAAAGCAGTGGTACGGCAAGTGTGGAATTTCAGGCGGACGATACCTATATAGGTAAATTTGCCGATGTTCATATAGATGAGTATACAAACGTACTTAAAGGTACGTTAATAAAATAAAAGAGGTATTAAAATGGATATTATCGAAGCAACGAGAGAACTTGGAAAGGCAATTCAAAAGGACGAGCGTTTTATTCGTTACGCAAAGGCTAAACTTACAAACGATAACGATGAAGATTTACAAAACGGTATAGGCGAGTTTAACACGGTAAGAATGAATCTTGACCGTGAGATGAGTGCCGAAAAACAGGACGAAGAAAAGATAAAAGAATTAAACGAGAAGTTACGCAGTATTTACGCCGAGGTTATGGCAAGCACTGCTATGCTTGAATACAACTCCGCAAAGGGTGAACTTGACGCTATGCTCAATGATATAAACAGCATAATTATGCAGTGTGTAGAGGGTGCAGAGCCGTCTACTTGCGAGCCTGAAGTTCACAACTGCACGGGCAGTTGTTCAACCTGTGGCGGTTGTCACTAAACATTAGGAAAAATAAGTTTTGTTTTGGGGAGTGAAAAGGGTATGGAAAAAGAAGTATCACCTATGATGGACCAATATTTAAGAATAAAGGCAGAAAACGAAGGTTGTATACTGTTTTTCCGTTTGGGCGACTTTTATGAAATGTTTTTCGACGATGCAAAGACGGTATCCGAAGAACTTGATTTGGTTTTAACGGGTAAGGACTGCGGACTTAGTGAACGTGCACCTATGTGCGGAATACCCTATCACAGTTGCGAAGCCTATATAGCAAGGCTTGTAAACAAAGGTTATAAGGTTGCAATATGTGAACAGACAGAAGACCCAAAAAAAGCAAAAAAACTTGTTGACCGCAAGGTTGTAAGGATAATCACGCCGGGTACGGTAATAGAGGAATCTATGCTTGACGAGCGCAAAAATAACTATCTTGCAAGTATAGCGTTTGTTGACGGCAACGCGGGACTTTGCTTTACCGATGCTTCAACGGGCGAGGCACACGTCACCGAAATTGCGGGCGACAGTGTAGGTAAGCGTGTTATAAACGAACTTATGCGGTTTACACCGAGTGAGGTTTTAATTTGTGAAGAAACGCTCGGTAAACTCAATATTTCCGATTATTTGAATAATGGTTTTACAGGTTCTGTTACCAAAAGGGACAAGGTATGTTTTGACGGCAGTATCACCGAAAAGGTAATGTGCAAATACTTCGGAGTTGTAAGCACCGAAAATTTAGGTCTTACAAACGGCAGTGCGTTACAGAGTGCTACGGGAGCGGTAATAGACTACCTTTGTGAAATGGGTATGCACGGAGATATTGCGGTAAACAGTATAGACGTATACACCGAAAGACAGTATATGCGTCTTGATATGACGGCGGTAAGAAACCTTGAAATATGCGAAACTATGCGTACAAAGGCTAAAAAAGGCTCACTTTTATGGGTGCTTGACAAAACCAAAACCGCAATGGGTAAAAGACTTATAAGAGGTTGGCTCGAAAAACCGTTACTTACCATTAACGATATAGCCCTTAGGCAAAACGCGGTTGAGGAACTGTGCGACAACACGGTAATGCGTGGAGAGGCAGTAGAGTATATGAGCGGTATAAGGGATATCGAGCGTATTATGACTAAGATAGTATACGGCTCTGCAAACGCAAGAGACCTTTTAGATTTATCTGTTACCGCACACCGTTTTCCAAAGATAAAGCAACTGCTTTCCGCTTCGTCAAGCAGAATGATAAAGGGTATATTTGATGAGATAGACACCGCAGAAGATATAGTTTATTTAATCGACAGTGCTATTGATGAAAACGCACCTGCTACGGTTAAAGAGGGCAGGATAATAAAAAAGGGCTATAACAAAGAAGTTGACCTGCTTAGAAACGATATGAATAACGGTACCGATTATCTTGCCGAAATAGAGGCAAGAGAGCGTGAGCGTACGGGTATTAAGACGCTCAGGGTACGTTATAACAAGGTTTTCGGATATTACATAGAGGTCACTAATTCATTCCTTGATAAAGTGCCTGAAGATTATATCAGAAAGCAAACACTTACAAACTGCGAGCGTTTTATTACAGATGAACTCAAAGACCTTGAAGTGAGGGTGCTTTCGTCCAAAGGCAGGGCATTTGAACTTGAGTATGAGATATTTGACGGCATAAGGCGTAAGGTTGCGGACGAAATAAAGCGTTTTCAATCTACCGCTTCGGCAATAGCACGGCTTGATGTTCTTTGCTCATTTGCGTCGGTTGCGGTTGAAAATAACTACTGCCGTCCGCTTGTTACGAATGACGGCAGGATAAACATACAAGGCGGCAGACACCCCGTTGTTGAACAGCTCATAAAAACGCCGTTTGTTTCAAATGACACTGTATTAGATAAGAACGATAACCGCTGTGCTATAATAACAGGGCCTAATATGGCGGGTAAATCTACATATATGAGGCAGGTTGCCTTAATAACTTTAATGGCACAGGTAGGCTCGTTTGTACCTGCCGGAATGGCACAGATAGGCGTTGTTGACGCGATATATACAAGGGTAGGTGCGTCGGACGATTTGGCGTCGGGGCAGTCTACTTTTATGGTAGAGATGAGCGAGGTTGCGGATATAATAAAGCACGCAACGAAAGACAGTCTTTTGATACTTGATGAGATAGGCAGAGGAACGTCTACTTTTGACGGTATGTCAATAGCAAGAGCGGTGCTTGAATATGTTGCCGATAAGAAAAAACTCGGTGCAAAAACACTTTTTGCAACCCACTATCACGAACTTACCGAACTTGAAAACGAAATTAGCGGTGTTAAAAATTATAATATAGCCGTTAAAAAACGCGGTGACGATATAATCTTTTTAAGAAGAATAGTATCAGGCGGTGCAGACGAAAGTTACGGTATAGAAGTAGCGGCACTTAGCGGAATACCGACTGTCGTGACAGACAGGGCGAAGCAAATTTTAAAACAGACACTTGAAAGCGGTATAGTAACCTATAAAACGGTAGCGTCAAACGATACCCAAATACCGCTTGAAATGTTAGGTGCATCGGATATACTAAAGGAACTTAAAGCACTTGACGTAAATACCCTTACCCCCATTGAGGCTATGGGACTGCTTTTTGACCTTGCAAATAAAGCAAAATCGGTTTAGGAAAATTCTAATAAGATTTAAGGAAGTGAAGTAAAATGCCTAAAATCAACCTATTGCCAAAGCAGATATCCGAACTTATCGCCGCAGGCGAGGTAGTAGAGAGACCTGCATCGGTTGTAAAAGAACTTGCGGAAAATTCAATAGACGCTCTTTCTAAACATATAACGGTTGAAATTCAGCACGGCGGTATTACATATATACGAATAACCGATGACGGTTGCGGTATATCGTACTCGGACGTGCCTTGTGCATTTTTGCGTCACGCAACGAGCAAGATATCTACTGCTGATGACCTTGACAGTATATCAACACTCGGTTTCAGGGGAGAGGCGTTGGCGGCATCAAGTTCGGTGTCTAAAATAGAACTTTTTACAAAAACGAGCGGAGAGCAGTTTGGTACGCACTATATCATTGAGGGCGGAAACGAGGTAGTATACGAGGAAAACGGCTGTCCTGACGGCACTACCATAATAGTAAGAGATTTGTTTTACAACACACCCGCAAGAATGAAGTTTTTGAAAAAAGACGTATCCGAGGGTAACGCGGTATCTGCCGTAATAGAGCGTATGGCACTTTCCCACCCTGAAATTTCCTTTAAACTTATAAGGGACGGCAAGCAGACGCTCTCAACATCGGGTGACGGTAAACTTGACAGTGCGATTTACAGTGTTTTAGGCAGAGAGTTTTCAAGTTCACTCATTCCGCTTAATGGCGAAAGTGACAGAATAAAGGTTACGGGATACGTTTGCAAACCCGTATTTTGCCGTCAGTCGAGGGCAGGTCAGTTTATATTTCTAAACGGCAGACTTGTAAACTCAAAAACTGTGATGGCGGCGGTAGAACAGGCGTATAAAAACAGTGCTATGATAGGAAAATTCCCCGCGTTTTTAATAAATGTTGAAATGCCGTTTGATACGGTTGATGTCAATGTTCATCCTGCTAAAACCGAGGTGCGTTTTTCGGACGAAAAACGCATTTTCGAGGCGGTGCATTATGCTGTAAAAAATGCACTGAGTGTCGGGGATACAAGACCTGTTATTGACGTTTCGGCAAACCTTAAAAAAACATTTTTTGAGCATATGGACGTAAAACAGTACCGTCAGCAGGCGGTAAGTACTGATGCACTCGATACTAAAACCGTTGCAGAAAAGGTTTATGAAAACGTAATAGAAAACCCGCTCACGGTTTTAAGGCAGGATACAACACCGCTTTTTACAAAAAAGGTGGACGTTAATATATCTGTTTGCGATGATATACCGGAGCCTAAACAGGTAGTTGAAAATGAATACAAACCGACAGAAGAAGTAAAGTTTATAGGCGAGGCGTTTTCTACCTATATAGTGGCAGAAAAAGGCAACAGTATATTTCTTATAGATAAGCACGCCGCCCACGAAAGAATGCTCTTTAATAAACTTAAATCGGAAGAAAAAGCACAAACACAGGTACTGCTTACCCC
This sequence comes from Clostridia bacterium, assembly GCA_024404325.1. Classification (GTDB taxonomy): domain Bacteria; phylum Bacillota; class Clostridia; order Oscillospirales; family Acutalibacteraceae; genus UBA737. The sequence goes on from JAKSQC010000003.1 coordinate 26,026, forward strand.
CGTTACCGTAAGGATGTCCGCTAATGAATACGATGCGGTAATAAAAAACGGACAACTGCTCGAAAAAGCGGGTTTTGAGGTTGACGATTTCGGAAACGGTACGGTGGTGGTAAGAGCAGTACCGTCGGTTTTAGGCGATGCTGATATTGAGTTATGCCTAACCGAGGTGGCGTCAAGTCTTTTGGAAAAGGGCAGTGTTGAGATAGAAATGCTTGAACGCCTATACCATACGGTAGCCTGTAAGGCGGCGATCAAGGCAGGATATATCACCTCAAAAACAGAACTTTTAGAACTTGCAAAAAAGGTGCTTTCAAATGACGACATTATGTACTGTCCGCACGGCAGACCCGTTGCGTTTGAAATAAAGAAGTACGACCTTGAAAAGCAGTTTGGCAGAATACAGTAATGGAAAAGATTAAAACGGTTTTTGTTGTAGGCCCTACCGCCTGCGGTAAGACGGGGCTTGGAATTGAAATAGCAAACAAGTTTGACGGAGAGATTATTTCCGCCGATTCTATGCAGATATATAAAGGTATGAGCATAGCCTCTGCCTCACCCACAAAGGAAGAGCAGGCAAGGGCAACCCACCATTTAGTGGAATTTGTCGAATACGGCGAAAGTTACACGGTGGCAGACTATGTGGCGGTGGCAAAAAAGAAAATTCTTGAAATAAACGGCAAAGGGAAACTGCCAATAGTGGTAGGCGGTACGGGACTTTATATAAATTCTCTTGCCGATAATATAGAATTTTCAAAAGAACAGACAGATTTTAAGTTAAGAGAACGCCTCGAACAGGAAATGGAAGAAAAAGGCGGAGAAAAAATGCTTGAGCTACTCTCCGAAATTGACTGTGAAACTGCACGCACACTTCACCCTAATAACAAAAGAAGAATACTAAGGGCGTTGGAGATTTACTACTTAACGGGTGTCACAAAAAGCAAGCAGGATATTATTTCAAAACAAAATGAGTCTTTTATAAAGCCTGTTATGATAGGTATTACATACCGTGACAGGCAGTTGCTTTATAAGAAAATAGAAAAACGCATTGATTTAATGATAGAAAACGGTCTTGTTGACGAGGCAAGAACGGCTTATAATAAATTCGGCGGTAGTTTTACCGGTGCGGTTCAGGCAATAGGACATAAGGAACTTTTCGGCTATTTTAACGGTGAGAGTACGCTCGAAGAATCGGTAGAGATTTTAAAGAGGTCAACAAGAAGATACGCAAAACGTCAAATGACGTGGTTTTCAAAAGATGAGAGAATACATTGGATTTACGCCGATGAAACATCTGATATATTCTATCAGGCAAGTAAAGTATTAAGGGAGGAACTGTCTTGAGAAGCAATACCGCACTTAAGATTATAATAGGTATACTAGCCGTCGTATTTATAGGACATCAACTTTATTCCTCTCTTTATACCCCCATAACGACCGCCGGTGCGGAATATTACGAGGCTGTTGACGGACTAAAAATAGTAGGCACGATAATCCGCGAAGAAACGGTTATAACCAATAATTCATCGGGTATATTGCACTTTATTACAAATGACGGCAGCCGTGTTGCAAAAAACGGAACGCTTGCCGAAATTTATGACAGTGAGGGTGCATCTATAACGGTAAGCAGGATAGCCGAAGTTACTTCGCAGATACAAAACATTGAGGAATTACAGGCATATAACGATTTGCAGGCGGCAGACTTGGAACTTGTAAGCGGGAAGGTATCTAACGCACTCAACGGTCTTGTAACAGACGGTGCAAGCGGTGATTTTTCTTTTATGCCCGAAAAAAGTGCTTTGCTTTTGTCCGCAATAAACCGCCGACAGATGATAACGGGAGAAACCACCGATTTTTCGGCACAACTTAATTCCCTTAATGCCGAACTTGCAACTTTAAACGCATCTTTGCCGACGGCGAAGGGCAGGATAACCGCAGATCTTTCGGGTTATTTTGTTTCGGGAACGGACGGCTTTGAAAACGTACTTACCTGTGATGACCTAACCAAAATAACACCCGAGTTTTTAAACAACTTAAAACCGCAAGAACTCCCCGATAATACGATAGGTAAAATAGTATCCGATTATGAGTGGTATATAGCGGCTAAGGTTTCGATAAACGATTCGCTTAAATACAAAGAGGGCGATACAGTTACGATAAAAACGAGCCTTAAATCAAACCCCGAACTTTCGGTAACGGTAAAATGTGTAAATATGTCACCTGATACCGACAGTGCCGTCCTTATATTCGCTTGCAGACAAATGAGCAGTGAACTTGCAAGTATGCGTACGGGTGCTATGACGGTTATCAGTAATGTTTATAAGGGACTTCGCCTTACAAAGAAGTGTTTAAGGGTGGTTGACGGTAAAACAGGGGTATATGTAAGGTCGGGAATAACGGCTAAATTTGTTTCGGTAAATGTTATTTATTCCAATGATGACTATATTATTTGCGAACAAACACCGAGCAATGAAGATGTTTTACGGCTTTATGACGAGGTAATAGTGAAAGGAAAAAATTTGTATGACGGAAAAATCATCAGTTGAGATATTTGACGAAAATTATGCCTATATAAAAGAAAAAATTGCAGATGCGGCAAAGGTCTCGGGAAGAAAACCGCAGGATATTACCCTTCTTGCCGCGACGAAAACGGTTGACGTAGCTGTAATTAACCACGCAATTGAAAGCGGACTTCAATTTATAGGAGAAAATAAGGTACAGGAATTTCTTATGAAAAATGATAGTTACCTGCCTGTACATAAGCATTTTATCGGTCATTTACAGACCAACAAGGTTAAGGATATAGTAGGCAAGTTAGAACTGATACAGTCGGTTGATTCACTTCATCTTGCAAAAGAAATTTCAAAACAGAGCGTTAAAAACGGTATCACAACCGATATATTACTTGAAGTGAATATAGGTAGGGAGGAAAGCAAGTCGGGTTTTCTTTGTGATGACATTTGTGAAAACCTTAAAATCATAGCCCAAATGGACGGTATTCATATAAAAGGTCTTATGACTATACCCCCTGTTTGCGTAAATTCCGAGGACAACAGAAAATATTTTGCAAAAATGAACAATCTATTTGTTGACATTGGGGCAAAAAAAATAGATAATAGTAGTATGGATATTTTGTCTATGGGAATGTCAGACGACTACTATACGGCAATAAGCGAGGGGGCAAACCTTGTAAGGATAGGTACTGCACTTTTCGGAAAAAGATATTATTAAGGAGATTTTAAGTATGAGCGTATTGGAGAGCATTAAAAACATTTTTAACATTCCTGATGAGGACGAGTTTGAAGACAATATAGATGAACTTGAAGAACGTCCGCAGAAAAAACAGAACTCAGATGATGAGGTGAGTTCATATAAAAGAAATGATAATACTCCGAGACTTATTAAGTCAAAGGCGGTAAATTACAATCAAAATCAGTTGCAGGTAGTCCTTGTAAAGCCCGACCGTTTTGAGGACGTTACCGCTATTGCAGACCATCTTAACGAAAAAAAGACGGTTGTATTAAATCTTGAAGCGGCAAACCGTGACGTGTCACGCAGAATCATTGACTTTTTAAGCGGTGTGGCGTATGCTAACCACGGAAATATACGCAAGGTTGCGAACAGCACGTTTATAATCGTTGCAAGAGACGTTGATGTTATGGGCGAACTTATGCTTGACGATTATGATGAAAGCAAACTCTATTTTTAAGTATTTGGTTCAGGAGGTTGATTTTTTATGTTAAGTTCTAAGGATATCAGAAATGTAAAATTTTCAAAGTCGGTAGGTGGATATAAGCAGGAAGAGGTTGAAATTCTGCTTGACAAAGTAGAGGCTGATTATGACCAATTTGAGCGAATGCTCAGTGAAATGCAGGAAAAGAACGAGAAACTCGCAGAGGAGATTGAGTCATACAGAAGTTCACAAACGAGCATACAAAACGTACTTATAAGTGCCCAAAGGCTTGCAGACCAAATGGTAGAGGAAGCAAAAACAAAGAGCGCCGAAATAGTTAAAAACGCGGAATCAAGTATTGAGACGATAACGGCAAAAGAAAAGGAACTCACTCAAGCTTTTGACCGTAAGGCAAGTGAGCGTAAGGCACAGCTTCAAACAGAACTTGATGAAACAATAAGAACTGCCACCGAGAAATCTAAATGTATAGAAAAAGCAACCGAAGACAGCGTTAAAAGACAGCAGATGCTTTTTGATAAATTAAAACTCGAAGTTTCTGCTTTCAAGGCGGATATAACAAAGACTTATAAAGAGCATCTTGAGTTGTTGCAGAAAATACCCGATGAAGTTCCAATGGACCCTGAAGAGATAGCGCGTTTGGTTTCAGCCCAGATAGATAAAATTCCTGATGTACAGGAATTTATTGAGCCGTCGCAGGAAGAAAAAAAGGAAGAACAGACAGTACAAGAAGTGATTGTTCAAGAGCAAGAGGAAGTTACCGAAGAACATAGCGGGTCAAAAGGGTTCATTATTAACACTGAAGATTTGGCAGACGGAGAATAAGAGAGTTTTTCAACCGAAATTTTGAAGGGAGTAAATGCGGGTTATGTCATATATTCTTGCAATAATTACAGGTATTTGTATTCTCGGTTTAGACCAATATACAAAATTTTTCATCACATCTAATTTTGAACTTGCACAGTCTTACCCGTTTTTAAGGGGACTTATTGATATAACATATATACACAACCGTGGCGGTGCGTGGGGTATGCTTACGGGGCATACCTGGCTTTTACTCTCTGTAACGATAGTTGTTATGCTTATATGTATTTCGCTTATTATAAGATTCGGAATAAAAAACAAGCTTATGTTTTGGGCGATAATATTTATTTTGTCGGGCGGGCTCGGCAATATGATTGACCGTATTTTCCGTTCGGGGAACGTTATAGATTTTTTACATTTTGAATTTTTCCCCGAATTTCCCGTGTTCAATGTTGCAGATTGCAGTATAGTTTTAGGCGCGTCTTTGCTTATACTTTACTTTGTTATTGATATTATCAAGGATAACAGGCAAAAGAAGTCTTTAATAAGCGGTAAAGAAGTTTATGAAGATGAAAACGGTTAGTGCTGTTTTTGACGGCGGTGAAAACCGCCGTCTTGATGTTTATGTATCGCAGACGGCGGAACTTACCCGTTCAAATGCGGCAAAAATTATATCAGACGGACTTGTTACCGTAAACGGAGAAGTTAAGGATAAAAATTATAAATTAAAAGCGGGCGACAGAGTGGAAATTTTTATTGCACCCGCAAAGGAATATACTGTTACGGCTGAAGATATTCCGATTGATATTATATATGAAGATGATGATTTACTTGTGGTAAATAAGCCTAAAGGAATGGTGGTACACCCTGCAGCGGGCAATTACAGCGGAACGCTTGTAAATGCGATAATGTATCATTGCGGAACGTCTTTATCGGGAATAAACGGTGTTATGCGTCCGGGAATACTTCACAGGATAGATAAAAACACAAGCGGACTGCTTATAGTCGCCAAAAATGATAAATCGCATAACTTTTTGGCATCGCAGATAAAGGAACATTCCTTTACGCGTGAATATGAAGCGGTGGTATACGGTAATTTAAAGGGTGACAGCGGTACGGTTGATGCACCTATAGGCAGACACCCTGTTAAGCGTAAACAGATGGCGGTTACAGATAAAAACAGCAAAAATGCAGTAACACATTATGAAGTAGCAGAGCGTTTCGGTGATTTTACACATTTAAAATTAAGGCTTGAAACGGGGAGAACACACCAAATAAGGGTTCATATGTCGTATATAGGGCACCCAATAGCAGGTGACGAGGTATACGGTCCTAAAAAGGTCATAACAAAACTTTGCGGACAGTGCCTGCACGCACGAAAAATAGGTTTTATTCACCCAAACGGTAAATATATGGAATTTTCAAGTCCGCTTCCAAATTATTTTGAGGCGTTTTTAAAGGAGTGCAGAAAAAATTGAATTTATTTAAGGGTTGTCTGCTTGCCTGTGATGTTGACGGTACACTTCTTGAAAACGGTATAATATGTAAACGCAATATAGATAAAATAAATTACTTTCTCAGTGAGGGCGGTATATTTTCCCTTGCAACAGGCAGGTCGGTAGGTGCGGTAAGCGACGTTTTAAAGGTTTTACCCGATTTATCACCGTCGGTAATGGCAAACGGTTGTATGATTTACGATTTTAAAGAGGATAAAATACCGTTTCAGTTTTTGCTTGATAATAACCAACGGTTTATAGTTAAAAATGTGCTTGAAAATTTCCCCAAAATCGGCATAGAGGTACATAGCGGAAAAGATGTACTTACACTTAACAGAAATTTCGAGACTGATGACCATCAAATATATGAAAAAATAAATATTTTAGAGGTTGACTTTGAAACCGCAACAAAATATAATTGGAATAAAGTGTTATACGCACCTGAAAGTGAAAAAGATTTAGAAGACTTAAAGATGTATTTGTCACAGTATAGCGAAATTGCAAACTTTTACAGTACCGGCGTGTTTTTAGACGGCCGTGTAAGGCATTACTGTGAACAGGTGCCGTTTGGTGTTTCAAAGCAAACAGGTGTTAAAAAACTGTGCGAACTTATGAATATCAAGAAAGGTTGCTGTTATGCAATAGGCGATTATTATAACGATGTTGAAATTATCACCTGTGCCGATATAGGAGCAACGCTTTCAACTTCACCTGAGGAAATAAAGCAAAAAGCGGATGTAATCGTGGGTGACGTAAAAAACGGTGCGGTTGCAGACTTTATCGAACATCTTAAGGAATTAAGAAAGGAATAAAAGTATGGATGAAATAACAAAAAAGGAACTTGAAAAAATTGCCTGTAAGGTACGAATAGGCATAATTGAGGGCGTGCACGCGGCAAAATCGGGACATCCGGGAGGTTCGCTTTCGTGTGCGGAGATACTAACATATCTTTATTTCAAACATATGAATATTAACCCTAAAAATCCAAAAGATGAGAACAGAGACCGTTTTGTACTTTCAAAGGGACACGCGGCTCCCGTACTTTATTCGGTTCTTGCAAACAGAGGATATTTTGACGTAAGTGAACTTGAAAGTCTTCGCCATATAGGTGCGATGCTTCAAGGTCATCCCGACATGAAAGGTATACCGGGTGTCGATATGTCAACAGGTTCACTCGGTCAGGGCATCTCCGCCGCATGCGGTATGGCACTTTCGGCTAAGCATTTCGGTAAGAACTTTAATGTTTATACTGTTTTGGGCGACGGTGAAATAGAAGAAGGTCAGGTTTGGGAGGCCGCTATGTTTGCTGGCAATAAGGGACTTTCAAATCTTGTTGCATTTGTTGATTTTAATAATCTTCAGATAGACGGTACAATAGACGAGGTAAACTCTGCGAAACCTATAGATAAAAAGTTTGAGGCATTTAATTGGAATACGGTTTGTATAGACGGTAATGATTTTGAGCAGATAGAAAATGCTTTAAAGGAAGCGGAAAACAGCGATAAACCAACCGCGATAATTGCAAGCACTGTAAAGGGTAAAGGTGTATCTTATATGGAAAATGCCGTAAATTGGCACGGTGCAGCACCTAACGATGAACTTTACGAACAAGCAATTAAAGAACTAAAAGCACAACTTGAGACGTTTAATTAAAGGAGGCAAGGCAAGATGTCAGAAGTTAAAAATATAGCAACGAGGGTAGCCTACGGCGAGACTCTTGTTAAACTCGGGGAAAAGAGAGACGATTTTTTGGTACTTGATGCCGACCTTGCCGCCGCAACTCAAACCGGTATGTTTAAAAAGGCTTTTCCGGAAAGATTTTATGACTGCGGGATAGCAGAACAGAATATGATGGGCATAGCCGCAGGTATAGCGTCTACGGGGAAAAAAGTTTTTGTAAGTTCATTTGCTATGTTTGCATCAGGCAGGGCATATGAACAGGTAAGGAATTCAATAGGCTATCCGCACCTAAATGTGATAATCGGTGCTACACACGCGGGCATCTCCGTGGGTGAGGACGGTGCTACGCATCAGTGTTGTGAGGATATTGCTCTTATGCGTACTATACCCGAAATGACGATTATAAATCCTGCAGACTATGTAGAGGCAAAAAAGGCAGTTTATGCGGCGTTTGATATAGACGGTCCTGTTTATATGCGTTTTGGAAGGCTTGCAGTTCCGGTTATTTTTGATGAAGATTATAAGTTTGAGGTTGGAAAAGGCGTAAAGCTTAGAGACGGTAATGATGTAACAGTAATTGCGACAGGTCTTATGGTAAACGAGGCTTTACAGGCTTATGATATTTTAAAAGAACAGGGAATTAACGCAAGAATAATCAATATGGCTACTATTAAACCTATTGATAAAGATATAATATTAGAGGCGGCAAAGCAGACAGGTGCAATAGTTACGGCAGAAGAACATTCGGTAATAGGCGGTCTCGGAAGTGCGGTAAGCGAGGTTATTTGTGAAAATTACCCCGTACCGGTTGTTAAATTAGGCGTTTATGACGTTTTCGGTCACTCGGGACCTGCGGTAAAACTTCTTGACGAGTTTGGTTTGCGTGCGGTAAATATTGTCGAAAAGGCAAAACAGGCTATCGCCCTTAAAAAGCAATAAATTCATAACTGAATGCAATTCGCCCTGATGCATAATAAAGCATAAGGGCGAAAGTTTTAAATGATAGGAGAGTAAGAGAAGTATGAAAAATGAAATTTTAAAACTTTTAAACCGAAATGCAAGGTATACAGTTGAGGAACTTGCAACAATGCTCGATATGAATGTAAATGATATTAAGGCAGAGATAAAACGTCTTGAAAAAGACGGTGTAATATGCGGATATAAGACTGTTATCGACTGGGAAAAACTTGACGGTGCTTATGTATCTGCAATAATTGAAATAAATGTTGTTCCAAAGGCAGACTGCGGTTTTGAAGAGGTAGCGGAAAAAATATCTTCTTATGACGAAGTTGAGTCTGTGTATCTTATGTCTGGCGGTTATGACCTTAACGTAGTGGTAAAGGGTAAGACCTTACAGGACGTGGCACGTTTTGTTGCAAGAGAGTTAGCCCCAATGGACTCCGTCACTTCAACCGCGACGCATTTTGTTTTGCGTAGATATAAAGAGTTGGACGTTAAACTTTGTGAAAACGAGGTTGACGACAGGGGGCAAATCCTTTTATGATTGATTATTCAAAGGTACTTAACAGTACCGTACAGGAGATAAAGCCCTCGGGTATCAGGAAGTTCTTTGACATAGCGGCAACAATGGATGACGTAATATCTTTAGGTGTCGGTGAACCTGATTTTAAAACGCCTTGGCAGATACGAAAGGCGGGCATAAACGCTCTTGAACGCGGAAAAACGAGGTACACCTCCAATTGGGGACTTTCTGCTCTCAGGGATGAAATATCGGTGTACTACGAAAGAAAGTACGGTGTAAAATATTCGCCCGAAGATGAGATTTTGGTATCGGTGGGCGGAAGCGAGGCAATAGATAATGCCATAAGAGCGATAGTGCAAAGAGGGGACGAGGTAATAATACCTCAACCGAGTTATGTCTGCTATGAGCCTATGACGATGCTTGCAGGCGGTACACCCGTAATAATAGAAACGAGGGCAGAGGACGATTTTAAAGTCACACCCGAACTTTTAAAAAATGTTATAACGCCGAAAACAAAATTACTTATATTGCCGTATCCGTGCAACCCCACGGGTGCAATAATGGAAAGAAAAGATATAGAGGCGTTATCACAAGTACTTAAAAGTACAAACATATTAGTTATTTCCGATGAGATTTATTCGGAACTTAACTTTGGTGATGAAGGTCATGTGGCAGTAGCGTCGGTTGACGGTATGCGGGAAAGAACGGTTACCGTAAACGGTTTTTCAAAGTCCTTTTCAATGACGGGTTGGCGACTCGGTTATGCCTGCGGGCCTAATGAAATAATAGGACAGATAACAAAAATACATCAATTCGGTATAATGTCTGCTCCTACAATGTCGCAGTACGCGGCAATAGAGGCTTTGCGTTCATGTGATGAGGCAGTTGAGTCTATGAAAGAGGAGTACAACAGAAGAAGACGCTTTATTGTAAACGGTTTCAATAAAGCAGGACTTATATGCAGAGAGCCTAAAGGTGCTTTTTATGCCTTTCCGTGTATCAAGTCTACCGGTATGACAAGCGATGAGTTTTGCGAAAAACTTATTGAAACAAAACGGGTGGCTTTAGTTCCGGGTACTGCTTTCGGAAAAGGCGGAGAGGGTTTTGTCAGAGCGTCATACTGTTACAGTGTTGAACACATAACCGAAGCACTAAACCGTGTTGAAGAATTTGTAAGCGAATTAAAAAACAGGTGACCTGTCACCGCAAAATTGCTTTTAATAAAAACAGACGGTATGAAATCTCATACCGTCTGTTCGTTGACATAAATGGGCGTAGGTATTATTATAAAATTCAGTGGAAAATATCTGCATATTCTTGGCTTTGACGCATAGAGACATAGTCATTATCTGAAATTATTATATGGTCTATAAGTTTAATTTCAATGTGGGACAGTGCTGATGCAATCAAATGAGTTTGTTTAACGTCCGATGCACTCGGCAGAGCCATTCCGTTAGGGTGGTTGTGAGCCACTATTACACCTGTGGCATTTGAGTTTACCGCACATTTTATTATCTGACGTATTGATATACCAACTGCTGATATATCACCCTCGGCAATAAAGTTAAATGATAGTTTTCTGCCTGACGGGTCAAGTGTAAGCACACTGAATTTTTCAACAGTAAACCCTCTGTATTTATCTAATAAAAAATCTCCGATATCATCCAACCCTGAAAAGGCTCTGTCCCTGTCACCCTTTTCGATAAAATATATTCGGGCTATCGGTATTATAACTTTAAGAAGTACCGCACTGTTTTCGGTAAGTCCGTTAAATTTTACAAGTTCCTCTATCGGTGCGTCAAGCACTCCCGATATACTTCCGAAACGGTCTATCAGTTCGTGTGCCAAAACATTTGTGTTTTTTTGCTGAATACAGTAAAACAGCAAAAGTTCAAGGATTTTATGAGGCGGAGTTTTTTCGTCAAAACCGTTGTTAATAAACTCTCTTTTAAGTCTTATTCTGTGACCTTTGTGAATATTGTCGCCCATAAAATCCCACCTTTTTGATAATTATACATTTTTTCAAACAAAAAATCAATATAGGAAGTGTTTTGAGTTTTCCCATTTTTTGTGCAACGAAAAAATTACTTCGTAGGGAACGGGTAGCCGAAGGCGGCGACCACGGTAGTGAATGACAGTCCGGTGTACTGTCAGAGCCGTGGCGTGACCGAGCCACAGCGAGAATTGCTCGTTCCGTAAAACTCAAAAGGAAGTGAATTAGTGAAAAGTTTTGTAATAGGTAAAAATGATGCGGGACAGCGTCTTGATAAGTTTGTCTGTAAGGTATGTCCTAATTTACCGCAAACGCTTATGTATAAGTATATAAGAACGAAAAGAATAAAGGTAAACTCGAAACGTGCAGAGATAAACACAAGGCTTTTTGAGGGTGATACCGTCGAGGCGTATATAAATGACGAGTTTTTTATACCCGCAGAGCCTAAGTACGATTTTTTAAATGCACCTGCAAAACTTAATATAGTGTACGAAGATGAAAACATACTTTTGGTTGATAAAAAGCAGGGACTTTTGGTACACCCTGATGAAAACGAGTATAGAGATACTTTGATAGGCAGAATACAGCATTATTTGTATGATAAGGGCGAGTATGACCCGACAGAAGAGAATAGCTTTAAACCCCAACTTGCCAACAGAATAGACCGTAATACGGGCGGTATAGTAATAGCCGCAAAAAACGCACAGGCACTTAGAATTATTTGTGAGAAAATAAAGAACAGGGAAATAGACAAACGCTATCTTACGGTAGTTCACGGCACACCGAAAAAGGCTGTCGCCACACTCAGCGGATACCTTGAAAAAAACGAGAGTAAAAACAAGGTGTATCTGTTAAAGGAAAAAACCGACTCTGCGCGCACTATAAAAACGCGGTATAAAGTATTGCAGAGCAAAAACGGTCTTTCGCTTTTGGAAATAGAACTTTTAACGGGACGCACACATCAAATAAGAGCACATTTAGCGTCAATAGGTCATCCGCTGTTGGGTGACGGAAAATACGGAAAGCTTGCCACCGATAAAAAATTAGGTTTCGATAAGCAAGCTTTATATTCGTATAAATTGAGTTTTTATTTTAATACCGACGCAGGAATTTTAAACTACCTAAACGGTAAAACATTCACCGTAGACGAAGTTTGGTTTGCAGATAAACTTTTTGGAGAAGATTACAAGAAAAAATTATAATTTCAGTGTTTATTGTTTTCTATCTCTTCTATTGCCGCTTCGCAGGGCGGTTTAGGTGAGGAAAAGGCTATCTGTGTTTCGGTATGCCCGAAGTTGTTAAGTTCGCCTATAAATGCGTCAAGTGCTTCGGTGCTTTCAAACGCCACCTTTAGAAGTTGTGAATATCTTCCTGTAACACAGTTACATTCAAGCACGTTTGGGTGCGAACAGATAAACGGATAAAAAGTGGGTTTTTGCTTGGGGTCTAAATCAAGATTGATAAACGCAGTTATCGGAAGCCCTAATTTTTTTAGGTCAAGACGTGCCGAATAGGAGATTATAATCCCCTCTTTTTCAAGTTTTTCAATTCTTGACGCCGTCGCGGGTGACGACAGAAAAACCTGTTCGGCAAGATTTTTAAGCGGTATTCTTGCATTTTTTTCAAGAATTGATATAATTTTTAAGTCTATTGCGTCCATAAATTCACCCCTTAAAGTTAAGTATATTATATTCCATATTCAATTTTAAGTCAAGGACACAAGAAACAAAAAATTTTGGAGGAAACGTATGGAAGGAAAGGCAAAAAGCTGTTGTTTTACGGGATACAGACCGTCTAAATTCCCGTTTTTGCTTGACGGTAAAAATCGGGAGTATACCGACTTTGAAAACAAACTTACCGAAACGGTATTTTCCCTTGCCGAAAACGGTTGTAATATATTTTACAGCGGTATGGCTATGGGTTTTGATATAATAGCCGCCGAAACGGTGCTTTTTGCAAAGCGTGCTTTTAAAAAAGTGCCTATAAAACTTATCTGTGCCGTACCTTTTATTGAACAGTCTAATTCATTTACCGACGATTGGAAAAAGCGTTATAGCGGGATACTTAAAAAAGCTGACAACGTAATACTGATATCCGACAGTTATTTTAAAGGCTGTTATCAAAAAAGAAACGAGTTTATGGTGGATAACTGCGATACGGTAGTCACGTGGTTTGACGGCAAGTCGGGAGGTACAAAAAACACCCTTGCTTATGCACAAAATAAAGGTAGGAAAATAATAAATATCAATGAAACGGAAAAAGAAGTAAAATACGAATACTATTACGAGATTATAGATGAAGATGAATAAAAATTGAAATAATGTAATTTAAGCAAAATATTCCTTGACAAAACTGTTGCGGTATGTTAGAATATTCAAGCCGCATATTGTGGGCTTTAAAGTTATGCTTATTTAGAGTGTACGCCTAACTATAGCGAGACTGTTATTATATCAGGTAGGTGTAAAGAGAATGTACGCTATTATTGAAACGGGCGGAAAGCAGTACCGTGTTGAAAACGGTGACGTTATTTACGTTGAAAAGCTTAACGCCGAGGTTGACGAAGAGGTTACCTTTGATAAGGTAGTTGCAGTAAGCAACAGAACCCTTAAGGTTGGTAAGCCCTACGTTAAGGACGCTTTCGTAAAAGGCACCGTTTTAAAGAACGGCAAGGGTAAGAAAGTAACGGTATTTACCTATAAGCCGAAGAAAAGCAGTTCACGTAAAATGGGACACAGACAGCCCTATACTAAGGTACAGATAAACGAAATCGGTTAGTTATGACTAAGGTTGAGTTTTTTTCTGATGATAAAGGTATTTACGGATTTAAGATAGAAGGTCACAGTTCGGATAACTGCGACGATACAGATGGAAAAATTGTTTGTTCGGCAGTTTCGTCCGCCGCTTATATGGCTGCTAATACGGTTAGCGAAATAATTGGGGATAAATGCGAAATAGCGGTGGACGATGCCTTCATTGAAATTACCGTAAATGACATATCGGAAAGTTCAAGAGTGGTACTTGAGGGCTTAAGGCTTCATATAACGGAGCTTTCAAAACAGTACAAAAAGAGAATTAGAATTATCACGGAGGTGTAGATACAATGTTGAAGATTAACATTCAACTGTTCGCTCATAAAAAAGGTATGGGTTCGACAAAGAACGGTCGTGACAGTGAGTCAAAGCGTCTCGGAGTTAAGAGAGGCGACGGACAATTTGTTCTTGCAGGCAATATTTTAGTTCGCCAGAGAGGAACACATATCCATGCCGGAAACAACGTAGGTCGCGGTTCTGACGACACCTTATTTGCACTTATAGACGGTAAGGTTAAGTTTGAACGTGTAGGAAGAGACCGTAAGCAGGTTAGCATCTACGCAGTAGAGCAGTAATTTATTTTAAAAGGTATTCGGACGGTGGCTTTAATTTTTAAGGTGCTGTCCGAATTTTTTTAACCGAAAGGAGAATTGCGTTATGAAAGAGTGTCACGTTTGCTTAGCTCAGTGTGAGGACGATGTGGAACTTTGCCCGTTGTGTGGAGCAGAGTTAATGGAAAATTCCGAAAAGGAAGAAGAAAAAACAATAGAGATAAAAAACCCCGTTCTTGCAGTATCGGTAGAAGACATAGTTACTTGTGAAATTTTTAAGGACGCATTAAAAGACAATGGTATACCATATTTTTGTGACGAGTCGGAATCGGGAATGAAACTGATTTTCGGAGGCGGACTTGTAGCCGAAGATATTTATGTGGATGAAAGTGACCTTGAACGGGCAAAAAATATATATGAAGAGGTAATAAATGCCCAGCCTCAATTTGACGATTCTTTTGACGGTGGAGAAGACTGATGTTTGTAGACATAGCAAAAATACATCTTAAAGCGGGTAACGGCGGAAACGGTGCAGTATCTTTTCATAGAGAGAAGTACGTAGCAGCCGGCGGTCCTGACGGCGGTGACGGCGGAAAAGGCGGAAATATAATATTTAAAGCGGACGATAACCTTTCTACGCTTGCAGACTTTCGCTATAAAAGGAAATATTGTGCCGAGAACGGTGCAAACGGCGGTGCGTCAAGGTGTAGCGGAAAGAAAGCACCCGACCTTGTAATCAGTGTGCCTAAAGGTACTCTTGTAAAGGATACCGAAACAGGCAGGATAATAGCCGATATATCAGATGATGAACAGATAGTAATAGCAAAAGGCGGTAACGGCGGTTGGGGCAATATGCACTTTGCAACGGCTACCCGTCAAGTGCCGAGGTTTGCAAAAAACGGCAACCCCGGAGAAGAACTCGACGTAACACTTGAACTTAAACTTTTAGCGGACGTTGGACTAATAGGTTTTCCGAATGTGGGTAAATCAACCCTTATTTCGGTTGTAAGCGAAGCAAAACCGAAAATTGCAAACTACCATTTTACCACCCTTACACCCGTTTTAGGTGTGGTGCGAATGGGCGAGGGTTCTTCCTTTGTTATGGCGGATATACCGGGACTAATCGAGGGTGCAGGCGAGGGCGTAGGACTCGGTCACGAGTTTTTGCGTCACGTTGAGCGTTGCCGAATGTTACTGCACGTTATAGACGTTTCGGGCAGTGAGGGCAGAGACCCGATAGAAGATTTTATTAAAATCAATAAGGAACTTGCGGTTTTCAGCGAAGAACTTAAAGACCGTCCGCAAATTGTGGTAGGCAATAAATGTGACCTTATTGAAGATGAAAAACTTGAAGAGATAAAAAAGTATTTTGAAGATAAAGGGTACGAGTTTTTCCCCGTTATGGCGGCGATTGCAGAGGGTACGGATAAACTTATAGGCAGTGTGGCGGCACATCTTGCAAAACTTCCCGCAATTAAAAAGTATACAGCAGAGCCGAAACCGGTTGTTGATTATACCGTTAAGACAAAACGCCCCTTTAATATAAGGGCGTGCGACGGCGTATTTTTCGTGGAAGATGCACCGTGGCTGCTTGACGTTATGAATAATGTAGACCCCGACGATTACGAGTCACTACAGTACTTTGAACGTGTACTGCGTTCGAGCGGTATTATTGATGCACTTGTTAATGCAGGCGTTAAAGAGGGCGACACCGTAAGCGTTTATGATGTAGAGTTTGATTACGTTCCGTAGGTGAAGATGATGGATAATGCAAAACAGTTAAGTCCGTCGGTATTGGCATTTGTAGGTGACGGTGTGTACGGCTTATATGTACGCACCGCTTTGGCAAAGGTAAACCGACCGTCGGGAGAACTACATAAACTGTCGGTTGAACTTGTAAACGCTTCTGCACAGGCAAAGGCATTTAAGATTATCGAGCCTGTATTAAGCGAGGAAGAACTGTCGGTATTTAAAAGAGGCAGAAATTTTCATACAAGCACAACGCCTAAAAATTCCTCAAACGCACAGTACCATATCGCAACGGGACTTGAAACCCTTTTCGGTTTTTTGTACCTTTCTGGAAATACAAAAAGAGCCGAAGAATTACTTGAGTTAATAATGAATAGCATTCAGCATTAAGCATTGAGTATTCAGTGTCAAGGTGTCCTGCGGACGAATTGGTTTTTAGTTTTTAGAGCTACTGCGGACGGCAATAGAAATTAGACACTAACAACAGAAAGGCAACCGATAGACGGTTACAACCTCAAAACCAGTGATTAAGGAATAACCGCTTGATTTTCTCAGGTCAGGGCGGTTATTTTTATTATTTGTTAAATATACATAAATACGTTTGTAAAAATTCGTTATGTTTGTAAGAAATTTTTTGTAAAAAATACTTGATTTTAATGGGCTTTTATGGTATTATTTCAAAGCACGCCACTGTTGTGGTGTACAAAAACATGCGTTGATGCGGGAGGTGGCCGACCTCGAGTCGGGAAATTTCCGCGGAGTATGTCCGATTTTAAACCGGGCGAAAGAACTTTGGAAGGCATTTAAAATACTTGCGAATTTTGAGTGCCGCGGCGATGCGAGTCGCTGCTCCGGAATTGTCTGTGACCCCAGCAATTGCCGGTTTTATATTGCACCGGAAAGAAACGCACGGTGCGGTGTAAGTTTTGCCCGCCAACCAATTTTAGGAGGCGAAAATTCACATGGCAGTGAAAGAAAAAATCCGAATTCGTATTAAGGGTTACGACCATGCTCTTGTAGACCAGTCCGCAGAAAAAATTGTGGAAACCGCTAAACGTACAGGTGCCAGGGTTTCAGGTCCCGTACCGCTACCCACCGAAAAGGAAGTCGTTACCATTCTTCGTGCTGTTCATAAGTATAAGGACAGCCGTGAGCAATTCGAAATGAGGACACACAAAAGGCTTATTGACGTTATCAGACCTTCCAACAAAACTGTTGAGGCTCTGACAGGTCTTGAGCTTCCCGCCGGAGTCGAAATCGAAATTAAGCTTTAATTTTGGATAGCAGACGAGTGTCTAGAGTCTAGTATCTAATGTCTAGCATCTAGTATCCGGTGTGGTCAAGTCAGCACAGTCTGACCAATAACCAAAGGAGGAAAAAACTATGAAAAAAGGTATTGTAGGCAAGAAGTTAGGTATGACACAACTTTTTGATGCAAACGGAAATGTCGTTCCGGTTACTGTTATAGAGGCAGGTCCGTGCGTAGTAGCACAGAAGAAGACCGCAGAGAACGACGGTTATGAGGCAGTTCAGGTAGGCTTCGGAGACCTGAAAGCTTCAAAGGTTAATAAACCTGCTAAGGGACACTTCGCAAAAGGCGACGTTGCTCCTAAGAAAGTCCTTCGCGAGTTCCGCTTTGAAGATATAAGCGGTATGAACGTAGGCGACATCATCAAGGCTGACGTATTCGCTGAGGGTGATGCGGTAGACGTAAGAGGAACTTCTAAAGGTAAAGGTTATGCCGGCACTATCAAGCGTTGGAACTTCGGACGCCTTAAGGAGACTCACGGTACCGGTCCTGTACACCGTCACGGTGGCTCACTCGGTGCCTGCTCAAGTCCTTCAAGAGTATTCAAGGGCAAGAAGATGGCAGGTCACTTAGGTAACGAGCGTGTAACGGTTCAGAACCTGAGCGTAGTTAAAGTAGACGCAGAGAAGAACATAATCGCCGTAAAGGGTGCCGTTCCCGGTCCTAAGGGCGGAATAGTAGTTCTTTTCGATAGCGTTAAGGCTTAAGGGAAGGAGTGTTTTGAACTATGCCAAAGATTTCAGTTGTTGATATGACAGGTAAAAGCGTAGGTAAAATAGATTTAAACGACGCTATTTTCGGTATTGAACCGAATGCAGTAGTTATGCATATGGCAGTTGTCAACTATCTTGCCAACAGACGTCAGGGCACACAATCCACTTTAACCCGTACAGAGGTTTCCGGAGGCGGTAAGAAGCCTTGGAGACAAAAGGGAACAGGCCACGCACGTCAGGGTTCTACGAGAGCTCCGCAGTGGAGACACGGTGGTATTGTCCACGCTCCGAAGCCGAGAGATTATTCTTATTCTCTTAATAAGAAAGTTCGCCGTTTGGCACTTTTGTCCGCACTTTCCGATAAGGTTGCAACAGGCAATATGATTGTTTTAGACGAACTTAAAATGGAAGAGTACAAGACAAAGACGGTTGTTGCCTGCCTTAATGCAATAGGTGCAGGAAAGAAGTCTTTAATAGTACTTGACAGCAATAATCCTTTTGCAGTTAAGAGCATTGCAAACATTGCTGGTGCTAAGTCTGCACAGGTAAACACAATCAACACCTACGATATAATAAATGCAGATACACTTATTATGGTAAAGGGTGCTGTTGAGAAATTAGAGGAGGTGTACGCATAATGAAAACCGCACAGGATATCATTATTGCTCCGGTAATCACAGAGAAGAGTATGTCCGGAATTTCAGGAAAGAAATACACCTTCAAGGTCGCTAAGAACGCAAGTAAAATTGAAATTGCAGACGCAGTTGAAAAGTTGTTCAAGGTAGACGTTGCCAAGGTAAACACCGTAAACGTACGCGGTAAGGCAAGAAGAATGGGACGTTATGAGGGTTACACCGCATCGTGGAAAAAGGCTATCGTAACATTAAAGCCGTCTTCAAAGCCGATAGAGTTCTTTGACGGTTTGATGTAAGACAGATATTAGATGTCAAAGCAAGCGTACGGGAAATTAAATTTTCCGGTGATGTATGAAGTCGAAAATGACTTCGCTAAGCCAAAATAGGAGAGTGAAACAAATGGCAATAAAACATTATAAGCCGACTACTAACGGTCGCCGTAATATGACAACTATGGATTATTCAGAGTTGTCAAAGGTAGCACCGGAGAGAAGTTTGCTTGAACCGATTAAGAAGAATGCCGGACGTAACAGTTACGGCAGAATAACAGTCCGTCACAGAGGCGGCGGAAACCGCAGAAAGTACAGAGTAATAGATTTCAAGAGGGAGCGTTTCGGAATTCCCGCAACGGTACTTACTCTTGAGTATGACCCGAACCGTTCTGCGTTTATAGCACTTGTACAGTACGAGGATGGCGAGAAGCGTTATATTATCGCACCGCAAGACCTTAAGGTCGGCGATAAGATAGTAAGCGGACCTGATGCAGACATCAAGCCCGGCAACGCACTTCCGCTTGTAAACATTCCTGTAGGTACTTTCTTACACAACATTGAGCTTTACCCCGGCAAGGGTGCACAGCTTGCCCGCAGTGCCGGAAATATGGCACAGCTTATGGCAAAGGAAAACGGTATGGCGTTGTTACGTCTTCCCTCAGGAGAACTCCGTAATGTTCCCGAGGTATGTATGGCAACGGTAGGCGTTGTATCAAACCCTGAGCATGCAAATGTCAACTACGGTAAAGCAGGACGTAAGCGTCATATGGGTTGGAGACCGACAGTCCGCGGTTCTGTAATGAACCCGAATGACCACCCGCACGGCGGTGGTGAAGGTAAGTCACCTGTAGGACGTCCGGGACCTGTAACCCCGTGGGGTAAACCTGCACTCGGTTACAAGACCCGTCAGAAGAACAAGCACAGCGATAAGTATATCGTAAAGCGTCGTAAGTAAGTCGGACGAAAGGAGATTTCATAATGGGAAGAAGCGTTAAAAAGGGCCCTTATGTACAACCAGCTTTGTACAAAAGAGTTCTTGCAATGAATGAAGCCGGTGAAAAACGCGTGCTCAAAACATGGAGCCGTTCATCTACCATATTCCCCGATTTCGTCGGACATACTTTTGCAGTACATGACGGACGTAAGCACGTTCCGGTATATGTAACTGAGGATATGGTTGGTCACAAACTCGGTGAGTTTGCACCGACAAGAACGTTTAAAGGTCACGCCGGTGCTAAGACAACCGGCAAGTAAGCGGCCGAAAGGAGATTGAACTTATGGAAGCAAGGGCTACACTTAAATACGCCCGTATTTCACCCCGTAAGGTGAAAATAGTTTTGGATTTAATCCGAAACGAGGATGCTGAAAAAGCTATGGCTATTCTCAAATTTACTCCTAAGTCCGCCTGCGAGTATTTGGAGAAGTTGCTTCATTCAGCAATGGCAAATGCCGAAGAAAAAAATATGGATATGTCTAAACTCTACGTTGCAGAGTGCCTTGTATGTCCCGGACCTACTCTTAAGAGAATCCGTGCAAAGGACCACGGCAGAGCACACCGCATCTTAAAGAGAACAAGTCATATGACAATCGTTCTTAAAGAACGTGAGATTTAAGAAAGGGAGGTTAAGATATGGGTCAGAAAGTTAATCCGCACGGTTTACGTGTCGGCATAATCAAGAACTGGGACTCACGTTGGTTTGCCAATGACGCCAAATTCGGTGACACATTGGTTGAGGACTACAACCTCCGTAAATACCTTAAAAAGGCATTAGCCTCAGCGGGTATTGCAAAAATCGAAATCGAACGTGATGAGAAACGGGTAAGATTGCACATTCACTGTGCAAAGCCCGGTATGGTTATCGGACGTAACGGAACGGAAATCGAGAAGTTACGTGTAACGTGTCAGGAAAAGTTAGGCAAGCCTGTAATAATCAACATTGTTGAGATTAAAAATCCCGACGCCAATGCAACATTGGTTGCCGAGAACATTGCATTACAGCTTGAAAAGCGTATATCTTTCCGCAGGGCGATGAAGCTTGCAATGGGCAGAGCTATGCGTCTTGGCGTAAAGGGTATAAAGACACAGTGTTCAGGCCGTTTAGGCGGTGCTGAAATTGCGAGAAGCGAGCAGTATCACGAAGGTACTATTCCGCTTCAGACACTCAGAGCAGACATTGACTACGGTTTTGCAGAGGCAGATACGACCTACGGTAAAATCGGTGTCAAGGTTTGGATATACAAGGGTGAGGTTCTTAATGAGAACCGTCGCAGCAATAAAAAGCAAGGAGGTTCACGCTAATGTTAATGCCTAAGCGTGTAAAGTACCGTAGAGTACAGCGTGGTCGTTTGACCGGTGCTGCATCACGTGGTACTACAGTTACCCACGGTGACTTTGGTCTTCAGGCTTTAGAGCCTGCGTGGATCACTTCCAACCAAATAGAGGCTGCCCGTATTGCTATGACACGTTATATCAAGCGTGGCGGTAAGGTATGGATAAAAATTTTCCCAGACAAACCGATAACCGAGAAACCGGCTGAAACCCGAATGGGTTCAGGTAAAGGTTCACCGGAATATTGGGTTGCAGTGGTAAAACCCGGACGCGTTATGTTCGAAATCGGCGGCGTATCCGAGGAACTTGCAAGAGAGGCTATGCGTCTTGCGGCTAACAAGCTTCCGATAAAATGCAAGTTTGTAGCTAAAGAAACGGGTGGTGAGCAGTAATGAATGCAAAGGAAATCAGAGATAACACTTTACCTGAGCTTAATGAGCAGTTGGGAAAGCTGAAAGAGGAATTATTCCACCTGCGTTTCCAGCACGCCATTAACCAGCTCGATAACCCAATGCGTATAGTTGCTGTCAAGAAAGACATTGCTCGCGTACAGACTATCATCCGCGAGAAAGAGTTAAGCGACAGCACTAACGCTTAAAGCAGGGAGGTAAACAGTAATGAGCGAAAGAAACCTTCGTAAAACGAGAGTGGGCAAGGTTGTAAGCGACAAGATGGACAAAACCGTTGTAGTAGCAATTGAGGACAACGTAAAGCATCCGCTCTATAAGAAGATTATCAAAAACACAATCAGACTTAAGGCTCATGATGAAAACAACTCCTGCGGTATAGGAGACAGAGTACTCATCATGGAAACGAGACCTCTCTCAAAGGACAAGAGATGGCGCGTTGCCGAAATAATTGAAAAGGCTAAGTAGTCTTACAAGGAGGAAACCACTGTGATACAACAACAGAGTTACCTCAAGGTTGCCGACAACACCGGTGCAAAAGAAATAATGTGCATCAGGGTTCTTGGAGGCTCCAAAAGGAGGTATGCCAACATTGGCGACGTCATCGTTGCTTCTGTAAAGAAAGCCACTCCTGGTGGTACGGTAAAGAAGGGCGATGTTGTAAAGGCGGTTGTAGTACGTTCTGCAAAAGGTCTTCGTCGTAATGACGGCACATACATCAGATTTGACGAAAATGCGGCAGTTCTTATCCGTGACGATAAGAACCCGAGAGGAACCCGTATTTTCGGGCCGGTAGCCAGAGAGTTACGTGACAAGGATTACACAAAAATTCTTTCACTTGCTCCTGAAGTACTTTAATGGGAGGTAAAAAGAATATGAGTAAACTTCACATTAAGACCGGCGATACTGTTGTACTCCTAACAGGAGATGCAAAGGACAAAAAGAAGTCCGGTAAGGTTCTTGAGGTTAGTCCGAAAGAGGGCAAGGTCATAGTAGAGGGACTTAACAAGGTAAAGAAACACGTTAAACCCAAAAAGGCCGGAGACCCGTCGGGAATCATCGAAACAGAGGGTGCTATTTACGCATGCAAAGTGCAGTTAGTATGCCCCAAGTGCAATAAGCCGACCAGAGTAGGCACTAAGTTCTACGAGGACGGCAAAAAAGACCGCGTTTGCAAGAAATGCGGAGAGACGTTTTAGAGTAAGGAGGAACATGACAAATGTCAACGCTAAGGGACGAATACAAAAATTCGGTTGCACCTGCATTGATGACCAAGTTTGGCTATAAGAGCGTCATGCAGATTCCGAAGCTCGAAAAGGTCGTTATCAACGTAGGTTGTGGTGAGGCAAAGGATAACGCAAAGGTTATCGACGCCGCCATATCAGACCTCGGAAAAATCACAGGTCAGAAAGCCGTACCCTGCCGTGCAAAGAAGTCGGTAGCGAACTTCAAGTTGCGTACCGGTATGCCGATAGGTGCAAAGGTAACACTTCGCGGCGAGAGAATGTACGAATTTATCGAGAGACTGTTTGATACAGCTCTTCCGAGAGTTCGTGACTTCAGAGGAATAAACCCCAACGCATTTGACGGACGTGGCAACTATGCTATGGGCGTTAAGGAGCAGTTGATATTCCCCGAAATCGAGTACGACAAAATTGATAAAGTTCGCGGTATGGACATAATATTTGTCACAACTGCCAAAACGGACGAAGAAGCTCGTGAGTTATTAACACTTATGGGTGCTCCGTTTGCGAAGTAAGGAGAAGCAATTATGGCTAAAACATCTATGAAAGTAAGTCAGGCACGTCCTGCTAAATTTTCAACAAGACAGTATAACAGATGCAAAATCTGTGGCCGCCCGCACGCTTATCTTCGCAAGTACGGCATCTGCCGTATATGCTTCAGAGAACTCGCATACAAAGGCGAGATTCCGGGCGTTAAGAAGGCAAGCTGGTAAGGCGTAAAGCTAAAGGAGGTTTACGGCATGCAAATCACCGATACAATAGCTGATATGCTTACAAGAATACGTAATGCATCTTCAGCGAAACACGATTCGGTAGATGTACCTGCGTCAAAGGTAAAGAAAGCAATAGCACAGATATTGCTTGACGAGGGATACATCAGCAGTTTTACCGTTGAAGAAGACGGTAAGCAGGGCGTAATTCACATTGTATTGAAGTACGGCCAGAACAAATCGCAGACAATCACCGGTATACGCAGAGTATCAAAGCCGGGTTTGCGTATTTACACAAATGTAGAGGATATGCCTAAGGTAATGAAAGGCCTTGGAATAGCAATCCTTTCCACCTCAAAGGGAATAATGACAGACAAGCAGGCACGTCAGGCAAACGTCGGCGGAGAAGTCCTCGCTTACGTTTGGTAAGGGGGTGCAGTAGTAATGTCAAGAATAGGAAAGAAGCCTATAACAATTCCGGCAGGAGTTGACGTCAAGATAGCGGGCAACGAGGTTACCGTAAAGGGACCGAAAGGCGAGCTTAAGACGACTCACAATCCCGACATCACTGTTGCAGTAGAGGGTAGCGAAATAATAGTTACCCGTCCGACAGACAACAAGGAGCATCGTGCTATGCACGGACTTACCCGTACACTTATAGCAAATATGGTAATCGGTGTAACCGAGGGCTATAAAAAAGAGCTTGAAGTAAACGGCGTAGGTTACCGTGCACAGAAGCAGGGCAACAACCTTGTTATGAACTTGGGTTATTCTCATCAGGTAATCATTCCCGAAGTAGAGGGAATAAAGGTAGAAGTACCGTCTGCTAATAGCATTATTATCAGCGGTGCAGATAAGCAGTTGGTAGGTCAATTTGCAGCAGATGTACGCAAGAAACGTCCGCCTGAGCCGTACAAGGGCAAGGGTATCAAGTACGTTGACGAGCATATCCGCCGCAAAGAGGGTAAAGCTGCCAAGGGTGCTAAGAAGTAATAAAGGAGTGTTATCGAAATGGTTAATAAACCGAACAGTAATCAGGCAAGACTTAAACGCCATGCCCGTGTTCGTTCCAAGATCAGCGGTACAGCACAGTGTCCGCGTCTTGACGTATTCCGCTCCAACAGCAATATTTACGCCCAGCTTATCGATGATGTAAACGGTGTAACTCTCGCGGCAGCGTCCTCAAACGAAAAAGATTTCGCAGAGAACGGCTCAAACAAAGAGGGTGCCCGTAAGGTTGGACAGTTAATAGCTGAACGTGCCGCAGCAAAGGGTATAGAGCAGGTCGTATTTGACCGTGGCGGATATATCTATCACGGCCGTGTCAAGGAGCTTGCCGAAGGTGCCCGTGAGGGCGGCCTCAAGTTCTAAGAAGGAGGAGGAATACTTTTGGCTACAAATATTGACGCATCAACATTAGATTTACAAGAACGCGTAGTTGCTATAAACCGTGTATCTAAAACCGTAAAGGGCGGACGTATAATGAAGTTCTCCGCACTTGTAGTTGTAGGTGACGGTAACGGTATAGTAGGTTACGGTTTAGGTAAAGCCGGAGAAGTTCCGGACGCTATCCGTAAAGGCATTGAAGATGCCAAGAAAAACCTTATAAAGGTTTCCTTAAAGGGTACTACAATCCCCCACGAAACAATCGGTGAATTCGGTGCAGGCAGGGTGCTTTTGAAGCCGGCTGCTCCCGGTACCGGAGTTATCGCAGGCGGTGCAGTACGTGCGGTTGTTGAAATCGTAGGAATTAAGGATATCCGTACAAAGGCTTTGCGTTCAAACAATCCGTGCAATGTAGTTCGTGCAACGGTTGCAGGTCTTGCATCTCTTCGTGATGCAGAGCAGGTTGCAGCGGTTCGCGGTAAGACTGCAAAAGAAATAATAGGTTAAGGAGGAGCAGCACTATGGCAACAAGGAAAAAGGCTGCCGGCCTTACAGTAAAGCTCGTAAAGAGCACAATCGGTTCTAAGAAGGACCAGATTGCAACGGTAGAGTCACTCGGACTTCGCAAGGTAGGAGATGTATCGGTACAACCCGATAACGCTCAGACCAAGGGAAAGATAAACAAGGTAGCACACCTTGTTAAGGTAATCGAGGGCAAGTAATACCGATATTATGTCACTTTTAAGTGACGGTACGGTTTAAAAAACCGTTAATCAAGCAAGGAGGTGCGAACAATGAAATTGCATGAATTGTCACCGGCTTTGGGTTCTACAAAGGAGTCAAAGCGTATAGGCAGAGGTCACGGTTCAGGTAACGGCAAGACGGCAGGTAAAGGCCATAAAGGTCAGAAAGCCCGTGCAGGTCACGGTATGAGACCGGGATTTGAAGGCGGACAGATGCCACTTCAAAGACGTATACCTAAGCGTGGTTTCAATAATATTTTTGCACAAGAAGTTATTTCAATCAACGTTGCCGCTCTCGAGGTATTCGATGACGGTGCGGTGGTAGACGCAAAGGCTCTTGTGGAAAAGGGAATAATAAAGAAGTCGGATAAGCCTGTTAAGGTATTAGGTAACGGCAAGCTTACAAAGAAGCTGACAGTTAATCTTAACGCATTTTCCGCTTCTGCCGCAGAGAAGATTAACGCTGCGGGCGGAAAGGCTGAGGTGATCTGAGTATGCTGGAAACATTTAAAAATGCTTGGAGAATAAAAGAACTTCGCAACAAAATTCTTTTTACAATTCTTATCATTGCTATTTTCCGCATAGGCTCGGTCATTCCGGTTCCGTATATCGACGTTGCGGCACTTAAAGCTGCGAGCGACAGCGGAACAACAAATGAATTTTTCAGTTACCTGTCAATACTCACGGGAGGCGGTTTGGAGTATGGTGCGATATTCGCAATGTCGGTTACCCCGTACATCAACTCCTCAATTATAATTCAGTTGCTTTGTGTTGCCATTCCCGCACTTGAACGTTTATCAAAAGAGGGCGAGGAAGGACAGAAGAAACTTGCTACCATTACGCGATATGCAACAGTTATACTGGCACTTATCCAAGGTACGGCGTATTTCTTCTATCTTAAAGGCAACGGATATTTAAGCGTATCGGGCGGAGCAGTTGTATTTGCGGCGTTTGTTATCATATTGGCGTTCACAGCAGGTTCAGCACTTGTTATGTGGCTCGGTGAACAGATAGACGTCAAGGGTATCGGCAACGGTATATCAATCCTGTTGTTTGCAGGTATTCTTTCCCGCGGACCGCAGGCTTTCAGAGCAATGCTCGCTTACTGGCAGGTCGGCAAGCAGGTAGCAGTAGTAGGTATAATGGTTCTGTTCTTAATAGTTATCGGCTTTATCGTTTGGATGACTAACGCAGAACGCAGAATTCCTATTCAGTATGCTAAGCGTGTTGTAGGCAACAAGATGTACGGCGGTCAAAACACACATATTCCGATTAAGGTTAATATGTCGGGTGTTATGCCCATCATCTTTGCTTCTTCAATACTCATGCTCCCGACTATGATTTTAGGCTTTATGTCTAAAACCGAGTCAAGTCTTTATAAGGCTTTGTCACTGTTCAGTGTAAGAGGAGTATTTTACGCAGTAGTTTATTTCATTTTGATTATCGGTTTTGCATACTTCTATGCAACAATTCAGTTTAATCCTGTTGAAATGGCTAACAACCTGCGTAAAAACGGCGGTGCAGTCCCCGGTATACGTCCGGGCAAGCCCACGTCTGATTTTATTTCAAAGATACTGTCAAGAATAACCTTAATGGGTGCAATATTCTTAAGTGTTATAGCAATACTTCCTATCATTATCGGTTCAGTTGGCGGAATCAACATTTCGCTCGGCGGTACGTCGGTACTGATTATGGTCGGTGTTGCACTTGATACAGTACAAAATCTTGAATCTCAAATGATGATGCGTCATTATAAGGGATTTCTCGATTAAGAAGTTAAGGAGTATTTATATGACGCTCATTCTTTTGGGAGCACCGGGTGCAGGCAAAGGCACACAGGCAGAGGTAATCTCTGATAGGTACAATATTCCTACCATTTCTACCGGCAACATTATTCGTGCTGCACTTAAAAACGGTACAGAAATGGGATTAAAAGCAAAAGCATATATTGAAAAAGGCGAGCTTATTCACGATGATGTTGTAATCGGCATCATAAAGGAACGACTTGCCGAGTCCGACTGTGACGGCGGGTTTATACTTGACGGTTTTCCCCGTACAATTCCGCAGGCTAAAGCACTTGACGATATGGGTATTGCGATTGATGCGGCACTTTCAATAGAGGTTTCCGATAGTGAAATCGTAAAGCGTATGTCAGGCAGAAGAGTTTGTGAGAAGTGCGGAGCAAGCTATCATATGGACCATAGGAAGCCGGCAGTTGAGGGAGTTTGTGATGTCTGCAAGGGAAAACTTGTAATCCGTAAGGACGACGAGCCTGAAACGGTGCTTAACAGATTAAAAATCTATCACGAAAGCACCGAACCTTTAAAAGATTATTACAAGGCTCAGGATAAGTTGCTTACGGTAGAGGGTCAGGACGATGTAAAAGACACAACTGCTCTTGTACTGAAAGCACTTTCGGAGATATAAAGTATGGTAGTGCTTAAGACCGGCCGAGAGCTAAAGATTATGCGAGAAGCTTGCAGAATATCGGCCGGAGCATTAAAATTAGTTGGCAGTGCGGTTGAGGCGGGTGTTACTACAGCCGAGCTTGACAGGTTAGCAGAGGAGTATATAAGAAAGCAGGGTGCAGTACCCAATTTCAAAAACTACGAAGGCTATCCTGCAACCGCATGTATATCAATCAACAACGAGGTAATTCACGGTATTCCCTCGAACAAGCGTAGGATACAGTCAGGGGACATAGTAAGTGTGGACCTTGGCGCAAAGCTTGACGGTTATCACGGCGACAATGCCGCCACTTTCGCCTGCGGAGATATATCCGAAGAAGCGAAGCGGCTGATGGACACGACGAGAGAGAGCCTTTACGAAGGCATAGCGGCGGCGTGTGCCGGCGGCAGGATAGGTGATATAGGTTACGCGGTGCAATCTTACGTTGAGGCGAGAGGCTATTCTGTAGTCAGGCAGTTTGTCGGGCACGGTATAGGGACTCAAATGCACGAAGCCCCCGAAGTACCGAATTTCGGTATCAAGGGCAGAGGCATTCGCCTTTTACCCGGTATGACCATTGCAATAGAGCCTATGATAAACATAGGTAAACCCGATGTAAAGGTTTTACCGGACGGTTGGACTGTTATAACAAAAGACGGCTCGCTGTCGGCTCACTTTGAGCATACGGTGGCAATCACGACCGAAGGACCAAAGATTTTAACGGTGGTTTGAGGTGTTGTATGAAAGGTCGAATAGTTTGTTCAAAGGCAGGACGGGATAAGGGCAAATTTATGGCAGTTTTGGAAACGGACGGTAGTTTTGTGTACGTCTGTGACGGTAAAGAGCGACCGATAGAACGTCCGAAACGCAAAAACATAAAACATATAGCTCTTACAAACAGCAGTCTTGATAAAACGCAGTTTAATTCAAACCGTTCACTTCGTAATGCACTGAAAAGTTACGGTGCATCTGCGGGTTTTAAGGAGGAATAACGATGTCAAAAGAAGATATGATTGAACTTGAAGGAACCGTTGTTGAAGCAATGCCTAACGCAATGTTCAAGGTAGAAATTCAAGGCGGACATCAAATTTTAGCCCATATATCAGGCAAACTTCGTATGAACTTTATACGAATACTGCCGGGTGATAAGGTTACAGTTGAAATGTCCCCGTATGACCTGTCAAAGGGACGCATTACCTGGCGTTCAAAATAATTTGGCAGTCAAAAATTTAAGGAGGTAAAATCCGTATGAAAGTCAGACCTTCTGTTAAAAAGATTTGCGAAAAATGCAAAATCATAAAGCGTAAGGGTAAAGTCATGGTAATCTGTGAGAACCCGAAGCATAAACAGCGTCAGGGTTAATTTACTCTTAACAAAAAATAATGGAGGTGCTTTGATTAATGGCACGTATTGCTGGTGTTGACCTTCCTAATGAGAAGCGAGTTGAAATAGGACTCACTTACATTTACGGAATCGGTCTTACAACATCTAAAAAAATCCTTGCGGATACCGGTATAAATCCCGACATTCGTGTTAAGGATTTGACAGAAGAAGATATATCCAAATTGCGTGAGTATATCGACCATAACCTTCAGGTTGAAGGTGACCGTCGCCGTACCGTAGCGTTGGATATAAAGCGACTTATCGAAATTGGCAGCTATCGCGGCTTACGTCATCGTAAGGGACTTCCTGTAAGAGGTCAGCGTTCAAAGACCAACGCACGTACGCGTAAAGGTCCAAAGAGAACGATAGCTAACAAAAAGAAGTAAGTAGGAGGAAGAACTAATGGCTACTGCTAAAAAAACGACAGGTACACGCCGTCGTCGCGAGAAGAAGAATATTGAACGTGGTGCCGCTCATATCCAGTCGACCTTCAATAACACAATAGTTACTATTGCCGATACACAGGGTAACACACTTTCTTGGGCATCTGCCGGAGAACTCGGATTCAGAGGTTCAAAGAAGTCTACTCCGTTTGCGGCACAGAGTGCTGCAGAAATGGCGGCAAAGGCTGCTATGGAGCACGGTCTTAAAACTGTTGAGGTTTACGTTAAAGGTCCGGGAGCAGGACGTGAAGCTGCTATCCGTGCATTGCAGTCTGCCGGTCTTGAGGTAAGTATGATAAAAGACGTTACCCCGATACCGCACAACGGCTGCCGTCCTCCCAAGAGAAGACGTGTATAATAGGACAAATTACAAACTTACAGCTAAAATTTTGGAGGTGTAACAGATGGCAAGATATACCGGAGCAGTTTGCAGACAGTGTCGCCGTGAGGGACAAAAGTTGTTTTTAAAGGGCGAGCGTTGCTATTCTGACAAGTGTTCGGTTGGTCTTAGGGGATATGCCCCAGGTCAACACGGACAGGGTAGAAAGAAGTCATCGGAGTACGGCTTGCAGTTGCGTGCAAAGCAGACCGCAAGGCGTTTCTATGGAGTTCAGGAAAATCAGTTTCATCATTATTTTGAGGTTGCTGAGAGAAAGCAGGGTGTTACAGGTGATAACCTGCTGAGAATTCTTGAAAGCCGTCTTGATAATGTAGTATACAGAGTAGGATTTGCTTCATCACGTGCCGAAGCAAGACAGCTTATCGGTCACGGACATTTTGAAGTAAACGGAGGCCGCGTAGACATCGCATCATATCTTTTAAAAGCAGGCGACGAAATCTCAATTTGTGAGAAGAGCCGTGGCAGTGAGAAGATAAAGGCGGTTATAGAGGCTAATTCAGCAAAGCCGGTACCGCAGTGGATAGATGTTGACCGCGATAAGCTTACAGCAAAGGTAATTGCTCTGCCCACACGTGAGCAGATTGAGGCTCCTGTTGATGAACAGCTTATAGTCGAGTACTATTCAAGATAATAACAGTTAAAGCACGGTGTCTACCGCATTGGGGCATTTGTGTTAAAAACATTAGCAGTGCGGAGAAATGGAGCTTTTAAATGATAGAAATTGAAAAGCCCAGAATTGATACACTTGAACTGACCGCAGACGGAAAATACGGAAAGTTCGTAATGGAACCGCTTGAACGCGGTTATGCTACGACACTCGGAAACAGTATGAGGAGAGTATTGCTTTCTATACTGCCAGGCGTTGCCATAACAACGGTTAAAATAGACGGTATATTACACGAATTTTCCACCATTCCCGGAGTAAAAGAGGATGTAACCGAGATAGTTCTTAATTTAAAGGGACTTATTGCAAAACTTCACGCTGATACTTCTAAGAAGATTTATATCGAAGCAGAAGGTCCGTGTGTAGTAACGGCGGCATCAATAAAGGCAGATTCAGAGGTAGAAATTCTAAATCCTGATATGTATATCGCCACTCTTGACGAGGGTGCAAAACTCAATATGGAGATGACACTCGATAAGGGTAGAGGCTATGTACCTGCTGAGCAGAACAAACCGGCACAGAGCGTAATCGGGGTAATACCGATAGACTCAATATACACGCCTGTTTTGAAAGCTAATTTCACGGTTGATAACACCCGTGTCGGCAACGTTGTTGATAAAAACAAGCTCACCTTAGAGGTTTGGACAGACGGTTCTATCGGTGCAAACGAGGCAGTATCGCTGTCTGCAAAGATACTTATGGAGCATTTTGAGTTGTTCTTAAATCTTACCGAGGGCGTAAGCGAGACCGAAAGTATTATGGCTGAAAAGAGCGATAATGCGAAAGAAAAGGTACTCGACCTTACAATAGACGAGCTTGATCTTTCCGTACGTAGTTTTAACTGCTTAAAGCGTGCGGGAATCAACACGGTTGAAGACCTCATCAATAAGTCAGAGGCAGATATGATGAAGGTCAGAAATCTTGGACGAAAGTCTCTTGAAGAGGTCATTGCAAAACTTGATTCATTCGGGTTCGGCCTCAAAAAAGACGACGAATAAGCAAAGGAGTGAATATAAATGCCAGGTACACGTAAACTTGGAAGAACCAGCGACCATAGAACCGCTATGCTTCGTGCGATGGTTACCTATCTTCTTGAAAACGGCAAGATAGAAACAACCGTTACCCGTGCAAAAGAGGTAAGGTCAATGGCGGAAAAATATATTACACTCGCTAAGACAAACAATCTTCACAGCAAACGTCAGGCTATGGAGTTCATAACAAAAGAGGCAGTCGTTGCAAAGCTTTTCAACGAAATAGCACCGAAGTATATGGACGTAAACGGCGGTTACTGCCGTATAACCAAGACGGGTCCGCGTCGCGGAGATGCTGCTGAAATGGCAATTATCGAGTTAATATAATTTTTCAAATTTTAGTACTCACATTTTCGCAGTACGGCAAGGGGACAAACCGATTTGTCGGAACCGAAAAATAAAGACTTTGCGTTTTGTATGTTCGGGATGATGTGTGTACTAAATGGTTGTACAACATTTAACCCCCAAAAAGAAATTTCTTTTTGGGGGTTACAGTTTATAAGACTTTAACATATAAAAAATTACTACTTGAAGTAAAAAATTTTATGTGTTATTATATTTATATATGGGGGTGTAGCTCACTTGGGAGAGCGCTTGAATGGCATTCAAGAGGTAAGGGGTTCGATCCCCCTCATCTCCACCAGCGGCAAGCTGCCGCACCCAATTCGAGAATACAGTCGGTGCAAACATAAGGTTTTTGTACCCGACCGTGAGTTCGTCTGTGGTTGCAGATGCTCCACCAAAGCGAAAATCCTATCACGTAAGTGGTAGGATTTTCGCTTTGTATTATTCCTTTTTCATTATTCGTTATTTAGTATTCATTAAGCCGGTTGTGATAGGATTTTCTAAATGAATAATGAATAAGGAATAACCGTCTAATGAATAATGAATGTGTCGGCTAACGCCGACGGAATATAAGAATAGATTATTGTATTTTTGCAGTTAAATCGCAGTGTCTTTTGATTTTATGCAATCATTTGTGCGAGGGTAACTATCAGTGGTATGGTTATTAGTGAAATGATGGTGCTTAGTGATACTAAGTTGACCGACAAAGCGGTTTCACAGCCGAACTTATCGGAAAACATAGTAGTTAGTGCGGCGGTGGGTGCACAGCAGGAAATTACAACCGATACAAACAAATCTCCCCTTATTCCGCAAAGATACATAATTGCAAGGGCTATCATCGGGAATAAAACAAGTCTTACGGCTATGGCGAGAAATCCTGCCCTGCCTTTAAATATTTTACTCTTAGTTAAATGATATCCGATAATTATCATCGGCAAAGGGGTGTTAAGCGACGCCATATAAGAAATCGGTTCATATATAACTTTTGGCAGAGGAACGGAAAACAAAAATACTATAAGCCCTAAAGCAAGACCTATTATACCGGGGTTAAGAATCATCTTTTTAGGAGTAAGATACTTTTTGTCACCGCTCATCAGCAGTATACCGTAACTCCATACAAAAAGGTTAAAAATTGCAATAAAAGACGAGCCGTAAAATACCCCGTTATCACCGAGCAGTGCTTCTTGCAGAGGAAGCGACATATATCCGCAGTTCGAGAAAATAACGCCAAACTGCAATACCTTTCTTCGTGACACTTCCTTCGTGCGGAATATAAGACGGCTAAGCAAAATAAAACCGATATGCACTAAAATTGCTATAAGGAAACTAAGCAGTAAATTTTTAAGAGCCGAAACTTCAAATTTTCTTACAAAAGATTTAATAATAACACAGGGCGTAACGGTGTATAAAACCAAATCGGTTATACTTTTTATGGCATTTTCTTTTAATACTCCGAACTTTGTAAGGAGAACGCCTATAAGCATAAGTACAAGTAAAATAGCAACCTGTGAAACTACGTTTGTAAACATTATTTTATGCTCCCTGCAAATTTTAAGAATGCTGAAATTCCCTCAACGTTTCTCTTGAATACGCCTGCATGTTCAAGCACCTTTGAAAAAACAATTCCGATTTCTTTTTTTATAATTAGGTCAATGTTATCTTTATTTATATTATTATACTTTTTGATTATTTCATCAACCCAATCTGCGTGTTTTGAAAGAACCTCATCATTCCGTATATCGTAACCGTTTAAAATGGCGGTTTCAAGGTTAGACATTTCATCTTTGAGTCTTGCAGGAAGTACCGCAAGTCCCATAACCTCTA